>JBBQXN010000053.1:0-24253 GCA_038209585.1 Burkholderiales bacterium
GTACTTACTTTCAAGCATCCAGGGCGAGCAAGATGACGCCCGCCACAATCAGCGCATAGGCCGCCACCCGCACCCAGGAAAACGGCTCACCCAGCCAGACCACGCCGACTGCCATCGTCACCACAAAACCCAGGCTCACCAGCGGGTAGGCCAGGCTCACGGGCAGGCGGGACAACACCCACAGCCAGAGCACCGCGCTGGTGCCATAAAGCACCAGACCGAGCCACACCAGCGGGCTGGTGAGCGCATGCCCGTAGGTGCTGGTCAGGTCCCCGCCCGCTGGCGCGCCCATGCCGCGCTTCATCGCGATCTGCGCCGCCGAGGACAGCAGCACACAAAAAACGGCCAAAGCCAGCGCGATCGATTTCACAGCGTCACTCCGACGCTGGCCAGCAGACCCACACCGGCCAGCAACGCAACTGTCAGCCAGCTGAAACGATCGCGCAGCGCAAACTGCAACGGGTCTTCACCATGCAGCTCGCGCCGCCCCGTCTTGAGCCAGATGCGCATGATCCACAGCAGCAGCAGCGGCGCGCCCGCCCACAGCCACTCGGGCGCAGCGTATTGCGCACGCCCGTTCTGGCTGTCGATGTAGAGCGTGAGCACCATCACCGACAGAAAACCGCTGGACATGCCCATGCCGCGCAGCGTGGGCAGGTCGCGCGGCTGATAGCCGCGCCCGGGCGCCAGCTTGGCGTGTTCCTCGGCCATAATTTCTTCCAGCTCGGCGCAGCGCTTGACCAACGCCAGACTCAGGAACAGGAAGACCGAGATCGCCAGCAGCCAGTTGGAAGGCATTACCTGCGCCGCCACCGCGCCAGCGCCGATGCGCAGCGTGTAGAGCGCGGCCAGCACCAGCACGTCGACCAGTGGCAGGCGCTTGAGCCGCATCGAGTAAGCCAGCGTGATCGCGGTGTAGAGCAGCAGCATGGCGGCAAAGCCGAGCGACACGGCCAGCGCGAGCGCAAACGCCAGCACCAGCATCGCTGCGCCCAAACCCACCGCAGCTGGAATGGACAAGGTGCCCGCCGCCAGCGGGCGTAGCCGCTTGATGCGGTGCACCCGGTCGCTCGGCAGATCGAGCAGATCGTTGAACAGATAGGTGGCCGAGGCGCACAGCCCGAAGGCCAAAAAGCCCAGCGCCACCGCGCCCCAGGCTTGTGCAGCGGTGGCGTGGGCCGCCAACAGCGGGACAAACAGCAGTGCGTTCTTGGCCCATTGCTTGAGCCGGATCGCGCGCAGCACGGTGCGCAGGCGCAGCGGCTGGCGTTCGAACACCTGCGCGTGGGGGTGCTGCTGGCGCAACTGGCGTAGCACAGGGGCCGGGGTGTTGACCGCCACCGCCTGGGCGCTGCCCTGCCAAACCGCCAGATCGTCGGCGCTGTTGCCCGCGTAGGCCCACTGGGTGTGGCCGGCGGCCAACGCGTGGGCGGCGATCGCTTCACGCTTGCGCTCGCGGCTCAGGTTCGGCCCGCCCTCGGTGCCCAGTGTGTCGCTGAACACGCCGATGTGTTCTGCCACTTCGCGCACGATGCGGGCGTCGGCGGCACTGGCCAGCACCAGCGGCCGACCGCGCGCGTGTTCGCCGCGCAGAAATTGCAGAAAGTCTTCGCGGTAGGGCAGCCGCGCCGGTTCGGGCCGCACCGCGTCGGCCAGCCGCTGTTTGAAGCCCGCCTTGCCGAGAAACAGCCACGCCAGCAAACGCAGCACATTCAGCGGGCTGCTGCGCACAAACAGCATCACCGATTCATACAGCGTGTCGCTCGGGGTGAGTGTGCCGTCCATGTCCACATACAGCGGAACGGTATGCACGTGGCTGCTGTGTGATGGAGCGTCGGGGCTTTGCATGGTGGTGGGATTCTAGGAGCCAAGACCCCCGTCCACGGCATGCGCACAGACACTCGTTGCGCGGCACCCAAGGGCGAACTGGAACACCCGTCTGGAGAGGCGCTGAATCGCAGCCCTGTGCGATTGACTTCGCTGCCTCTTGCGAGCCTGTGGACCTTTCGCCCGCAACCCGCAACCGTCTGTACTCAGCTCCCCACCAGCGCACCCGCCTTCATGCGGTCGCGTGCCAGCGCTTCGCGGGTGGCCCATCGGCGAAAGAACAGCGTGACCACGCTGCTGCTGAGCACGATGAAAAGCGAGTAGAGCACCGGGATCAGCAGCACCTCTTGCTGCATGGTGGTGGCCATGCTGAGCGTGATGATCAGCACCGCCAGCGGGCCGTTCTGGATGCCGGTTTCCAGCGCAATGGTGCGTGCGCGCCGGGCGTCCTGCTTGAACAGGCGGGCCAGCGCATAGCCCAAGGTGAACCCTGCCAAGCCCAGCGCAATGCTGCCGATGTAAACCGGAAAACCCGTGGTCAGCAACAACTGCCAGTTACGCGGCACCCAGCTCACCACCAGGAACAGGATCACCAGCACGCCCAGCAAGCCGCCGATCATCTCAACCAAGGCGCCGGCATTGGCATTCCACTTGCGCAGCGCAATGCCGATGACCGTGGGCACCAGCAGCACGAACAGCACCTGAATCACGTTTTCGCGCGGCACCTGCCACTGGCCTTCGATGCCGCTGCTGTAGAAGGCCAGCGTCAATGGCACCATCAGGATGGCCACCAGGGTGGAGCTCATCGTCATCAGGATCGACAGGCTGAGCTGGCTTTTGCTGAAGTAGGCGAAGATGTTGCTGGTGGTGCCGCCGGGCATGCAGCCCATCAGGATCAAACCCACGGCATAAGCTGGCGGCAATGCAAGCGCCTTGGCCAGCAGATAGGCCAGCAGCGGCATCAGCCCGTATTGACAGGTCAGCCCCACCAGCACGCCCACGGGCTTGCGCAGGGCGATGGCGAAGTCTTTGAAGGTCAGGCTGGCACCCATGCCCAGCATGATGATCATCATCATCACGCCCAACAGGCGGGTTTCGGTTTCGCTCAACATGGTCGTGTTCCTTGGGATGCTTGCTTTACTTTCGCTGGCTTGGGCATTCAGTTCTTCTTCAAGGCTTCATTGCGCAGGTCTTTGCGCAGAATCTTGCCCACGGGTGTCTTGGGCAACTCGCTGCGGAACTTCACGCGCAGCGGAACCTTGTAGCCCGTCAGCAGCGTCTTGCAGTGGGCCAACAGCTCGGCCTCAGTCACCTTGCCCACCATCTCTTCGCGCAGCACCACATAGGCATGCACCGCTTCACCGGTCTTGCTGTCGGGCAGGCCGATGACGGCCGCTTCCATCACCGCTTCGTGGCGCGAAAGCGAGTCTTCGATCTCGTTGGGGTAGACGTTGAAGCCGCTGACCAGCACCATGTCTTTCTTGCGGTCGACGATGCGGAAGGTGCCGTCGGCCGTCATCACGGCGATGTCGCCGGTGTGCAGCCAGCCGTTGCGGATGATCTCGGCCGTATCGTTTGGCCGCTGCCAGTAGCCGCGCATGACCTGCGGGCCGCGCACGCACAGTTCGCCCGGTTGGCCCAATGCCACGGGATGGCCGGCGTCGTCGAGCAGGCAGACATCGGTGGAAGGCACGGGGATGCCGATGCTGTCTTTCACACGCGGGCCGTGCATGGGCTGAAAGCACACCACCGGCGCGCATTCCGTCAGGCCATAGCCTTCGGCCAATGGCGCGCCCGTGACCTTCTCGAAGCGCTCGACCACGGCGTGGTGCATGGCCGCGCCGCCGCCGCCTGCGGCCTTCAAATGGCGCGGCGGATAAGCGGTGAACCACTCTTCATTGAGCAGCGCGTTGTAGAGCGTATTCACGCCCGTCATCCACGTGATGCGGTAGTTCTCGATGGCGCGCTGCAGGTTCTGCACCGGGCGCGGGCTGGGCACCAGCACGTTGCGCGCGCCAGCGTCGAACATGCACAGGAAGTTCACCGTGAAAGCGAAGATGTGATAGAGCGGCAGCGCGGTCAGCACCACCTCTTCGCCTTCGATGATGCGGCTGCCGGCCATGGCGCGCATCTGCGCCATGTTCCACAGCAGGTTGCCGTGGGTCAGCTCGGCGCCCTTGGCCACACCCGTGGTGCCGCCGGTGTATTGCAGCAGCGCCAGGCTGTCATGCGTCAGGGCCTGGGTGTAGGCAGCGGTGCTTGAATTGCTTGAAGTTCCTGAACCTCCTGAAGCTCCTGAACCTACTGATGTACGGCCAGCCGCTGCCGCGCCTTTCTTCAGCGCCGCCGGCAGCGTGTGCGCATCTTGCACGCTGTGGCCGGGCACGACACGGTTCCAGTGCTTCATCACCGCGTGGGCAATGCCGCCCACCAGCGACGGGAAGAAGTCGGTCACCTTGGTCAGTACCACCTGCTTGACGGCGGTGCCTGCCAGCGCTTCTGCCAGCTTGTCGGCAAACAGATCCACGATGACCAGTACCTTGGCGCCGCTGTCGACGAACTGGTGGTTCATCTCGCGTGCCGTGTAGAGCGGGTTGGTATTCACGGCCACGCAACCGGCTTTCAGCACACCCAGCAGCACGACGGGGTAGCCCAGGCAATTGGGCATCTGCAGCGCCACGCGGTCGCCTGCCTGCAGGCCCACCGCGCGGCGCAGGTAATGGGCGAACTGGTCGCTCATGGCCTGCACCTGCGCGTAGCTGAGGTTGCCGTACATGCCGTTGGGCAGCACGCAGGTGAAGGCCGTGCGCTTGGCGTGGCGCGTGGCTGCGGCTTCTGCCATGGCGGCCAGGCTCTGGGCCCGGGGCGCTGGCAATGTTGCCGGTACAGCGCTGCCGTACTGGGCCAACCAGGGCTTCAGGTGGTACGGGGAGATGGCGTCCATGGGGCAGCTGCTTGTAGGCGGAGAAGAGGTGCTGGACGGTATCGCCCCGCGAACGGCCCCACCTGGATTGGGCTTGTTATGAGAAGGGCCATTGAACGCCAACCTGACGCCGAACCAGCGCTGACGCGCGCTTGTTCCCAGCCCCGCGCCGTGAGAAGCTCTGCGCGCAACGTGCCACTCCGAAAAATCACCGTGATCAGCCCACGCCGCAAACCCGACAGCAGGACCGCAGCCTTCATTGCCGGATCGCTGCTGATGGTGGCGGCCTACACCGTCGTCATGGGGGGCCACGTCACCGTGCCCGGCGGCCCGCCGCCCACCTGGGCCATGGCCATCGACCTGTTGCTGGTGCTGCCCATCGTGTGGGTGCTGCTGAAGCGGCGCGAGTGGCGCAGCCGCTGGCCTGCAGCGCTGGCCATAGCCGGCGGCGGCTTTTTGGTGGGGCGATGGCTGGCGCCAGAAGGCGATGTGCTTTGGTCGATGCTGGGCGATCTGCGCTGGCTGGCCCTGGGGCTGGTGGCAGCCGCTGAGCTGTGGCTGTTGAGCGGCATCGTTCGACACGTCTGGCGCAAGGCGGGTGACATCAACGCCGAGGTTGCTGCAGGGCAGGCAGTGCAGCGAGCCTTTGGCGCAGGCATTGCCGGGCGCTGGATGCAGGTCGAAGCGCGGCTGTGGATCTACGCCTTGATGCGCCGGCCCGTGGCTGCAGCCTTCGTGGGCAGCCAGCACTTCAGCGTGCACCGCCAGCATGGCAATGCCAGCAACCAGCAGGCTTTTGTGATCTTGATGGCGGCTGAACTGCCCGTCATGCACCTGCTGTTGCACCTGGGCTTCGGCGTCACGGTGGCCTGGGTGGTCACGGCCATCAGCGTTTACGGCTGGTTGTTCCTGCTGGCCGAGTACCGCGCCACGCTGTGGCGCCCGGTCAGCATCGACACGGATGCGCTGCATGTGCGCTACGGCCTGCTGATCGACTTCGCGCTGCCGCGCGCAGCGGTGCTGAGCGCCGAGATCATCGACCGCAAGACTACGCTGCCGCGTGCGAAAACGGTTCTGCGCCTGGAAGGCATGGGCCGCGCCAACCTGCGCTTGCGGCTTTGCGCTGGCACACGCGTTCAATTCCCCTGGGGCGAGCGTGAACTGGAAGAAATCGCTCTGGGCATTGATGAGCCGCAGCGCTTCATCCAGGCGCTGACCTGATCGGCGCGCAGACCGCAACGCTGGATGTGAAGACCGGTCTCGTGACTTGCTTGGCACTTGGTCCAGGGGTTTCCCCGACTCGCGGGATGCCTGGCGCGACACCGGGCCCATAAGCTTCTCGCATCGGTTGAAACGTTTCGGCCGCGCCACATCGAGTCGTCAGGAAATTACCATGAAGTACTTCATTCGAACCATTTGCGCTGCTGCGCTGCTCGCCACCGGTTTGGCCGCTCAGGCGGGTGCGGTGCAATTCAATGGCTGGGCCCACGGCGGTGGCAACACGGTCGACGTCAAGCTCGCGACACCCGTGGTCCACTTCAATGGCCAAGCTGGCGCATTCAACATCAAACTGAGCGGCTTTTCGGGCTTCAATGGCACGTTCGAGTCCTACTGCGTGGAGCTGACTCAATTCATCCAACTCTCTACCAAGTACAAAGATAATTACAGCATCGTTGCTGCCAGCACCTATTTCGCCAGCAATCCCAACGTTGCGACAAAGTTGACGAACCTGATCAGTCACGCCAACAACACAGGCTTGATGGCGTCTGCGCAAGCCAACTTCAGGGATGACCAATCCACTGCGCTGCAATTGGCGGTATGGGACACGGTTTACAACACGTCCGGCACAAACTCGGCTGCTCGCTTGACCAACTTCAGTGACGTCAGCCCGTTCACGACCGCCAGCGCATCCGGTTTTACGAATGCAAACACCCTGATCGCCAACGCAGGGTCTGCAGTCGGTTACAGCCTGTTTGTGCTGCAGTCGGCCACGCAACAAGACCAATTGATCTGGCAACGCAATGCCGTCCCTGAGCCCACCAGCCTGGCGCTGGTGGTGCTGGCCCTGGGCGGCGCCGGCTTCGTCTCCCGTCGTCGTCGCAGCTGAATCGTTGCACGGCCGCTGGGCTCGAAGTCGAGCTTCTTCCACCTAAAACTTCAGCGGCGGCCCAGCCAGGCCGGCAGTTCAGCCAGACTGTCGATCACGGCATTGGGCCGGGCGCTCGCTGCCGGCTCGCCGTGGTTGTAGCCATAACTGACCAGCACCACTGGGCAACCCGCAGCGCGAGCGGCTTCGGCGTCGTTGCGCGAGTCGCCCACCATCAGCGTGCGCGCTGGCTCGGTGCCCATGGCTTTGCAGGTTTCCAGCAGCGGCAAGGGGTCGGGCTTCTTGCGGGCAAAGGCATCACCGCCAAACACGGGGTCGAAAAAGTCCGCCAGGCTTTTTTGCGCCAGCAGTGGCACAGCGAAAGCTTGCGGCTTGTTCGTCAGGCAGGCCAGGCGCAAGCCCAGCGCCTTCAGCGCAGCCAAACCTTCGACCACGCCAGGATAGACCGCCGAATGCTGGCCGTTGATAGCCAGGTAGTGGTGCTGATAACGCTGCCAGGCTCGGTCGTACAGGCTGGCTGGCGCGCCCACTTTCTGCAGCGCGCTGGCGATCAGGTGCTCTGAGCCTTTGCCCACCGTGCGCACGATGAATGCCCGATCTACCGGCGGCTGGTCCAGATCGGCCAGTGCCAGACGCAAGGCGACTTCGAAGTCGCCGACGGTGTCGATCATGGTGCCGTCCAGGTCGACGATGGCGGCGTCGAAGGCACTTTGCTCGCCGTTCAAGTCTTCTTCCGCGTCGGCAGGTCGTGATCCGCCAGCCATTGCTGGAACTCGAAGTACCACTGCACCGAATTGCGCGGCTTCAGTACCCAATGGTTTTCGTCCGGGAACCAAAGCAGCCGCGCGTCCACGCCCAGGGCCTTGAGCGTGTTGTAGTAAGCCAGGCCATTGCAGTCGGGCACGCGGAAATCTTTCGCGCCGTGGATGACGAGAGTGGGCGTGCGCATCTGCGCAGCAAAGGCATGCGGGCTTTGCGCCAGCACCTGCGGCATGTCTTCCCAATAGCGGGCGGCCAGGTCCCTGGGCCGCACGGGGTAGGAATCGGCGCTGAACGTGGCCACGCGGTCGAACACGCCGGCGTGGCAGACATACGCGCGATAACGGCTTTGGCCGACCGGCAGGTGGCCGTTCATCCACGCCACCAGAAAGCCGCCATAGCTGCCGCCGCTGGCAAACACGCGCTGCTTGTCAGCCCAGGGCTGGGCCAGCAACCAGTCGGTGGCGGCTTCGATGTCTTGCAGTTCCAGTTCACCCTGGCGGCCGACCAGGCTGTGCTTGAAGTCGAAGCCAAAGCCGCTGGAGCCGTGGTAGTTCACCTGCGCCACCACCTGCCCCTGGCGCGCCAGCACATGGGGGTTCCAGCGGTACGAAAAGGTGTCGCCAGCAGCCGCATGCGGGCCGCCGTGGATGACCTGCAGCAACGCATGCTTTTTGCGCTTGTCGAAGCCCGGCGGAAAGGTCAGCCACAGTTGCACGGGCGCCTGCTGCGCGCCAGTAACGGTGACTTCCCTGACCTCGCCCCAAGCCACTGCGGCCAGCGCGGCATCGTTGAAGCGTTCCAGGCGCAGCGGCGCGGTGCCTGTGCGGTGCGCATGCAGGCGCGCTGGGTGCGAATGCGCGTCAGCTACGGTGACGATCACTTCGCCTGCCAGGTCGAAGCCCTGCACCCAGCCGCCAGGCACCACCGTTGCAGGTGCGCCCCCGGCCAGCGGCCAGCGCCACAACGGGCAGCGGCCTCGGTCCTCGGCAGTGAAGAACAGGCTTTGGCCGTCTGCAGCCCAGCGCAGCGGCGCGTTGACCTCGAAGTCCCAGGCCGCCGTGCGCACGCTGGCGGGCTTGAACGGCTGGCCCCGCTGCACCACCGCCAGCCGGGCCGGTGCCGTGTGGTGCTGCCCTTGCGCGCCGACTTCTGCAGCGATCAAGGCCACCTGCAGTCCGTCGGGGCTGTAGCTCGGCGAGCCGATGTCGAAGACCCTGTGCACGGCCAGCGGGGTCACGGTGCGGCTGCGCAGGTCGATTTCAGAAACCACATGCCGGTTGCCCAGCACAGGCACGGGCGACGGGTCGTGCTCGAAAGCCAGAAACCGGCCGTTGGGATGAATGTCGAAGCTGCCAGAACCGCTGTCAGCGCGCGGCAATTCCAGCGCGGTGCCTTCAAACAGGTCAGTGATGCGGCCGCTGTGGATATCCAGCAGCAGCAGGTGCAGCACGCGGCCTTGCGGCAGGTTGCTGTCCCAGTAGCGGTAGAAAGCTTCGCTGGTGGCGTAGCCGCTGTCCTTGCGCTCGGCGTTTTCCTTGTGCGCCTTGCGCTGTGCCGCAGCACCTTTCAGCTGCGGCCAGACCCAGGCGGAAAAGACGATGCCACGGCCATCGGGCAGCCACTTGAATGACTCGATGCCGGGCGCAAAGTCGCTGCGGCGAACAGCTTCTCCACCTGCAGCGGCCAGACTGTAGAGCTGCGGTGTGGCGTCCTTCTTCCCGCCCTGTTCGCGCTTGGCAACGAAGGCGATCTGGTCGCCGCTTGGCGACCAGGCGGGCTGGCCGTCTTTCTCGCCGCAATGCGTGAGCCGGCGCGCGGCGCGCGCAGGTGCGGCACTGGTGGGCAACAGCCACAGCGCGCTGCTGCTGTTGTTGTTGTCCACCGAAAAACTGGCCAACGAACAGACTGCAAACGCGCCATCGGGCGACAGGCTGGGCGGGCCCAGCCGTTGCAGTTGCCACAGGGTGTCGACATCCAGGGGCACAGGTGATTTCATGCCCTGGAGTGTCCTATGCCTTGTTCGGCGCCCTGACCTGCAAGCTCAGCCGATGCTCTCGACCTGCCGGCTTTGCTGATAGGCATTGCCAAAGCGGTTGGCCAGGAAGGCGGGCAAGGCCACCTGCTCCTGGCGGATGAAGCCCTGCTGCGGCAAGGCGCCTTCGCGGAACAGATCCACCGCCGCGCAAATGCCGGCCGCCGTGGTGATCTGGATGGCAGACAGCGGATGCGCTTCGCTGCGGTCGGCGAAGATCTTGCGTGCGAAAACTTCCTGCACCAGGGCCCCGCCCTTCATGCCACTGACGGTGACGAAGACCAGCACCACGTCTTGCATGGTGCTGGGGATGCTCTTGCGCATGATGGTTTTCAGCGTCTCCGGGTCCTGGTTCAGTTGCAGGTCTTCCAGCAGCAGTTTCATCAGCGCCTGATGGCCGGGGTAGCGCACGCTCTTGTAGTCCAGCGTCTGCACGCGGCCGCGCAGTGTTTCAGTCAGCGTGCCCAGACCGCCGCTGGTGTTGAAGGCCTCGTATTCGGTGCCGTCCAGGCTGAAGTGTTCCAGGCCTTCCAGGGGCAGCACTTCGATGTTGCGGCCTTCGCGGATGGCTTCGCAGGGGTGGCAGTATTCGTTAATGAGGCCGTCCACCGACCAAGTGAGGTTGTATTTCAGCGCGTTGGTGGGAAAGGCAGGCAAGGCGCCCACGCGCATCTTCACTTCCAGCAGGCTGTCGAATTTCTGTGCCAGGTGGTGCGCGACGATGCCGATGAAGCCTGGCGCCAGGCCGCATTGCGGCATGAAGGCGGTCTGGGCTCCCGCAGCCATGTCCTGAATGGCGCGCGTCGCGGCGACGTCCTCGGTCAGGTCGAAGTAGTGGCACTTGCTTTCCAGGGCCGCCGATGCCGCCAACGTGGCCAGGTGATAAGGCAAGGCGTTGATGACGGCGTCCTGGCCTTGCAGTGCGCTCAGAAGAATGGGCTCGCTGCTGGTGTCGGCCACGTGCGTGCGCACGCGCTCGCCTGTGGAAATTTTTGACAGCGCTTCTTCACTGCGGTCCACCACGGTGACTTCGTAGTCGCCGCAGTCGCCGAGCAGGCTGGAAATGGTGTGGCCGATGTGACCGGCGCCGAGCAGGGTAATACGCATGACTGTGCCTCCTAGGGGTTACCCACCAGTCTAGGAAGCCGCAAGAACGAAAGAAAGACCGAATCCGTCAGAATTCAAGAGCATTTGGACGGATCGTCAGCCCAAGTTCGTCAATTCGTCAATTCGTCAATTCGTCAATTCGTCAACTCGTCAATTCGTCGTGGCGTCATGCCGCAGCCCGCCTGGCCTTCTTCAAGGCAGTGGCCGCTGTGCGTCGCGACCTGGTTTCGGCCTGCTGGTAGGCTTCCTCCGCTTCCGTACGCATCTCGATAGCCCGGTCCAACGCAGCCTGGAAGCGTTCAGGTGTGTAGGTGTTTTCGGTGCCGATGTAGATGGTGCGGCGGTTGGGCGTCGTACCAAAGCGCGGAATCAACACCGCCAGACTGCAGTCGCGCACATTGCCGCCACGCCGCAAACGCACTACCGGGCCGCTGATGCCCACCGGCAGGTTGTTGCTCTTGTTCTGGCTGGGGCCGCGCTGCAAGCGTGTGGGCGCCGGCATCGTGGCGATGCGCTTGAGCAACTCGCGCGTGGCCAGCTCCAAAGATGCGGCAGCGCCACTGCCGTCGTTGCTGTGGTCTGAATACAGCTTGGTCCCGCCGTAGCGCAACTGCCAGCCGTGCGTGGCACGGTGGTCGATACGCTGAACACATTGGGGAACCTGGAAAACGTGGCCGCTGAAGATGGCGACCTCTCTGAATTTCATGGGATGCCTCGAGCCTGGCGTCAGCAAACTCCCTGGGGCCGCATTCTTTGAATGTCTTTTATGGATGTCCGTTTTCGTCACGCTGCGTGCCTTTGCAACGGTTTCTGCAGCGCGCCCAGGCAATGTAGGACAAATCAGCCGCGCTGGGCAACACCGTTTTACCGGGGTCGGGCAACGACAATCACCGGCTTATGACGCTAGACGACCTGGACCGCCAACTCATTGCCCTGCTGCAGGCCAACGCACGCGCCAGCACGGCTGAGCTGGCGCGCCAACTGGGCGTGGCACGCACCACCGTGCTGGCGCGGCTGGTGCGCCTGGAAAGGCAGGGCGTGATCGTCGGCTACACGGTGCGCCTGGGGGCCGACGATGGCGACCGTGGCGTGGAGGCGTTCGTGGGCATTACCACGGCGCCCAAGTCGGCGCGCGACGTGACGCAGCGACTTGCGACCCTGCCAGAACTGCGTCAGCTGTGCTCTGTCAGCGGCGAATTCGACTACATCGCCCTGCTGCGCGCCGACAGCCCGGCCCGGCTGGACAGTCTGCTGGACGAAATCGGCGCCATCGACGGCGTACAAAAAACAACCACTTCGGTGGTACTGGCCAGGCGCGTGGACCGCGTCGGCTGAAAACCTCACTTGCTTGAAAGATTCTCCCCATGGCCGACGCTCTAGCCTTCGACACCCTGCCCCTGCCCCTGCCCACCACCACGCTGACCACGCTGGCGCAACTGGGCTATGCGCAAATGACGCCCATCCAGGCGGCCACCCTGCCTCTGGCATTGGCCGGCCACGACCTGGTGGCCCAGGCGCAGACTGGCAGCGGCAAGACCGCCGCCTTCGCCCTGGCCCTGCTGGCGCGCCTGTCTACGCAAAACGCTGCCGTACAAGCCCTGGTGCTGTGCCCCACGCGTGAACTGGCCGAGCAGGTGGCGCTGGAAATTCGCCGCCTGGCGCGCGGCGAAGGCAATGTGAAGGTGCTGGTGCTTTGCGGCGGCGCGCCCATCAAGCCGCAGGCCGACAGCCTGGCGCATGGCGCGCAGGTGGTGGTGGGCACGCCGGGCCGGCTCATCGACCATCTGGAGCGCGAAACCCTGGTGCTTTCTGGCCTGAAAACACTGGTGCTGGACGAAGCCGACCGCATGCTCGACATGGGCTTCATGGAAGACATCGCCCGCATCGCCAGCCGCGCGCCCAAAGACCGCCAGACCTTGCTGTTTTCGGCCACCTACCCCGAAGGCATCCAGCAACTGGCCAGCCGTTTTCTGCGCGCACCCAAAGAAGTGACGCTGACGGAGCGCCCCGCCGCGACGCAGATTCGCCAGCGCTGGTATGAAGTCACCGAAGCGCAGCGGCTGCACACCGTGGGCTTGCTGTTGAACCATTTCCGGCCCGCCAGCACCCTGGCTTTCTGCAACACCAAACAACAGTGCCGCGACCTGGTGGACGTACTGCAGGCCCAGGGCATTGCCGCACTGGCCCTGCACGGCGACCTGGAACAGCGCGACCGCGACCAGGTGCTGGTGCAATTTGCCAACCGCAGCTGCCCGGTGCTGGTGGCCACCGACGTGGCAGCACGCGGGCTGGACATCGCGCAGCTGGAAGCGGTGATCAATGTCGAGGTCACGCCCGATGTGGAAGTGCACACGCACCGCATCGGGCGCACCGGCCGGGCGGGCGAAACGGGCTGGGCTCTCAGCCTGGCCAGCATGGAAGAAATGGGTCGCGTGGGCCGCATCGAACAGCTGCAGGGAACCGCGCCTGAATTCCATGCGCTGGAGGAGCTGACGCCCGAAGGTGACGGGCCGCTGCTGTCACCGATGGTGACGATCCAGATCCTGGGCGGACGCAAGGAGAAGATCCGCGCCGGCGACGTGCTGGGCGCGCTGACCAAAGACGCCGGCCTGCCCGGCGCGCAGATCGGCAAGATCAACGTCAACGACTTCAGCACCTATGTCGCCGTGGCACGGGAAATCGCGCAGCAAGCAGAACAGGCCCTGAACACGCGGCCAGTGAAGGGCAAGCGCATCAAGGCGCGTATTCTTGCCAGCTGACACGACCGGAAGCCAAGCCATGAAGCTGCTCACATCACTGATCGCCACCGCCCTTCTCGCATTGGGCGCCGCCCAGGTGCAGGCCCAGGAAGTGCTGCTGGCCATCGATTCACGCCTGAACCGCGTGATGACGCTGGACCCGTTCTCGGGCGCCGTGCTCAACCCCAACTTCATCGTCGACGCCGGGCCCACCGGTGCCTTCGACTTCCAGACACCGCGCGCGGCCATCCAGGTCAATAGCGAGATCTGGGTCAGCGACCAAGGGCCGAACAGCAACGCCATCTTCCGCTTCGGGCTGGACGGCAGCTTCGTTGGTGCCATCGGCGGCAACACACCCACTGGCGGCTTGAGCAACATTCGCGGGCTGCGCTTCATCGACGGCACGGTCTACGCCGTCAACGCCGGCACGGCGAATGGCGCGCCGGGGGCTTCGGTCGTGCGCATCTCGCCAGAGGGCAGCATCCTGGGGTCGTTTTCGACACTGGCATCAGCCGGTGCCATCGGCGCATCGCCCTGGGACATCGTGGCTTACGGCGGGAAACTGCTGGTGTCTGACGGCACTTCGCGCGCCTTGCAGCTGTTCAACACCGATGGCAGCTACTCAGGCGCCCTGACCGGTGCCTTCAACAACATCCCGCAGCAGATGTTCGTGCGCGGCAATGGCCATGTGCTGGCCGCTGCCAACGGTTCGCAGCCGCTGGGCAGCTTCGGCTTGTATGAATTCAACAGCGCCGGCGTCGCCGTGGGCAGCTGGGCGGGAACGCCGGGTTTGGGTGTGCGCGGCGTGGCTGAGCTGGGGAACGGGCAATACCTGATCAACGAAGCCGGCGGCAGCAACCCGGCGCGCGGGCTGGGCACCATCGACCCGCTGGGCGCGCCCGACAACAACAACTTCAGTCTGCTGCTGGGCCAGGTCAATGGCGGCTGGATCAGCCCGGCCAACCTGACGCCTATTCCCGAGCCATCGACCGGGCTGATGCTGGCAGTCGGGCTGGTGGGTTTGCTGGCGTTCAGGCGGCGAGCGCAGCGCGCATTGCGCTGATCACGGCTTTGTAATCGGGCTGGCTGAAGATGGCGCTGCCGGCGACAAAGCTGTCGGCACCGGCGTCAGCCACGCGGCGGATGTTGTCCACCTTGATGCCGCCGTCCACTTCCAGGCGGATGTCGCGGCCAGTCTGGTCGATGAGCTTGCGCGCATGCTCTATCTTGCGCAGCACACCGTCGATGAAGCTCTGGCCACCGAAGCCGGGATTGACGCTCATGATCAGGATCAGGTCGACCTTGTCGATCACGTAATCCAGCGCGTCCAGATTGGTGGCCGGGTTGAACACCAGGCCGGCCTGCTTGCCTTCGGCCTGGATGAGCTGCAGCGTGCGGTCCACATGCAGGCTGGCTTCTGGATGAAAACTGATGAGGTCGGCGCCGGCCTGGGCGAAGGCTTGCGCCAGCGCGTCCACTGGCTGCACCATCAAATGCACTTCGATCGGAACACTGCTGTGCTGGCGCAAGGCCTGGCACACCATCGGCCCGAATGTCAGGTTGGGTACGTAATGGTTGTCCATCACGTCGAAGTGAATGCTGTCGGCGCCCGCCTCGATGACGGTGTGCACTTCTTCGCCCAAGCGGGCAAAGTCGGCCGACAGGATGCTGGGGGAGATGCGGTAGCGGTCGCTGCGTTGCTTGCTCATATGCCTGATTTTAGGAGGCTCATCAACCGCATCGGCCAGAATGGCTGCATGAAGCCCACCACGGCAAAACCAGCCGACGCGCCGCCAGCGCAATTTGAATGCAGCGTACGCGTGCAGTACCTGCCAGAGCAGTCGCAGCCGCCTGAAGGCCCGTTTGCCTTCAGCTACACCGTCACCATCCGCAACAGCGGTGCGACGACGGCCCAGCTCATCGCCCGCCACTGGGTGGTAACCGATGCCAACCACCATGTCGAACATGTGCGCGGTCTGGCCGTGGTGGGGCACCAGCCCTTGCTCAAGCCCGGCGAGGCTTTCGAGTACACGAGCTGGACCCGCATCGCCACGCCCCACGGCAGCATGGAAGGCACGTTTTTCTGCATGACTGAAGCCGCCCAGGCCTTCGACGCCACGGTGCCGGCTTTCGAACTCGTTTTCCCCGGCCTGCTGCACTGAACGGGGCCCGTCCCCGACCGCTCATGGCCACGTCCTGGGACCTGAGCGAGCTGCTCAACGCAGCCGATCCCAATGGCTCGCTGGCCGAGCGCCACCTGTGGCTGGTGCGCTTGATGGCATGGCTGCGTCGCGCACCCAAGGCCGCGGCCTTCATCGACGCCGTGCCGCCCGGCAACCGCTCGCCGCTGCCCTTGCTGCGCCTGCGTTACCTGCTCAACCAGCTCGAACGCCAGCCCGAAGTAACGCAACGCGTGCAGGCCTTGCTGACCGTTTTTTGGCGCGAGGTGGACGCAGCCGGACTGTTCTCGGATTTCGGCTTCGGCACGCGTCAGAGCCTGGGCAGCGAATTCTTTGCCCGGTTGCAGCGCCGCTGGTTGCCCGGCACGCCGGAAACGCGTGACCTGGCTGCACTGTTCAACCTGCTGTTCGAGCCCAGCGACGCAGTGTGGATAGGCGCCATGGACGAAGCCACGCAGCAGCGGCTTTCTGATTTGCTGGCACCCGCACTGCCGCATTGGCGGCGCACGCTGATGGACGCGATGACGATTCTGGTCAGCGCCATCCACTCTTCCGGCTACGCCCCTGCGCTGCGCCAGCGAATGGACGCCAAGGCGCTGGCCAGCGCGCCCTTTCGGCAACTGGTGCGCAGCGTCGAGGCGTTGCGCACAGCCGTGCAGGAAGACCGCCACGCCGACGCGCTGCGCGAAGCGGCGCTGCTGCGCGCCGTGCTGGCTTCTTGCCGCCAGGCAGCAGACAGCGTCACGTCGCATCTGCAGGAATTCGGCATTTCGGTGGACATCGTCTACGAGCTCGACCAACTGCGTGGCCGCACGGTGCGCGCCGAAGAACTGCTGGGCTGCCTGTTGGCGCCCAAGCCGCTGCGCGACTGGCAGCGGCTGATGACGGACCTGCTGGCTTCACAGGCCGATTCGGTGGGTTTGCGCGCCTTGCTGAGCCAGCACTATTCACTGCTGGCCCGGCAGGTGACTGAACGCAGTGCCGAAAGCGGCGCGCACTACATCACCCGAACCCGGCTGGAATACCGCGACATGCTGCGCCGCGCGGCCGGTGGCGGCGCGGTCATCGCTGGCGCCACTTTTGTCAAATTCGCTGTCGTCGCACTGGGCCTGGGCGCCTTCTGGACGGGCTTCTGGTCAGGCGCCAATTACGCCGCCAGCTTCGTGCTGGTGATGCTGCTGCACTGGACGGTGGCCACCAAACAGCCCGCCATGACCGCACCAGCGCTGGCCGCCACGCTGCCAACCAGCGGTAGCGCCAGCGAAGCGCAGATCGAAGCCTTCGTTGACCGTGTGGTGCAACTCATCCGCTCGCAGCTGGCCGGCATCGTGGGCAACGTGGCAGTGTGCGCGCCACTCGTGCTGGGCGCGCAGTGGCTATCGCAACAAGCGATAGGACAGCCGCTGGTGGGGCCAGCGCAGGGTGGGTATGCGCTGGACAGCCTGAGCCTGCTGGGCCCCACGGCGCTGTTCGCGGCCTTCACGGGCGTGCTGCTGTTCATCAGTTCGCTGATTGCCGGCTGGGCTGAAAACTGGTTCGTGCTGCACCGGCTGGACAGCGCCATCGCCTGGAATCCGCGCATCCTCTCGCGGCTGGGCGCTGTACGCGCGCAGAGCTGGGCGGCGTGGTGGCGCAAGAACATCTCGGGCCTGGCAGCCAATGTCTCGCTGGGCATGATGCTGGGCGTGGTGCCAGCGCTCTTGGGATTTTTCGGCCTGGGGCTGGAAGTGCGGCATGTCACGCTGTCTTCCGGGCAACTGGGTGCAGCCGTGGGCGCCCTGGGTTGGCCAACGCTGGCGACTGCAGCCTTCTGGTGGTGCGTGGCCGGTGTGGCCGTGACGGCAGTGCTGAATGTGGGTGTGAGTTTCTGGCTGGCCTTTCGCGTGGCGCTGCGCTCGCGCGGCGTGCGTATGAAAGACCGCAGCCGCATCGGCCAGGCCTTGCGCCGCCGGCTGTGGCAGCAAGGCAAGAGCTTCGTCTTCCCGCCTCAGGACGAGCCGGCCTGATCAGGGCGGCGGCGGCTTGTCGTCGTCTGTCTCAACGTCGGGTTCGGCATCTCGCCTGCGACCCGAAAACATCGTCCACCACACGCCAAAGCCCAGCACCGCCAGCGCGGCCAGGGCCTCCAGGATCAATAACCACATCGGGGCATTTCCTTCATGCGACTGCCGCAATGCGGTTGCCACCCTGGGCCTTGGCCTCGGCACAGGCGGCTTGCGCGCGGTCCATCGTCTGCGCCACGGTTTCGCCGGCATGGTGTTCGGCCAGGCCGGCGCTCAAGGTCACGGCCACCGCCGTGGAACCTTGCAGGATGCGAAGCGCGCTCAGGCGTTCGTGCAGCCGCTCCAGCCCGCCGCGGGCTAGCGCAGCGCGCGCGTCGGACATCATCAGCACGAACTCGTCGCCACCCTGGCGTGCCAGCACATCGCTCATGCGGATATGGCGCGCCGCTTCCTGGGCCAGTGCGCGCAGCACGGCGTCGCCCGCGCTGTGGCCATGGGCTTCGTTGACGCTGCGCAGGTTGTCGATGTCCAGCACGGCCAGACAAAACGTCTGGCCTGAACGCACGCAGCGCTGGTGTTCCTGTTCGATCACTTCCTGCATGTGGCGGCGGTTGATCAGCCCGGTCAGTTCGTCGCGCGTGCTCTGCTCGCGCAACCGTGCCAGCGCCTGCGCCAGTTCAGCGCGGTGTTGGCGTGAACGCTGGCGGATGATGGACAGCCGCGCAGCCAGGATCGACACCGCCGGCATCATGGTGGCCACCAGGATGAAGTGGCCCAGCTCGACGGCAGGCGGGTAGCGCAGCGGCTGGCTGAAAGCGCGCCACAGCATCACGGCGCCGAACAAGAGCACGGCATACAGGCTGACCCAGCGCATCTGCGCCGGCGTGGCCACGAACAGGCCGAACATCAGGATCGTCATCACCACCGGGAACACCGCCCCGCGGCCCGGGCCCAGCAGGGCATAGGCCACGGCACCGCTGGTCAGCGCGAACATCATCTGCGGCACGGTCAGGGAAGGCTCGCGCCAGCGCCTGGAATACCCGCTGCGGATGAGGGCAAAGAACCCCGCCATGCCAGCCAGCGTGCCGGCCGACCACCACCACACGGCCGCGGCTTCGGCTTGCCCGATGGCGACGAAATAATGCATGGCCAGCACGCCTGCGGCCAACAGGCCCATGGCCAGCAGGGCTTGCGAGAGACGTTCGCGTTGCAGCGGGTCGTGGGTCAGCAGGGCATCGACCAGTGGGCTCATCGCTGGAGAGATTAGCGCAGTCGCGGGCGTAGTCACAGCCCGGTCATGAGGGTGTCATCAAGGCTTCATCAGGTCGCGATGGCCGAGATGGCCGAGATGGCCCAACGGCAAGGCTGCGCCGGCCTTCACTTCGCCCAGCGAAAAGCTGGTGTGCAGGTCTTTCACATTGGGCAGTTTGAACAAGGTCTGCATGGTCCAGCGCGAAAAAGCGTCCAGGTCGGTGGCCAGCACCTGCAGCTCGAAGGTGCCGGCACCACTGATGTAGTGGCAGGCAATCACTTCAGGCAAGCGGCGGATGGCGTCTTCCAGCACCCGCGTGGCGTCTGCGGTGTTGCGCTCGGCGTCCACGCGAACGAAAGCCAGCACGCCCAGGCCGATCTTGCGTCTGTCGATCTCAGCCCGATACCCGGTGATGAAGCCTTGCTGCTCCAGCCACTTCACGCGGCGCCAGGTGGGCGCAGCCGACAAGCCGATGCGCGCGGCCAGGTCGGTGTTGGACAGGCGGGCGTCTTGCTGCAGCGCAGCCAGGATGGCCACATCAAACTTGTCCAGCGATTTCCCGGAACGTTCTGCAAGCGTGGAGTCCACTGGTTCTGGCGCGATTCGTTCATTTTCGGTCATGTTGTTGAACTGTTCTTGCGTGCCCTAGTCTATTACGGGCATCGAACGCAAAGACACAAAAGCCACCCCCACCTAAACTGCCTCGCAGTCCCGTCGTCTTGTTTTGGTTTGTTCGCAGGAGTCCGCCTCATGAACGCCCCGTTGCCCGAATCTGTCCGCAAAGCCCTGGAATCCGTCACCCTGGATGACAAGTACCGGCTGGAACAGGGCCGTGCTTTCATGTCGGGCGTGCAAGCCCTGGTGCGCCTGCCGATGCTGCAGCGCCAGCGCGACACCCGCGCCGGGCTGAACACCGCCGGCTTCATCAGTGGCTACCGTGGCAGCCCGCTGGGCGGCTACGACCAGGCCTTGTGGGCCGCGAAGAAACACCTGGCAGACAACCACATCGTCTTTCAGCCGGGCGTGAACGAAGAGCTGGGTGCCACGGCCGTGTGGGGCACGCAGCAACTCGACCTGTACCCGGAAAAAGCCAAGTACGACGGCGTTTTCGGCATGTGGTATGGCAAGGGCCCGGGTGTGGACCGCTGCAGCGACGTCTTCAAGCACGCCAACATGGCCGGCACCAGCCAACATGGCGGCGTGATTGCCATCGCCGCCGACGACCACGTCAGCAAGAGCAGCACCGCCCCGCACCAGAGCGACCACATCTTCAAGGCCTGCGGGCTGCCGGTGTTCTTCCCCAGCAGCGTGCAGGACATCCTCGACATGGGATTGCACGCATTCGCCATGAGCCGCTTCAGTGGCGTGTGGAGCGGCATGAAGACGATCCAGGAGGTGGTCGAGTCTTCATCTTCGGTGTTCGTCGATCCTGACCGCGTGCAGATCGTCATGCCCGAGGACTTCGTCATGCCGCCGGGCGGCCTGCACATCCGCTGGCCCGACGCGCCGCTGGAACAAGAAGCGCGCTTGATGGACTACAAGTGGTACGCCGCCCTGGCCTATGTGCGCGCCAACAAGCTCAACCACAACGTCGTTGCCACAGCACACGACCGCTTCGGCATCATCGCCAGCGGCAAGGCCTACAACGACACGCGCCAGGCGCTGGCCGATCTGGGCCTGGACGACGACACCTGCCGTGCGCAAGGCATCCGGCTGCACAAGGTCAACGTGGTGTGGCCGCTGGAAGCCACCATCACGCGCGATTTCGCGCAGGGGCTGCAGGAGATTCTGGTCGTCGAAGAAAAGCGCCAGGTCATTGAATACCAGCTGAAGGAAGAGCTGTACAACTGGCGCGCGGACGTGCGCCCGAACGTGCTGGGCAAGTTCGACGAGCCGGAAAACGACGCCACGGGCGGCGAATGGAGCCGCCCCAACCCGAGTGAGAACTGGCTGCTGCGCGCCAAGGCCGACCTGACGCCGGCCATCATCGCCAAGGCCATCGCCAAGCGGCTGAAGAAGTTGGGCGTGAATGAAGACATCGCCGCGCGCATGGACCAGCGCCTGGCCGTGATCGAAGCGCGCGAGCGCCAGTTGTCGGAGATGAGCCTGGAGACCGGCGACCGCGCGCCTTGGTTCTGCAGCGGCTGCCCGCACAACACCAGCACGCGCGTGCCCGAGGGCAGCCGCGCCCAGGGCGGCATCGGCTGCCACTACATGGCCACCTGGATGGACCGCAGCACCACCACCTTCACGCAGATGGGCGGTGAAGGCGTGCCCTGGGTCGGGCAGGCACCGTTCACGAACGAAGAGCACATCTTCGCCAACCTGGGCGACGGCACCTACTTCCACAGCGGACTGCTGGCCATCCGCCAGAGCATCGCCGCGGGGGTGAACATTACCTACAAGATTCTCTACAACGACGCCGTGGCCATGACGGGCGGGCAGCAGGTGGGCGAGCGCGCCGAAGGCCATACCGTGTTGCAGATCATGAAGAGCCTGGCCAGCGAAGGTGTCACCCAGCTCGTCATCGTCACCGACGAGCCCGAAAAGTACGACGGGGTGAGCCTGGAAGCCGGTGTCACCGTGCACCACCGCGACAAGCTCGACGAGATCCAGAAGCAGTTCCGCGAGATCAAGGGCACGACGGTCATCATCTACGACCAGACCTGCGCCACCGAGAAGCGCCGTCGCCGCAAGCGCGGCAAGCTGGTGGACCCGGCCAAGCGCGTGGTCATCAACGAACTGGTGTGCGAGGGCTGCGGCGACTGCAGCGTGCAGAGCAACTGCCTGAGCGTGGAACCGGTGGAAACCGAATTCGGCCGCAAGCGCCGCATCAACCAGAACAGCTGCAACAAGGATTACTCCTGCCTCAAGGGCTTCTGCCCCAGCTTCGTCACCGTCGAAGGCGGGCAGATGAAGAAACCGAAGAAAGAGAAGAAGGCCGACCTGAACACGCTGCCGCCGTTACCTGAACCCGCACTGCCGCTGGCCGAAGTGGCCTGGGGCATCGTCGTGGGTGGTGTGGGCGGCACGGGCGTCATCACCATCGGCCAACTGCTGGGCATGGCCGCGCACCTGGAAGGCAAAGGCGTGGTCACCCAAGACGCCGGCGGCCTGGCGCAAAAGGGCGGCGCCACCTGGAGCCATATCCAGATCGCCAACCGGCCCGACGCCATCTTCACCACCAAGGTCGACACCGCCAAGGCCGACCTGGTGATCGCCTGCGACAGCATCGTCGGCGCGGCCAAGTACACGCTGACCGTCATGCAGCAGGGCCGCACCTATGTGGCGCTGAACACCCACGGCACGCCCACCGCTGCCTTCGTTCGCAATGCAGACTGGCAGTTCCCGGGCGGCTACTGCGAAACCGCCATCCGCGCCAGCGTGGGCGACGCGCTGGTGGGCGCATTCGACGCCGAAGCCGTGTCTGTAGCCATGCTGGGTGACAGCATCTACACCAACCCGCTGATGATGGGTTATGCCTGGCAGCAGGGCCGTATTCCGCTGACGCATGCCGCACTGATGCGCGCCATCGAGCTGAACAACGTGCAGATCGACAACAACAAGGCAGCCTTCGAATGGGGACGGCGCTGCGCGCACGACCTGGCAGCCGTGCAGGCACTGTTTGCAGCGCGCCAGGTGATCGAGTTCGTGAAGAAGCCTTCGCTGGACAACATGATCGCCAAGCGCGTGGACTTCCTCACCGGCTACCAGGACGCTGCTTACGCCGCCGACTACCAGGCCTTCGTGGCCAAGGTGCAGGCTGCAGAAGCGCCGCTGGGCGGCACGACGCTCAGCGAAGCCGTGGCGCGCTATCTGTTCAAGCTGATGGCTTACAAGGACGAGTACGAAGTGGCGCGTTTGCACACCGATCCGGCTTTCACGGCCAAGATCGAAGCCATGTTCGAAGGCGACTACAAGATCGTGCACCACCTGGCGCCGCCTGGAATCGCCAAGAAGAACGCGCAAGGCGAACTCATCAAGCAGCCTTTCGGCCCGTGGATGCGCAACGCTTTCGGCGTGCTGGCCAAGTTCAAAGGCCTTCGCGGAGGCGTGCTGGACTTCTTCGGTCGCAGCGCAGAACGTCGCACCGAACGTGCCCTCATCGTTGAATACAAGGCCAGCATCGACGAAGTGCTGCGCAGCCTGAACGCAGGCAACCGCGCCCTGGCAGCCGAAATTGCACGCGTTCCGGAAGACATTCGCGGCTACGGCCATGTCAAGGAGCGGCATCTTCTGGCCGCTCGCAGCAAATGGGAAGCACTGCTGCAACGCTGGCGCGGCGTGAAAACGCCGGTCCGCGAGGCCGCGTGAATCGGCAAGGCGAATCGGCAAGCGAAGCGGCAAGCGAAGCGGCACACCAAGCGGGTTGCAGTCATCTCAGTCGCAACAGAAACGACCTGAAGCGACAGAATGACTACGTTTCTTGGGGGTAATACCGACTTGCTCTAGGGTCATCTGTGACAAACAGTAGGGGTTATCGGGTTTGACGCCCGATTTCATCCACGCACTGAAAGCAGGAGACAAGCAGCCATGAGCGAATCCACTCTCAAGACCCCGGTCGCCCCGACCGCAGCAAACGCGCACGCAGCGATCCCCCCGTCGCGCCGCCGCTTCATCGGCGCTGCGCTTTCAGGCGTGGCCGGTGCAGCCGCCGTCGTCGCCCCCATGACAGCCGTGGCGCAGTCGCCCATCGTGCTGAAGATGCAAGGCGCCTGGGGCGCCAAGGACATCTGGAACGAGATGGCCGGCGAATATGTCACCCGCGTCAATGACATGTCCGGCGGCCGTTTGCGCATCGACTTTTTGGTCGCTGGCGCAGTGGTGAAGCCTTTCGAAGTGACCGACGCGGTGAGCAAGGGCGTGCTCGACGCCGGCCACTCGGTGGCTGTGTACTGGTACGGCAAGAGCAAGGTCGCCTCGCTCTTTGGCTCGGGCCCGATCTCGGGCATCGACGCAGCGCAGACGCTGGCCTGGATCTACAACGGCGGCGGTCTGGAGCTCTACAACGAAACGCTTAAGAAGCTGAACCTCGACATCGTGGGCTATTTCGCCAACCCCATGCCGACGCAGCCGCTGGGCTGGTTCAGGAAAGAGATCAAGAGCGCTGCCGACATGAAGGGGCTGAAGTACCGCACCGTCGGTCTGGCTGCCGATCTGTGCCAGGAAATGGGCATGAAGGTGACACAGCTGCCCGGTGGCGAAATCGTGCCGGCCATGGACCGCGGCGTGATCGAGGCCTTCGAGTTCAACAATCCCACCTCCGACCGCCGCTTCGGCGCCCAGGACGTGGCCAAGCACTACATGATGGGCAGCTTCCAC
>JBBQXN010000054.1:0-23576 GCA_038209585.1 Burkholderiales bacterium
CAGCGGCCGCGTTCTTTTTGTTTCGATTGGGCCTGCCACTTGCCCAGGTCATGTGGTCGAACCTCACTGGAAGCACACCGTGACGCCACAGGCCCATCCCATCCTCTGGGCGCACCGCCCACCCCAGCCCGTGATCCTGGCGCTGTCGCATCTGCGCTGGGAAGCGTTGCCCGACACCGCCAGACAACTCCTGCAGCAACTGGCGGGTATGGACGGCAAGTTGCAATTGCTGTTCATGCAGGAACCCTTGCCCTCGCATGCCGCGGAAGCGCCGTACATGGACAGCCGTCCCGCAGGACCGTGCATCGACATTGTGGTGCCGCGCACGGCGGGCTGCGCTTTGCAACCGGGCTTTTGTGCTGGCCAGCAAAACTTGCTGCAACAGCTTCTGGGCCAATACTGTCGGGAGCAGGCGGTGGATGTCACGGCCATTTGGCTCAATACACCGATGGCCTGGCCGCTGGCGGAGAGCCTGCTCAACCAGTTGCCCTGGTCGGCCCACCCACGGCGTGTGATTTACGACTGCAGCGAACAGCCAGTTCAGGCGCCAGCTGCGGCACCGGCACTGGCGCGGCAAGAACAGTCGCTTTTGCGCGCAGCCGACCTGGTGCTGTGCGCGCAATCGGCGATCGCTGCACCGCGCCAAGAGGCTGCGGGCAGGCGATTGGCCCAAATCCCCAAGGACTGGAAGCGTGCCGCCGCGAGTCTGAGCCTGGCGTTCCACAGTTGATCTTTGGCCCCAGTCGGAAATTTCTTCTTCGCATCAGGCATCGATCTGACCAAAATGCCTGATGGCGCCGTGACTCGCACGGGCCGTGGAGGGAGTGAACCGACATGCCGCATGCTTTGGTCGTCGACGACGACATGGATTCTGCTGCTTCATTGCGCGACTTGATCGCCGGCGAAGATTTCACTGTCGCCGTTGCGCACAATCTGCGCGACGCGCGCAAGCAACTGGCTCTGCAGGAGCCCGACATCCTGTTGCTGGACTTGCGCCTGCCCGACGGCAACGGCCTGGACCTGCTGGCCGACCCGCAACTGGTAGCCAATAGCGAAGTGGTGCTGTGCACGGGACACGCCAACCTGGAAACGTCGATACAGGCGCTGCGCCTGGGCGCTGCCGACTATCTGGTCAAGCCTGTGAACCTGAAGCAGTTGCAGGGTGTGTTGTCGCGCATCATGAAACCCGCGGCCTTGAAAGCCGAGGTGGCCAGCCTGAATGCACAGGTGGCGCGAAGCGGCCATTTCGGCCTCTTGTGGGGCCAAAGTTCGGCCATGCAGCGCATTTATGAACAGATCAGCCGTGTGGCTGCCACCAGCGTGACCGTGTTCATCACGGGCGAAAGCGGCACCGGCAAGGAAGTGGTGGCGCAAAGCGTGCACGACCTGAGCCGCCGGCGAAAGAAGCCTTTTCTGGCAGTGAATTGCGGGGCCATCAGCCCGAATCTGATCGAGAGCGAGATCTTCGGCCACGAGAAAGGCAGCTTCACGGGTGCCGAGCGCATGCACCAGGGTTTCTTCGAGCGCGCATCAGGCGGTACGCTGTTTCTGGACGAGATCACCGAGATGCCGCCGGAACTGCAGGTCAAGCTGCTGCGCGTGCTGGAGACGGGCCGCTTCATGCGCGTGGGCAGCACGACCAGCCAAGAGGCCGATGTGCGCATCGTCGCGGCCACCAACCGGCAGCCGCTCCAGGCCGTGGCAGCTGGCAAGCTGCGCGAAGACCTGTTGTACCGGTTGAACGTGTTTCCGCTGGGCCTGCCACCTCTGCGCGAACGCCTGGAAGACGTGCCTTTGCTGGCGCGGCATTTCCTGTCTCTCATCTCTGAACAGGAGGGCGCCATCAAACGATTCGCCCCGGCTGCGCTGGCGCAACTGGGCCGCTACAGCTGGCCGGGCAACGTGCGCGAACTGCGCAACGCGGTTCAGCGCGCCTACGTCATGGCGCATGGCGAGCAACTGGACGAAACCTGGCTGCCCGCAGCCAACCTGCCGTCCGCTGGCACCTTGACGGATAACCTTCAGAACCAGACAACGGCACTGGCTCCGGCTCCGGGCTCTCCGGGGCCTGCAGCGCCACGAAATGCGGCCACCGCGTCTGACGCATTCATCGCATCGAGCTCCCCCAGCACGCCCAGCACGCCCAGCTCGCCCAGCATCACGGTGCAGATAGGAACCAGCCTGGCCGACGCGGAAAAGCTGTTGATGCTGGCCACCCTGCGCCACTTCAACCACCATAAAGAGCGCACGGCGGCTGCACTGGGGGTGAGTTTGAAGACGCTCTACAACCGCTTGAAAGACTACGCCGCCGAGGCTGCTGCAGACCCACCGTGAAGTTGCAAGAGTGCAAGTGATCAGCTTGCCCGTTTCACGGCGCGATCTTCATCCTTTACGGGCTGGTCCAGGGGGTTGTGGATCAACTTGCCTTTGCCGCCTTTGCCGCCTTTGCGGCTTTCAGCGTCCGGCTTGTCGAGCGGGTTGGTGATCAAGTTATCGCCGGCGCCTGGCTTGTCCAATGGGTTGGTGATGAGGTTGGGGCCGGCACCGCGCTGTTCTCGTTCCTTTTCCATGGCTTTGCTCCTTGTTTGGCTCGTTATCTACAAACACAGGGCAACGGCTGTGCCCACAGCGCCGGCACAGGGGTGTCACGGCTTCAACCGCGCTGCAGCGCGGCTTGAATGCGATTCGTTTATCGCCTGGAAAACCGCAGCCAGCAGTTCGGGCTGTGGGCAGGGCTTGTGAAGCACCTTGAACTCACCTTCCTCGCCCGCCACCGCCTGGCCCAGGGCCGTGATCAGGATCACCGGCAAGGCAGGGCGCAGGTCTCGCAGGTACCTTGCCAGCGCCAGCCCGTCCGTCGCCCCGGGCATCATCACATCCGACAGCACCACGTCAAAGGCCGCCCCGGTTTCGATCAGGCGCAATGCCTGCAGCGCATCGTCGGCACGCGTCACCTGGGCGCCATGGGCCACCAGCAAGGCTTCTGTGGTGTCCGCCAGCGCCTGGTTGTCTTCCACCAGCAGCACACCAGCGCCTGTGATGTCTACCGCCGTTGGCGCTGAAGCGGGTGCCGGCGTCGGTGAAACCGCGGAGACCGCTGCAGCGGCTGAGACTTCTGAAGTCGCTGAAGCCGCTGAAGCCGCTGAAGTCGATTCACACACAACCTGCGCCGCCCGGGGCGCGGCGGTGTCATCCTCAGAGCCCATCTGCCCTTCGACACCAGGCAGCAGCAACACCACGGTGGTACCCAGCCCTGGTGTACTGTCCACGCGTGCCGTGCCGCCGGCCTGCACGCAGAACCCGTGCACCTGGCTCAGCCCCAGCCCGCCGCCCTGGCCCGTGGCCTTGGTGGTGAAGAAGGGCTCGAAGGCATGCGCGATCACTCTGGCATCCATGCCGATGCCGTCGTCACCCACGCTGATGAGCACATAGTCTCCTGGCGCCAGTTCCGGGCTGCTGCTCAGGTCGCGGCTGTCGGCGTTGCGCGCGCCCAGGCGCAACTCGCCACCGCGCGGCATGGCGTCTCTGGCATTCAGCGCCAGATTGATCAGGGCCAGCTCCAGTTCACTGGCGTCTACCCGAATGGTTTGCGTGTCTGCGGCCACCTGAACGCTCACCGTGACATGGCGCCCCAGTACGCTGCGCAACATGTCCTGCATCTCGGGTAAGACTTCGCGCGGCCGCAGACGCTGCGGTCGTACGGCTCGCCTGCCAGAGAACCGCAGCAAGTGCTGGGTCAGCTGGCTGCCGGATTCCACCGCGCGCTGCATCGCCGCCAGGGGCGCTGCCAATTCAGCCGCCGCAGGGTGGCGCTGTATCAGGTGGGCGCTGTTGCTGACCACGCCCAGCAGATTGTTGAAGTCGTGCGCCACCCCGCCTGTCAAACGCCCTACGGCGGCCACTCGCTGGCTTTGCGCGGCACGCTTTTCTGTCAGCTGCGTGCGCTGCACGGCGTGCGCCACCTGGCTTTCCAGATCGGCGCGCGCGTGACGAATGGTTTCTTCTGCCTCGGCCAGGGCCACCGTGACCTCGTCGCATTCCACCAGCCCGGTGGCGCGAATCTCCACCGGCTGCTGGTTCTGCAACTGCAGCACCGCCGTTTTCAGGCTGCGCACCGGCTCGACGATGCGCCGCGCCAAAGCCAAGGAACCCGCTACCGCCAGCCCCAGCAACAGCAGGGCGCCGATAAAGATCGGTTTCATCGTGTTGCGCAAGCTGCCCGCAAACCGTGTTTCCGGCAGTCCGGCCACGAACGTCCAGCCCATGGGCGCACGCGAGAAATAGCCGGTGGTGGGCCGGCCATCGAGCGACGTCGAATGGAACAAGCCTTCATCTTTGGTGCGCAGCAGCTGCTGCAGATCTGGCGTGGCCAGCTGGCCTGTGAAGTTCGTGGCGCCTGGGTAGCGCGCCACCACGGCAGCGCGGTTGTCCAGCACCGCCCCCACCGAGCCTGGCGACAGCGCCAGCGCGTCGACGATGCGCTGCATTTCCAGCGGCAGGATGGTGATCACCAGTTCATACAGCAAGCGGCCTTCGCGCTTGACGGGCTGCACGATGGCGGCATGCGGGACGGCAGCTTGCGCAACTGAAGCTTGCGCAACCGAAGCTTGCGCAACCGAAGCTTGCGCTTGCTCGCCTGCGCCGGCTCTCCCGGTGTTGCCGGGTAGTTGCGTTGCTGGGGGCATCCACAGCGGCTGCATCCGCGCGCCTTCAGCCTGTGCTGTCTGCCACGGAGCGGCCTGCTGCTGCGTGGCTGCACCGCTGGCAACGAATTGCTTTCCACGCGTGTCCAGCAGCACCCCGTTTTCGTCGCGAAGTTCGATCCAGCCGTCCAGGCCCTGCAGCGCCCTGCGTGCCTGTTGCTCGAAATTGTTCAGGGCCGTGCTGCCCGCAGCAGCGGGCGCGTCCAGCCACGTGGACTGCGCCAGTACGCTCGCAATGGTGGAACGGCGAAGCAATTCACCGTCGATGCGCTGCGACAAGGCGCGCGCGGTGTCGCGAAGGCTGCGTTCGTTGGCTCGCCGTTCTGCGGCATAGGTGTTCAGGATGACCCAGGCCAGGCCCAGCAGGGCTGGCACCAGCACGGCCAGAACCAGCAGCAAAACGCGCGAACGGATCGAAATAGGCATCAACACATCACATCAGTAGGCAGGCTGTATTTGCCGCCCCAGTTCTTGCCCTCAATTCGGGTCGCTCATTCGGGTCGCTCATTCGGAACCGCCCTTCCGACCCGTCATTCGTGTCCCTGTCTCAGGCCACTCCCTCACTATCCGCCATGCCGGCCTGTTTCTGAAAGCATCCTGATCGCACTGTTGCACGCGATGCGTGGCATTGTTCTAGAAGTTGCGACTTCTGCAACGGTCTACTCGGCCTGGCCGCTGGTACCCAACGCGGCCAGAAACAGCTGCTCGGCACTTTCGGCGAAAGGCGCGTCCAGCACCACCCAATGGGTCTGCGCACCCGACAAGGGGCTGTGCCAGCCGCCACGACTGGAAGCCAGCATCACCCATTCCCCATCGATGATGCAAACCTTCGGGTGGCAGGGCAGCGGACCTGACCCCTGCGCTGGACGCTGCTGACTGACGCGTGCTTGCACACACACGCCTTCGCGCAGCAACTGGGCCCGTTGCGCAGCGCCGCCCCGCCAGACAGCCAGGGCGCCCGCAGCGCTCGACGCACTTCTGGCAGGCGCCAGCAGCAGGTCTACCGCCACGCCGCGCCTGGCCGCCCGTACCAGCGCCTGTCGCAACGCGGCGCCGGGCTGCGCGCTGGGTTCAGCCAAAAGGACGCGCTTGTGCGCGTTGTCGATGGCTGCCAGCAGGGCAGAAAAAAGCGGGTAACCACGCAAGCCGCTTTCACGCGCGGCCATGGCCACGCGCTGGTTGTGCACCACGGCCAACGGGGGGTAGTAGCGGGCTTCGGGCAGGCTGCAGCGCGCGCCACCCTGCCAGTGGCGAATGAAGATGCGTTGCAACCGCTGCACCGCCGGGCCTTCCAGGCGCAGGGTTTGCGGCCGCCCGGTCTGGATGCCGTTGACGAAGGCCACGCGACCGTCGATCACCATCAGTTGCGGCGGCGTGCTGGCCGGTGCGGGATCACTGAATCGCCGCCCCAGGGAAGTCCACCGCTGCCACCAATGTTCGTTCACGCAGACTCTCGCTCCGCCGGCTCGCAGCTGTTCCAGCACGGCGCGCTGGCTGCTGGAGGTTTGTGCGCTGGTACACAGCACATGGACGCGGATGCCAGCCGCGCAGGATTGCAACAGGCGCTGCGCCAGTGCGGGGGTGATGGCGCCACCTGGCCCGCTGTGCAATTCGATGTTGACGTGATCACTGGCCACGTCGATAGCTTCCAGCATGGCGGCATCGGTGAGTGCGCCGTCCTCGCTCAGCGACACCCGGTTGCCGCCCAGCAGCGGCTGATCCAGGTGGCGTGTCAGGATTTCGCCGTGCGACATTCGTCCGGGCTCCTTGCGCACGCTGGCCCTTGACGAGTCGATTGACGAGTCGATTGACGAGTTGATTGGCGAGTCGCTGGGCGGTGTCGAGACTGGGGGCTGTGGCCGCAAGCCGGGTCTGGAGGAGGATTGGGGGGTCATGCCGTTTATCTGGCAAGCGGTGTGCCCAAGGCCACGGCCTTTTCGCGGCCCAGTCCTACAAACGGCTCCAGTCGCTTCCTAGCGCATTCGTTCTTCCGGCCCCTAGCGTTGAGAGTGAAATCTGCAGTCATGACGTCAAATCCCACCCCAGACTCCACAGCGCCCGCGTTTCTGGCGGCGGCGAGATGGGCTGCCGTATTCGCAGTTTTGACTGGTCCGACACCGAACTCGGCCACTTTGCCCTTTGGCCGGCCGGCTTGCGCGCGGCGCTGCAGATGATGCTTTCCACTCGCCACCCCATCTTCATTTTCTGGGGCCAGCAGCATCTCTGCTTCTACAACGACGCCTACAGCCGTTCACTGGGTGCAGACAAGCACCCGGCCATCCTGGGCATGGCGGGCGAATCGGCCTGGCCAGAAAGCTGGGGGGTCACCGGGCCGCAGTTGAATCAGGTCATGGGCGGTGGCGAAGCCACCTGGCATGAAAACCAGCTCGTGCCCATCTTCCGTCATGGCGTCTTGGAAGACGTCTACTGGACCTACAGCTTTGGTCCCCTGGGTGACGACAGCGCTGCGCATGGCGTGGGTGGCGTCATCGTGCTGTGCAACGAGACCACCGCACAGGTTCAAGCGCAGTCGAACCTGCGCGCCGCAGAGGAGCGCTGGCGACAGCTGTTCGCGCAGGCGCCTGGCTTCATGTGTGTGTTGCGCGGGCCGCAGCACCACTATGAGTTCACGAACCCGCGCTATGTGCGCTTGCTGGGCGACAGGGCACTGCTGGGCTTGACGGTGGCGCAGGCTTTGCCCGAAGCGGCAGAACAAGGCTTTATCGAGTTGCTGGACGAGGTGTATCGCAGCGGCCAGGCCTTCAACGCGTTTGCCAGCCGTCTGGTACTGCGCGATTCCAGCGGTGGCGAAGTGCCGGTGTATGTGGATTTTGTTTTTCAGCCCATCTTCGAAGATGGCCAGGTCACGGGAATCTTCGTGCAGGGCTCGGACGTGACTGAGCGCGTTCGTGCCGATAGCGCCCTGGCGGACAGCGAAGCCCGCTGGCGCGCGCTGGCCGAAAATCTGCCAGGCGGCGCAGTGTTCGTCGTTGACCGCGATCTGCGCTACCAGCTGGCAGCGGGCGAAGCGCTGGCCAAAGCGGGCGTGGCTCCAGGCGACATCGTGGGCCGCACTGTGCAGCAGGTGATGTCGCGCGAAAACGCGCCGGCCATGGAGCGGTACTACACGCAGGCGCTGGCCGGTGAAAGTTTCGAGGCAGAGCAGCAAAGCCATGGCCGCTATTACCTGACGCGCGGCGCACCGCTGCGCGACGCCCAGGGCGGAATCTACGGCGTGCTGGCAGCTTCTTACGACATCACCGACAGGCGCGAAGTAGAGCAGCGGCTTCGCAGCGCGCGCGCACAGCTCGACGGCGTGCTGGCGGCGGCCGAGATCGGCTTGTGGAGCTGGCAGCCCGCGCTGAACACTGTGCACCACGATCTGAATCTGGCCCGCCTGCACGACCTGCCGCAGCAGACCACCAGTTCGCCGCAGCAGCACTTCGAGCGCATTCACCCCGACGACCGCGCGCACCTGCGGTCCGCCCTGAGCAGTGCGATGGAAAGCGGGCAGCTTTATGTGCGCGAGTACCGAGTGGTCGATCGGGCAGGCGGTATCCGCTGGCTGGCCGGGCGCGGGCGCCTGCTGCGCGATGAAGCAGGCAAGCCCGACCAGCTGAGCGGCCTGGTGATCGACATCAGCGACCTGAAGAAGCTGGAAGAGTCCTTGCTGGCCAGCGACCGCCACAAAGACCAGTTCCTGGCCACGCTGGCCCATGAAATGCGCCACCCGCTGGCGCCCTTGCTCAGCGCGGCCCGGGTACTGGGCAGCGATCAGGTGAACGCGCAGCAGGTGGCCTGGTGCAGCGACGTCATCACCCGGCAGGTGCAGCGGATGGCCGTGCTGCTGGACGACTTGCTGAACCTCTCTGGCATCAAGTTCGGACGCATGCGCTTGTCGATGGCGCCGGTGGGGCTGCAGCAGGTGGTGGACGCGGCAGTGGAAACGGCCTTGCCCTTGCTGCAGTCGCGCCAGCACTCACTGCAAGTGGAATTGCCGCAACCGCCTGTGCATCTGCAAGCCGACGCCGGCCGTCTGGCGCAGGTGCTGACCAACCTGCTGACCAACGCGGCCAAGTACACAGACCCCGGCGGGCAGATACGGCTGGTCGCGCGGCGCAGCGCGCAGTCTGAGGGTGCCAGTGAAATCGAAGTCTGTGTGGAAGACAACGGCATCGGGCTGAACCGTAACGACTGCGAACACATCTTCGAGATGTTCTCTCAGGTCGAAGCCGCACCTGACGCGCAGCGCAGCGGGTCGGGTGGGCTGGGCATCGGCCTGGCGTTGGTGAAGGGCTTTGTCGAACTGCACGGCGGGCGTGTGCTGGCCCGCAGCGAAGGCCTGGGCCAGGGCAGCAGCTTCACCGTGGTGCTGCCGGCGCTGGCGCCTGCACCCGCCGTGGCGCCGGCAGCGCTGCAGGCAGGCGCGTCTCAGGTTCAGCCCCGGCGCGTGCTGATTGCCGACGACAACGAAGACGCTGCGCAATCGTTGGCCCTGCTGCTGCAAATGGCCGGGCACACCACGCGCGTGGTGGGCGACGGGCTGCAGGCTGTGGCTGCCTGCGCGGAATTCAGGCCGCAAGTCGCCTTGCTCGATATCGGCATGCCGGGCCTGGATGGCTACCAGGTGGCCAGACGCCTGCGTGACGACGCGTCGAATGCGAGCTTGCTGCTGGTGGCGCTGACAGGCTGGGGTTTCGACGAAAACCGCGAAGAAGCGCGCGAAGCCGGTTTCGATCTGTTCTTGACCAAACCAACCAACCCGCAAACGTTGCTGGACCTGTTGGACGGACCCTTGAAGCCAAGCTGCTGAAGCTGCCCCGGCAGGCCGGCAGCGTTTGCAGCAAATAGCGCGCCCACCCAGGACCAATCGGTAAATTCAGCGGGCATTGGCAACGCTGAAGCATGTCAAAAGCGGCACAGGGCTTGCAAGGTTCACCACCATGCGCCGCCTGCATGAATGCAGCGGCTGAAGAACAACCAGTGCGCTTTCGTCGAGTGTTCGTTGAGGAGTGACGAGACATGAACCAAATGGACATGCGCGCCGAGCACAAGCAGGCGCAAACGCTGTCACCCAGGCTGCAGCATGCCGTGCGGCTGCTGCAGATGTCTTCGCTGGACTTCGCGGCGATGGTTCGCGACAGCATGGGCAAGAACCCGTTCCTGGAAAGCGACGAAGCACCTGACAGCGACGGCCAGGAAGCCGGGCCTCAGGCGGCCGGTGCGACGCGCGCTGAAGAATGGAGTGAAGCCGCCGCGCCGCTGCCGCTTGGGTTCAACGGCTTGGATGAACCCGGCAACGGCGAAGCGGAAGCTGAAGCGGACAGCTCGGCCACATTCATGGACAGCGCAGATGTCGAGGGCTTTGATTCCGGTGTGGCCGATGCCGATGCTTCAGAAGCCAGCGACCGGGACCTGTGGTCTGCCGATGGCGCCCCTGCTGCGCGTGACGGCAGCAACGGCGGAGGCGAAAGCGGCTTGTCTGCGGTGGACATGATGAAGGTGGAAACCTCACTGACAGCACACCTGCATGGCCAGCTCAACGTGATGCCATTGCCTGCACGCGATTTGCTGTTGGCGCGGGTGGTCGTGGAGTCGCTGGACGACGATGGCTACCTGCGCACCCCGCTGAATGAACTGTTGGCGCTGGGCGATCTGGACGAGCTGCAACCGCCCGCCTCAGATATGGACATGCAGATCGCGCTGAAGCGGGTGCAGTCTTTGGAACCCGCTGGCGTAGCCGCTCGCAGCGTTTGCGAATGTCTGCAATTGCAGCTGCACAGCATCGAATGCCCTGCCACGCAAGCGCTGGCCAAGGCCATCGTCTGCGATCACATCGCCCTGCTGGCTGCGCGTGACATGGGCGGCCTGTCTCGCGTGCTGGGCCAGACGCCTGCCCGCACCGAAGCGGTGTGCGACAGGATTCGCAGGCTGGACCCCAGGCCTGGCTGGCGCTTTGGCTCGTCGCACATCGCCTATGTGGTTCCCGACGTGGTGGTGCGCAAACTGCGCGGGCAATGGACAGTGCAACTCAACCCTGCCGTCGTGCCCAAGGTGCGGCTCAACCAGGTGTACGAACAGCTGTTTCAGCGTCACCGCAGTGCGCAGCACACCGAGATGGGCGCGCAACTGCATGAGGCGCGGTGGACGATGCGCAATGTGGAGCAACGCTTCGTGACCATCCTGGATGTCGCCAATGCCATCGTGCGGCAACAAAAGAATTTTCTGGAATGCGGCCCGATGGCGATGAAGCCTTTGGGTCTGAAGCAGATTGCCGACGAGGTGGGCGTTCACGAAAGCACGGTTTCGCGCGTCACCAACAACAAATACATGGCCACGCCCGTGGGCATGTTCGAGTTGAAGTATTTTTTCTCACGCGCCATGCCGACGGCCAGCGGTGGCTCCTGTTCCGGCATTGCACTGCGCGGCTTGATCAAGGACATGATCGAGGCCGAGCACACCGATGCACCGCTTTCCGACGCTGAAATCACGCGCCAGTTTGCGCAGCAAGGGCTGGTGGTGGCCAGGCGCACGGTCACCAAATACCGGCAGATGTTGAAGATCGAATCGGTGGAGCGCCGGAGGCGGCACGCGCTGAGCTGATCGGTGCTGATCAGCGCTGCGCAAGCGCCTACGGGGCGCTTGCTGGCTGGCGTTTCAACGCAGGTTCGAGGGGCTTCTGTGCTCCTTGGACCCGACCTGGGACGACCCCGCAGCTGACCTTGGAGCTGACCCTGAAGAAGGTCCGGGGGCGTCTCCGTGAACGCGCGCGTCGGCAGACTGCTCGTGCTGGTCCTTGGCCTTGCGAGCCTTGAAGTACTGCCAAACGCCGGCGGCGATGACGAGAACGAAGGTGACGAGAAAGAGATAAGGAACGATGCTGCTGCTGCTGTCCATGAATGGCTCCTGAAAAATGGTGGAAGAAGTGGATTCCTGTCGAGGGCACTAAGTGGCACTACGTGGCACTACGTGGCAATACTTGGCGATACATGGCAAACCATGGCAATCGGCGAGCCCGCTGGTCGCTTCAGACGATCCGGCTCGGGCTGTGGCTTGCTCAGGTCCGGGCAGGGGGTCGCTCACGCTCGATACGCGGCATCAGCAGGCTGGCCGCCACACCATGCACCACGATGGAGAGAAGCACGACGAGGGCGACCAGGTCCCACAGCAGTGCGATGCCTTCGAAGCTGCCATTGCGGCCGGCATAGGCCAGGTAGTACACCGAGCCCAGGCCTTTGATGCCGAAGAATGCCATGGCCGCTTTTTGCTTGAGTGGCCAGTTCAGCCCCCACAGGCTGAGCATGGCAACCAAGGGGCGAACGACAAAAGCCACGATGCCAGCGAAGATGAACGTAGACCAATGAACGTCGTTCAAGATGACGTGATTGGCCGCCATGGCACTGAAGACGATCAACAAGGCCATCATCAGCAGCCTCTCCGTTTCGTCGGTGAAGGCATGCAGCGTGTGGTTGAAACGGTGGCCATCCGAGGCGTGGCGCAGCATCAGGCCGGCAATGAACACGGCCAGAAAACCGTACCCGTGGCTGATTTCTGCTGCGCCGTAGATGGTGAGGGTGGCGCCCAGGGCGACGAAGCCGTCGCCCGTTCTCGACAAGCGGTTTCGCTGCGGTACGGTGTAGACCAGCCAGCCCAGCAGCCAGCCGCCGCACAGGCCCACCAGCGCGCCCACTGAGAGCTTGATCAACACGCTTTCCAGCGCCCAGGACTTGAGCGCATCGGGCGCAAGACCGTGCGCAGCAACCACCAGCGCCAGGTGCACGAAAGGGAAGGCCAGAGCGTCGTTCAGGCCGGCTTCAGAGGTCAGCGCGAAACGGATCGGTGTGGGCTTCTCGCTTTGTTGCTGTATCTGAACTTCACTGGCCAGCACGGGGTCTGTCGGTGCCAGGCAAGCGCCCAGCAGCAATGCTGCTGCCAGTGACAAGCCCAAGGTGGACATGCCCAGCCACGTGATTGCCAGGATGGACAGCGGCATGGCGATCAGCAGCAGCCGCAGCGGCGCGGCATACAGCGTGCGGATACCGCCCCAGGTGATCTTCAAGCCCGCACCCATCAACGACACGATGACGATGAGCTCGCATGCCTTTTCCACCAGCACGGGACTGTTGACAGGTGAAATGAGCAGCCCCTTGAACATCGGTGCCTGCAGCACGAAAGGCCCGATGGCCACACACAGGATGGGCAAGGTGAGCGGCCAGCGCCGGGTCAGCAAGGGGAACCAGGCCACGAGCAGAATCAAAAGACCAGCGCACAACAGCACCACCATGTAGTGCTCCAGCAGCGCATTACCGCGCCACTCGGCCACCGCGGCCGACACGGCAGCCGTGTCGTTCATGGGGAGCCTTCCGTGCCTTCGGACCACCGCAGCGGTGGCGACGGCAGTTGCGGTACATACGGCAGCGCCGAATCCGAAGCATCTGGTGCCGAGGCGACGACGCTCAGGCTGCCGTCCGTTTCCAGCACCACGGCATGCACGACTTCGTAGTCGGCCCAGCCACCGCCTCGCACGGCGGAAAGCACCTCGTCCTGCGTCACGCGCTGCTGCTGCATCGCACTGTGCAGCATCTGCCCCCGATAGAGCAGCAGCGTGGGGTCCGACTTGACACTGCGCGAGACGAAAGGCGAGCGCACCGACAGCCAGGCGATCAGCCATTGCAGGCCCACCAACAGGGCGAAGGCTGCCACACCCTCGACCAGGGCGACATCTTCAGACAGCAATACCGTGGCTAGGATGGAGCCGAGCGCCACGGTGACGACAAAGTCAAAAGCATTCAGCTTGGCCAACGTGCGCTTGCCCGAAACACGCAGCAGCACCACCAGGGCCGCGTAAGCCAGGGTGCCGACAACGATGACCCGCACTATTCCGTACCAACCCTCAAAGAACATGCCTTCCCACCTTTCGATGCGTCAGAGCGGCACAAGGTGCGCGGTCAGAGATGAGGTCACGGGGCGTCAAACGTCGGCCAGCGTGAAGGGCAGCTTGCGCAACCGCTTGCCCGTGGCGTGGTGAATCGCATTGGCGATCGCCGCTGCGGTGCCGACGATGCCCAGCTCACCGATGCCTTTGACCCCGAGCGGGTTCACGAAGTCGTCCTGTTCGTCGAGCATGGACACCTTGACCTCGCCCACGTCGGCGTTGACCGGAACCAGATATTCAGCAATGTCGGTGTTGAGAAAGCACGCGCGCTTGACGTCGACCAGCGTGTGCTCGTGCAGCGCCGAGCCGATGCCCCAGATCATGCCGCCCATGAGCTGGCTGTGCGCCGTCTTGCGATTCAGGATCTTGCCGGCTGCAAACGCGCCATGCATGCGCGGCACACGAATCTCGTGCGTCCAGCGGTTGATGCGCACTTCAACGAACTGCGCGCCGAAGGCAAACATGGCGTGGCTGTCGGTCACGGGCCCGACCACGCCGAAGCCACCCATGTAGGTCATCTTCAGCGCCTTGTCGCTCAGTTCGGGGTGGGCGTAATCGCCTTGGGCCGTGGCCTGCCCGCGGGGGGTGGCCTTCAGTGCGTCCAGCAGCGGCATGCGTTGGCCTTCGGCACTGATGAGCATGCCGTTTTCCAGCCGCACGCGCGCTGCGTCAGCGCCTGCCAGTGGGTTCCCCTTCTGCGCCACGACTGCACGCGCTACATCGGCACCCAGCTGCAGGCAAGCCACATGCACGGCGGAGCCGGCGCTGGCCGAGGTCACCGAGCCCCCCGCCAGCGGCGCTACCGGCAGGTTCGAGTAGCCCATCACCACCTCGACCGCTTCTACCGGCAGCCCCAGCCGTGCAGCTGCGATCTGGCCCATGATGGTGTAGGCGCCTGTGCCTACATCGTGTGCGGCCAGTTCCAGCCGCGCGGTGCCGTTGCCGTTGCCGTACATCTTGATGCGCGCTGAAGAAGGTGCCACCGCGGTCGGATAGGTCGCTGTGGCGCAGCCATAGCCCACCAGCCAGTCGCCGTCCACCATCGAGCGCGGCGCCTTGCTGCGGCCTGCCCAGCCGAAGCTCTTGGCCGCATCGTCGTAGCAGGCCATCAACGAGCGCGATGAGAAAGGCACGCCCTTGACGGGATGCAAGCGTGTGTCGTTGACGCGCCGCAGTTCCACCGGGTCCATCGCCAGGGCGATGGCCAGTTCATCCATCGCCGATTCCAGGGCGAAGAAGGTCTGCATTTCGTTGGGCGCGCGCATGAAGCCGCCCGAGTTGGTGTCTGAACGCGCGATGCGCTGTTCGGTGTGGATGTTGGGGCAGGCGTACATCGAGCGCGTCATGTGCGTGCCGGGGTTCACCACGTCGTCGAAACGCGAGGTCTGGCCGATTTCGATGTGCTCGAAAGCGGTCAGGCGGCCGTCGCGGCTGGCAGCCAGGCGCATCTTCTGCTCGGTCTCAGGCCTGAAGGTGGCCACCGTGTACATCTGGCGCCGGGTCACCATCAGCCGTACCGGAGCGCCCACGCCGCGGGCCGCAGCAATGGTCAGCAGCGCATAAGGCGGCAGGCCCGCCTTGGAGCCGAAAGCACCACCGACAAACGGCGAAATCACCTCTACTGCCGTGGGCGCCAAACCGAACGCCGCCACCACGCCGGCCTGCGCCGTGGTGACCGACTGCGAAGGCATCCACAGCGTCAGGCTGTCGCCCTGCCAATGCGCGGTGGCCGCAAACATTTCCATCGGGTTGTGGTGCTGGAAGGGCGTGATGTAGGTCTCGCTCACCACGGCCGCAGCGCCGCGCAGGCCGGCCTGCAGGTCGCCCTTGTCAACGAGCATGCCTTCGCCCTTGGCCAGCTCAGACTGCCCGGGCTGCATGTGGATGCGTGCACTTTGTGAGCCAGACGGTGGCGTGACGGTGGCCCGCACCAAGGCTGCACCCCGGCGCGCTGCAGCGGCATTTGCTGCCACCACATACGCGATCGGCTGACCTGCGTATTTGATCTCAGGGCCTGTCATGGGCGCAAAGCTGGCGGTGCCCGGGCCGCCGGCACCGAAGGCCTTGGGCGGCTTGAACTTGGGCAGCGTTTCATGGGTGTAGACGGCGATCACGCCTGGCTCGGCTTGCGCTGCAGCAATGTCCATGGCGGTGATGCGGCCCGTGGCCACGCCAGAAATGGCCAGTGCGCCATGCAGCATGCCGGCTGGCATGAAGTCTGCGGCATAGCGGGTCTGGCCGCTGACCTTGTGCGGGGCTTCGTAGCGCGTGACGCGGGTGTCTAGTGTTTGGGCCATGGCTTGTGCTCGTTAGGTGTGTGCTGGCGGTCAGCGCTTCGGGAATCCGAAGTCGAGGGTTGCTGCGGCAGAAGGGTTCAACGCGCGCTGGTGCGCCGTCATCAACGCCCCGGCCACCACGTCGGCGCCCAGCGCGATCTTGTAGGCCGAACCTTCCAGCGGCTGCGCATCCTGAAAAGCAATGCGTCCAGCTTCGCGCGCCGCAGCCTCGTTGAAAGGCTTTCGCTTCAGCGCGGCTTCTGCCGCACTGGCACGCCAGGGCTTGGCGGCGACACCGCCGAGCGCAATGCGCACATCAGCCACTTCGTCGCCCGACATCTGTATGCCCACGGCCGCAGAGACGGCAGCGAAAGCGTAGCTTTGCCGATCGCGCGCTTTCAGGTAATGCGAGCCTTTCATGGGCGCGCTGATGGGCACTTCGATTTGCGTGACGATTTCTCCCGGTTGCAAATTCACTTCCAGGTCGGGACGGTCACCGGGCAACCGGTGCAGGTCGGCAAACCCCAGGCGGCGCGTGCCGTTGACTGAACTCACAGTGACCACGGCGTCGAAGGCGATCAGCGCTTGCGCCCAGTCGCCCGGGTACATCGCCACGCACTGCGCTGAGCCGCCCAGGATGGCGTGCAGGTGGGTGCTGCCGCCGTCCAGTGCGGCGCAGCCGCTGCCGGGCTGGCGCTTGTTGCAGGCATAGCTGGTGTCCCGAAAGTAGGGGCAGCGCGTGCGCTGCAGCACATTGCCACCCAGCCGTGCGGCATGGCGCAATTGTGGGGAAGCGGCCTTCCACAGCGATTCGCTCAGCGCCGGGCAGGCTGCACGCAACGCCTTGTCGTCGCCCACGTCGGCCATGCGGGCCAGAGCACCGAAGCGGATGCTGCTGTTGCCGACCTCAAAGCCTTGCAGTTCTGCGATGCCGGTGATGTCGACCACACCGGCCGGGGCGATGACGTCGATCTTCAGCAGGTCCACCAGCGTGGTGCCGCCGGCCATCACCTGCCAGTCGGGGTGGTCGGCCAGCATGCGTGCAGCATCGAGCAAGGTGGTGGGGCGTTGGTAGGTGAAGTTTTTCATCGATGTTCCTTCGCGCTCAGGCCCGGGTGCGTTTGTCGCGCACCATTTCCACCGCCGTGACGATGTTCGGGTAGGCCGCGCAGCGGCACAGGTTGCCGCTCATGTATTCGCGGATCTCGTCTGCACTGCCGGCGTGACCTTCGTCGATGCAGGCCACGGCCGACAAGATTTGACCGGGCGTGCAGTAGCCGCACTGAAAAGCATCGGCCTCGGAAAACGCCAGTTGCATGGGGTGCGGCGAGCCATCGGGCGCTGCCAGGCCTTCGATGGTGGTGATCTTGGCGCCATCGGCAGCCACGGCCAGCACCAGGCAGGAATTGACGCGCCGGCCGTCCATCAATACCGTGCAGGCGCCGCACTGGCCGTGGTTGCAGCCGATCTTGGTGCCTGTGAGACCCAGCGTATCGCGCAGCGCTTCGACCAGCGTGGTGCGCGGTTCGACAGCCAGCGCGCGCCGCTTGCCGTTGATGTCCAGGTGCACGGTGCTGAAAGTCTCGGGCACGCCCGCCGCTGCCCCTGCTGCAGCAGGTTTAGAAGGGCTCCGTGCTTGCGCTGTGCGCACCTGCGCTGGCGCGCAACCGGCCAGCAAGCCCAGCGTGGCGGTGCCAGCCGCGCTGCCGCGCAGAAAAGTGCGGCGGCTGGGGCTGGGGCTGGGGTCGATGAAGGTGGTGGCCGTTTCGTCTGGCGGGGATGGTGGATGAGGCATGAAGGTTCTCCTGTCGAATTTCAGCGGTAGGGCAGGGCAGCCTGGCCGCAGCGCAGCCATGTCTGGAAAGCTCGCCTTACGGGGGATTGAGCCGCGAGGCCTGGTGCAGCGTGAAGCTGACGATGGGTGAGCGCGTCACCACCTGGCCATCGCTGTTGACGATGAGTGCCTGCAGTTCATGGGTGCCGCGGTTCACGCCTGTCAGCGCAATGTGCTTGTGCGGTGTGTCGGGTGCTGCCGGCTGGCCGTTCAGCAAGATACGGAAGGCGAAGCTGCGCGGGAGTTCGGCCTTGTCTTCCAGCGCAAGCTGCACCGTCATTTGCCCGCGGTTGTCGCGCAGGTTCTGGCCTGGCTGCGGGTTTTGAATGACCAGTCCTGATGCCCAGGCCAGGGTCGCGAACGACAGTGAAGCGCACCACGCTGCTGAAACGGTCAGCAGTGAGCGGAACACGTTGACGACGCGCCAACCCCATGAGCCGCGCTGAGTTCGGGCGGCGGCAGCAAAAGCGCGGCTGGGGCGGTGGTCGGACAAGGGGCAGTGCCGGTGGTGAAGATAAGCCTCCAGCCTATGGGCCAACCACCCTGCAGCCATGTAGGAGAAGCCGCCGTCGGCCTGCCGGCCAGCGCGCGAACCCGGCGGGGCCGGGTGTGCGCTGTAATGGTGCCGGTGGTGGCCGCTCGTGTCTGCTATGCCGTCTTCTTTGCCGCCACCAGATGCTCGTGCCCAGCCATGTCCATCACGTCTTCGTCGCTCTTCTTCCAGGCCGCCCTGTCTTCGTCGGTGGCGCGTGGCGAGAACCAGCCCGTGAAGGCGTAGAGCATGCCGATCAGCGGCGCTGTCCAGCAGGCGAATGCCAGCGGGATGTAGAGCAGGTTTTCGAGCTTCCCGTCCATGATGCCCAGGCCCAGCGCGCTGATGACGAAGGCGCCGCCGGCGTTCCAGGGGATCAGCGGGCTCATCAGCGTGCCGCCTTCTTCAACCGCGCGACTCAGGTTCAGCGTGGAGTACCCCATGCCGCGATAAAGCGGCGCGTACATGCGGCCAGGCAGCGCGATCGAGATGTACGGGTCGCCCGCCACCAGGTTCGTGGCGAACGAGGTACCGATGGCCGAACACTGCACCGTGGCGAAGCGCTTGGTGCGGGAGACGATGCTCAGGATGATCGCTTCCAGGCAGCCGGTGCGTTCAAGCGCGCCGCCAAAGCCCAGTGCGATCAGCATCAGCGAGATGGTCCACATCATCGATTGAATGCCGCCGCTGCTGAGCAGCTTGTCGATCTCGGCCACGCCTGTTTCGATGACGTAGCCAGACTGCGCAAACGTGAGCACGTCGTGCAAGCCGACGCCCTGGTAGAAGATCGCCACCAGCGCGCCCGCCACCACACCGGAGAACAGCGCGGGCAGCGGTGCGATGCGGCGCAACGCCAGCGTCACCACCAACAGCGCCGGCAGCAACGGCACCCAGCCGATCGAGAAGCGCGCTGTCAGCTCTCTGGTGATGGCCTCGATGGCGCCGAAAGAGGTTTGCACTGGTTCGATGAAAAGAAAGCCGGCCGCCAGGTAGATGGACAGCGCGATCAGCATCGCCGGCAAGGTCGTTGCCATCATGTTCTTGATGTGATCGAAGACGTTGACGCCGGTGACTGCTGAAGCCAGGTTGGTCGTGTCGGACAAGGGCGAAATCTTGTCGCCGAAGAATGATCCGGAGACGACAGCGCCGGCTGTCCAGTACACGGGTATGCCGAAGCCTGCGCCGATGCCCATCAGCGCCAGCCCCACCGTGCCAACCGTGCCCCAACTGGTGCCCAGCGAGATCGAGACGACGGCGCACAGCACCATTGCTGCAGCCAGGAAGATCGACGGATTCAGCAGCGTCAGCCCGTAATAGATGAGCGTGGGCACCGTGCCTGAAGCGATCCAGACGCCGATGATCATGCCCACGACGATGAGCACCGCAATGGACGGCAGGGCGACGTGGATCACATGAAACACGCCCTCACGGATGTCGGGCCATTTCTGCCCTCGAAGCACCCCCAGCACCGCGGTGATGGCCAGGCCGATGGCCAGCGGGATGTGCGGCGTGAAGTCTTTGTAATAGAAGAGTTGCAGCCCCAGCAGGCCCAATGTCAGCAGCACGGGCAGCAGGGCCAGTGACAAGGGCGGCAGCGGCCGCTTGGTGGTCGTGGCGGATTCAGGCATGTCTTGTTCCTTCGATGGTTCGGTTGCGCGTCGCCATCGAAGCTGGCCTGGGATGGCCTACAAACAGCGTTCCCGCGCGAATCATGAACAAATCTTGAGTGGATCTTGAGTGGATCTGGAGCGAACGTCATGATCGTTCATCTGCGACGGCATGGCTACTGATCACGTGTGGTGTGGTGAGCCGGGTCTGTCGACTGTGTCGGCGGAAGTGCGAGACTTCGTCGGGCACGAACTGCGCGCAATCAGGGTGATGATCCTGACTTCAGGCGGAACGAGCTTTCTCGTACTCCGCCAGGAGTCTTGCAATGACGGGTTTTGCATGGTCGAGCTGTTCCTGCGGTCCGAAGTGCGCCTCCAGGCGCTGGGCCCCCCTGGCCAATGAAGGCGCCAGCTCGACACTGGCCTGATGCAGGCTCAGTCTGGACTTTTCCAGCGTCGCCAGCAGGTCGCGCGACGACCCGACCACCCCATGCTCCACCAACGAATGAAACAGATTTCTGGGAATGCCCAGATGGGCTGCGACACGCGTTTCGAGCTTGCGGCCGGAGCCTATCCCGACTCGCTTCCACAGAAAGACGGCAAGCGCCAACAGGGTCGCGACTCCAACGATGGCGGCTTCGCTTATCAAGCTTCGAGTCACTCCTGCTTGTTGAACATGGCTTTCGACCGTCACACCCTCTTGGGGCGCCCATGCACAGCGGCTCCAACCTGCGAGCTTTACCGCCAAGGAGCCTTGCATGCTACTGGTCGCTGACGGTGGTGCCGCGCGCGACCAGCGACCAGGACAGCGCGGCGGGCTGCGCAGGCTGGCCGTCGCGCAGCGCAAGGATCAACGAATCCGCCGTGCGTTCGCCGATTTGCCGCCGCGGCAGCTGCACGCTGGACAGCGCCGGGCGAAGCTGCCGCGCCAGCGCAAAGTCGCCGAAGCCGAGCAAGGCCAATCGCTGCGGCACAGCGATGTCGCAGCGTACGGCTTCGAGCAGCGCGCCGGTGGCCAGATGGTCGTTGGCGAAAGCGGCAGCGGTGATGGCGGGCGGCCCGGCGCGCACCAGTTCACCCAGCAATTGCCGGCCCGCGTCGAAAGCGTCGCCGACCGGCGCCGTCAGCCATTCGACATGCGCCCCGGCAGACTTCGCAGTTGCTGAAAAGGCCAGCCCGCGCTCATGGGCGCGATAGTCCTCCTCAACGCTGCTGTCGACATAGGCCAGGTAGCGGTGGCCGGCGCGCAGCAGATGGTCGGCCATCGCGCTACCCACCTCGTCGTGGTTGAAGCCGATCTGCGTGAAGTGCGGTTCCCGCCCGCCGCGTGCGGACGGGTGGTGGTCCCAGATCTCGATCACGGGCGTGCCATCGGCATGGGCTTGCGCCAACAGCTTCAGCGCGCCACTGGCATGGAGCCGCCCCGTCACCACCAGGGCAGCGGGGTGCCAGCCCAGCAGCGATCGCAATTGCTGCTCTTCCCGTTCCAGCGAATAGCTGGTCGACGCGATCAGCAACTCGTAGCCGGCAGCCTGCAGGCCGTCGCTCAGGCCCTGCGCCGTTTCGGCGAAGATCGAGTTCGCCAGGTTGGGCAACAAAGCGGCGACGATGTTCGAGACACCGCTGGCCAGCAGCCCGGCCTGCTTGTTTGGCACGTAGCCGGTGCGTGCCAGCGCACTGCGTATGCGCTCGGCCGTCGCCGGTGCCACCCGCGCCGGTTCGCGCAGGAAGCGCGACACCGTGATCGCCGTGACCTCGGCCGCCTGAGCCACCTGTGCCAGCGTGACGCGACCGTGGCCCCGCCGCGCCTGACGTGCGACAGAAGGAATGGAAGCGGGAGGGTCAGTCGCTTTTTGCACCGGGTTAGTCAGAATGGACGCGCTGGGCCAGCTTCTCTATGTTAGCGGTAACACGCCTTCCAGAGTTCAGCTGCTTCATGTCTTCACCCCCCCGCCCGCTGCGCAGCCAGCGCTGGTTCGCAGATGCCAGCATGCGCGGCTTCGCGCACCGTCAGCGCATGCAGCAAATGGGCCTGCGGCGCGACGACGTGCTGGGCCGCCCCATCGTTGCCATCCTCAACACCTGGAGCGACCTGTCGCCCTGCCACGCCCATCTGCGCGAACGGGCCGAGGCCGTCAAACGCGGCGTGCTGATGGCCGGCGGCATGCCCTTCGAACTGCCAGCGATGAGCCTGGGCGAGGTGATGGTCAAGCCGACGACGATGCTCTATCGCAATTTTCTGGCGATGGAAGCCGAAGAGTTGCTGCGCAGCCTGCCCATCGATGGCGCGGTGCTGCTGGGTGGCTGCGACAAGACCACGCCCGGCCTGCTGATGGGTGCCATCAGCATGGGCATCCCGGCCCTCTTTTGCCCCGCCGGGCCGATGTTGAACGACCGCTACCAAGGCCGCAGCGTGGGCGCCGGCACGCACACGCGCATTTTCTGGGACGACAAGCAGGCCGGCAAGATCGACGAACAGGAATGGGTGCATCTGGAATCCCGCATGACGCGCAGCCCCGGCACCTGCAACACCATGGGCACGGCCAGCACCATGACCGCCATGGTCGAGGCGCTGGGCATGGCACTGCCCGGTAGTTCCAGCATTCCCGCGATGGACTCCGCACACCCGCGCATGGCAGCCGACTGCGGCGAACGCATCGTGGCCATGATTGCGGAAGACCTGCGGCCGCAACGCATCCTCACACGCGGCGCGTTCCTCAACGCCGTGGTCGTGCAGATGGCGCTGGGTGGCTCCACCAATGCGGCAGTGCACATCCTGGCACTGGCCGGCCGGGCGGGGGTCACGCTGACGCTGGACGATCTGGACGCGGTTGCGCGCCGCGTGCCGGTGCTGGCCAACCTGTTCCCCAGCGGCGACAAGCTGATGGAAGATTTCTACTACGCCGGCGGCCTGCGGGCGCTGATGCACCGGGTGCGCGGCCAACTCTCGCTCGACGAGACCACCGTGACCGGCCGCCCGCTGCGTGAACAGCTCGAAGATTGCGCGCCCAGCGACGAAGACGTGATCCGCCCGCTCGACCGCCCCGTCAGCCCGCACGGGGCCCTGGCGGTGCTGCGCGGCAACCTGGCGCCGCAGGGTGCGGTGATCAAGCCGAGCGCGGCCAACGAACGCTTCTTCAAGCACCGTGGCCGCGCCCTGGTCTTCGACAGCCCGCCGCAGATGCAGGCCGCAATGGCCGACCCCGACCTCGAAGTCGACGAGGACTGCGTGCTGGTGCTGCGCCAGGCCGGCCCGGTGGGCGCACCCGGCATGCCCGAATGGGGCAACCTGCCGCTGCCGACCAAGCTGCTGCAGCGCGGCGTGCGCGACATGCTGCGCATTTCCGATGCGCGCATGAGCGGCACGCACTACGGCAGCTGCGTGTTGCATGTCAGCCCGGAATCGGCCGTCGGCGGCCCGCTGGCACTGCTGGCCAACGGCGACATCATCGAGCTCGACCTCGGCGAACGACGGCTGCAGATGCTGGTCTCCGACGAAGAACTGGCGCGCCGCCGCGCTGCCTGGCAGCCGCCGCCGCCGGCCGCCGCGCGCGGCTGGACCAAGCTGTACTGCGAGCACGTGACGCAGGCCCACGAGGGCTGCGACCTCGATTTCCTGCAAGGCACGGCGCCCACCGCCGAGCCTTCGATCTACTGACCGCTGCTGCGCATTCCGGAACCCGCGCATG
>JBBQXN010000055.1:0-22070 GCA_038209585.1 Burkholderiales bacterium
GTCTTCACCAAAGTACCGCAATGCGTGGTGGGGCCGCACGACGAGGTGCGCCTGCCCGGGCGCAGTGTCTCCGCACAGATCGACTATGAAGCCGAGCTGGCCATCGTCATCGGCACCGGCGGCAAGAACATTTCGCGCGCAGATGCGATGCGCCATGTCTGGGGCTACACCATCGTCAACGACGTGACCGCGCGCGACGTGCAGATGCGCCATGGCCAATGGGACCTGGGCAAGAGCTTCGACAGCTTCTGCCCCATGGGGCCCTGGCTGGTCACGGCCGATGAACTGGACGGCACCGACACCCGCGTGCGCTGCTGGGTGAATGGCGAATTGCGCCAGGATGCCCGCACCACCGACCTGATCTTCGACCTTCCCAGCCTGATCGAGACCTGCTCGCGCGGCATCACGCTGCTGCCCGGCGACGTGATCGCCACCGGCACACCAGCAGGCGTGGGCATGGGCATGAGCCCGCCGCGCTGGCTGCAGCATGGCGACGTGGTGCGCATCGAGATCGACGGCATTGGCGTGCTCGAAAATCGCGTCGTTGATTGATGCATCGACATCTCACCAACTTTGACTTGAACAGAAAACCCATGGACGCGCAGACAAAACCGATGAACCACCACACACGACGATTCTTGCTACTCGCCGCCGCCGGCTTCACCCTGGCCGCGCCCACCTGGGCCCAGAGCGGCTGGCCGACTGACAAGCCCATCACCATGATCGTGCCCTTCCCGCCAGGTGGCGTGGCCGACACGGTGGCACGGCCCATCGCAGAAGCCCTGGCGAAGGAATTGAAAGCTACGGTGGTGGTGGAAAACCGCGCTGGCGCAGGTGGTGCCACGGGCATCGGCGTGGCCTCGCGCGCGCCGGCAGACGGCTACACCGTGCTGCTGAGCCTGTCGTCGATCTCCATCCTGCCGCAGGCCGACGTATTGCTGCAGCGCAAGCCGGCTTTTGCGCTGAAAGATTTCAAGCCCATCGCCCGCTTCACTGCCGACCCCACCGTGCTGGTGGTGCGCAGCGATGCGCCCTGGAAGACCCTGGCCGAGTTCGTGGCCGACGCACGCGCCCGGCCCACCACCTACAACTACGGCAGTTCAGGCAACTACGGCACCATGCATGTGCCCATGGAAATGCTCAAGGCCAGCGCCGGCTTCCGCATGACGCACATCCCATACACCGGCGCCGGCCCGGCCATATTGGCGCTGCTGGGCGGGCAGGTGGACGCCATCGCCAGCGGCCCCAGCTCGGTGGCGGGCCACATTCGCGCGGGCAAGTTGCGCCCGCTGGCGCACTGGGGCGAAAAGCCGCTGGTTTCGTTGCCCGACGTGCCCAGCCTGAAGGACTCGGGCTACGCGGCCACGTTTGCGCAATGGTCGGCACTGTTCGTGCCTGCGGGTGTGTCTGACGACATCGTACAAAAGCTGCGTGCCGCTGCAGCCAAGGTGGCACGCGACCCGGCGGTGGTGCAGATCATCAACCGCGCCGGCAGCCCCATCGAATATCTGGACGCGCCGGACTTCCAGGCCTACTGGGACAAGGACGCTGCGCTGATGACCGAGGCTGTTCGCAAGATCGGCAAGGTCGAGTAAGACTTTTGCGATCAAACCGAACCGCGCAAATGGCGGTAAACCGTGGTGCGGCTGATACCCATGGCGCGCGCTGTGGCGCTGATATTTCCCAAGCGGGCGAACTCCGTCCGCACCAGGTGGGCAGCACCTTGCTGCAGGCCAGACACACGGACTTGAGTTTTCGTTGAAGCCGCATCCGGCAGACAGGCCAGCAGCCTGTCTGCCTGAATGCGCGGGCTGCCCTGCAGCAAGGCGCGTGTCAGCACAGAGCGCAGCTCGCGGAAGTTGCCTGGCCAGTCATGGCTTGCCAGCAGTGCCATGGCTTCATCGGTGACCGAGGCGCCGGGTTCCAGCTGCTTGAGCAGCGCCTTCACCACTTGCGCGAAGTCCTGCCGCTGGCGCAAGGGTGGCAAGCGCACGCACACCGTGTTCAGCCGGTACAGCAGGTCGGCACGGAAACGCCGCGCAGCCACCTCCAGCGCCAGGTCGGCATGCGTGGCAGCCAGCAGTTGCACGTCTACTGCGCGCGACGTGGTGCTGCCCACAGGCCGCACCTCGCGGTCGTCCAGAAAGCGCAGCAGCGAGGCCTGCAGCCCCAGCGGCAGCTCGCCCAGCTCGTCCAGCAACAGGCTGCCGCCATCGGCGCTGGCGATGAGCCCGATGCTGCCTTCGCGCCGCGCCCCGCTGAAGGCACCACCTGCGTAGCCGAACAGCTCAGCCTCGATCAAGTCGGCCGGCAAGGCGCCGCAGTTGACGGCCACGAACGGCCCGCTGCGCCCGCTTTCCCGGTGGGCGTGGCGGGCCAGCAATTCTTTGCCCGTGCCCGTCTCGCCATACAGCAGCAGCGGCACCTGGCGGCGCACCGCCGCGCCGACCAGCTCGTAAGCCTGGGCCACCACCGGGTCGGCAATCAGTGCGCCATCGCTGGGCGCTGGCGCAGCGGCAGGCCCGGCAGCAGCAGGCCAGACCGAAGACGACGCGGCCAGCTGGCGTGCTGCAGGCCGGCCCACGCACTGCACCACCAGCGTGCTGCCGAGACTGTCGCGCAGACTCCATTGCAATTGCCCTTGCCGCTGCAGCCGGGACACCACACGCTCGAAAGGCTCGCCGAAGAGCGAGTCGAAAGCCACGCCAGGCGTGACATCCAGCCCTTGCAAGACCTGGCTGGCGCGCGCATTGGCGGCCACCAGCCGGCCCTGCACGTCAAAGGCCAGCAAACCGGCACTGAGCGTGCCCAGAAACTCTGCCCGCGGGTGCAGCGCCAGCACCCAGTGCTGGTTCATCTGCTGCCGCAGCAGGCCGTTTTCGATGTGCGTGGCCGCCATCTGTACCAGGGCATGGGTGTGATGCTGGCGCGACTGGAAGTAGCTGGACGCATCGAGCACGCCCACGATGTCGCCCAGCGCGTCGCGCACCGGTGCTGCCGTGCACGACACATCGCCCAGCGACAGAAAGTAGTGCTCCAGCCCCGTCACCGCCACCGGCGCACCGGTGGCCAGCGCCGTGCCGAGCCCGTTGGTGCCTGAAATGGCCTCGGCCCAGCAACTGCCGGCGATGATGCCCGCGCCCCGGCCCGACATCGAGAACCGGTTGTCGGCGTACAGATCCAGGATGACGCCTTCGCTGTCGGCGAATGCCAGCAAGAAATTCGACCCGGCAATCTGCCGCGACAGCACTTCCAGTTCCACCTGGGCCAGACGGCGGAGCCCATCGCCGCGCTCGCGCCGCCGGCGCAGTTCGGCGGCTTCCACCACGGGCACCACCAGCTCGGCATGCGGGTCCAGGCCGGCGTCCAGGCATCGCACCCAGCTGTCCAGCACCACGGGGCCGGGCGGGCCTTCGGGCGGGAGCTGGTGCCGCGCCTGCAACGCGCGTGCATGAGATAGGTTGCCGTTGTCCACCGCCATTTGGGTCTCCCGCTGGTCATTTTCTGCACAGCTGCACACCATCTGTTCAAGGGCTGTGCAACGCTGCCTGCAGCTTCGCCCAGGCAGCGCACGAGCGCACTGCGGGTGTTCCCCAAATGGAACAGGGCTTGCGATGCCTTAAGCGGCCGCGCAGAAATGCGGCTCGAACCGCCCAACCGACAACCACCAGGAGACATCCCCGATGACATCCAAGTACCTACTGGCCGCCTCTGTGCTGGCCACCAGCCTGGCACTGCCTGCGCTGGCGCAGCCGAACCTGGAAAAGCTCAAGCAGATGAGGGTCGCCACCACCGACCTGAATATTCCGGTGGTGCCGCAGACCGGCAAGAACGCAGACGCCATCGCCAACAACCTCAAGCGCGTGAAGCTGCCGCCGGGGTTCAAGATCGAGCTCTACGCCATCGTGCCCGACGCGCGCCACATGGCCGTGGCGCCCAGCACCAACATGCTCTTCGTGGGCACGCGCAAGAGCACGGTCTGGGCCGTGACCGACCGCAACAGCGACGGCGTGGCCGACGAGGTGAAGTCTTTCGCGCCTAGCCTGAAATTCACCAACCCCAATGGCGTGTGCTGGACGAAAGACGGCTTTCTCATCGTGGCCGAACACAACCGCGTGCTGAACTTCCCCGCCGCCGAGTTTTTCTACGAAGGCCCAGACGTGGCAGTGAGCGAAGTCGTGGGCCAGGGCAAACTGATCCCGGTGGAAGAAGAAAGCTACAACCACGGCGCGCGCACCTGCAGGGTCGATACCGACGGCAAGCTCTACATCACCCTGGGCCAGCCGTACAACGTGCAGCCACGCGAGAAAGTGGCGCTGTACGAACAACTGGGTATCGGCGGCATGGTGCGCATGAACCTGGACGGCTCGGCGCGCGAGGTGGTGGCGCGCGGTGTGCGCAATTCGGTGGGCATGGACATCAACCCCAAAGACAAGTCGGTCTGGTTCACCGACAACCAGACCGACGGCATGGGCGACGACATTCCGCCGGGCGAACTGAACCGTGTTTCCAAGATGGGTGAGCACTTTGGCTACCCCTTCATTCACGGCAACGACGTGAAGATTGCCGGCACCGCCGCTGCGCCTGACCTGAAGGACATGAAGCCGCCGGCAGCCTGGACCAAGCCGCAGATCGAGTTCGCTGCGCACCAGGCGCAACTGGGCATGACCTTCTACAACGGCAAGATGTTCCCTGCCAAGTACCAAGGCGGCGTGTTCGTGGCCGCACACGGCTCCTGGAACCGCGCCAAGGCCAGCGGTGCGCTCATCGACTTCATCTCGATCAAGGCAGACGGCAACGCCGGCAAGCATGAAGTGTTTGCCGACGGCTTCCTGGACCCCGAGACCGGTGTGTACCGTGGCCGGCCGGTGGACGTGGCGGTGATGAAGGACGGCTCGTTGCTGATCAGCGACGACTTCGCCGGCGCCATCTACCGCGTCAGCTACAGCGCACCTTGATGCGCCGCGCCGCTGCAGTCATTTTGATGGCGGCGTGCGCAGCGCCTGCTGTAGCGCAAGACGCTGTGGCAGGCCGCGCCAAGGCGGCGGCCTGCGCCGTTTGTCATGGGCAGATGGGTTTGAGCTCAGCCCCGGACGCGCCGCACCTGGCCGGGCAACCTGCCATGTATGTGGCAGCGCAGTTGCGCGCTTACCGCAGCGGCGCGCGCAAGCACGAAGTGATGGCAGTGATGGCCAAGCCGCTGACTGACGACGACATCGCCAATCTGGCAGCCTGGTTTGCTTCGATCAAGGTCGAGGCTACGGCGCCCTAACTCGCCCTAACTCGCCTTGACGCGCCAGCAGCCGTTCACGCCACGCGAATCAGCTTGCGGTTGACGAATTCCATGATGCCCGCCGAAGACAGCTCGCGCCCATAGCCCGAGTTCTTCACACCGCCGAAAGGCAAGTCGGGCAAGGAAACCGCAGCAGAGTTGATGAACACCATCCCGGTGTCAATCTGGCGCGCCACACCACGGGCGCGCTCGATGTTCTGGCTGAAGACCGAACCCCCCAGGCCGAAAGGCGAATCGTTGGCCAGCTTCACGGCTGCAGCTTCGTCGGGCACGCGAAAGAACAGTGCCACCGGGCCGAAGAACTCTTGCGAATAAGCCGGGTTGTCGGCAGCGATATCCGTCAGCACCGTCGGCTGCATAAAGGCGCCTTTCTGCCCTTCGATGCGCTTGCCGCCCATCAACACCTTGGCGCCATGGCGCACGGCCTCATCCACCTGGCCCAGCAGCGTGTCCAGCGCATCTTGTGAAGACAAAGGCCCGAGCTTGGTCGCCTTGTCCAGCGGGTCGCCTGGCGTGAAGGCAGACAGTGCCGCCTGAAATTTGTCCAGAAAAGCATCGGCCACGGCATCGACGACGATAAAACGCTTGGAAGCCGTGCAGGCCTGGCCTGCGTTGCCCATGCGGCCGGACACCGCGTGCTTCAGTGCCAGGGCCATGTCGGCATCGTCCAGCACGATGAATGCATCGCTGCCGCCCAGCTCCAGCGTCGTCTTCTTCAGGTTCTTGCCTGCGCGCGCTGCCACCACCGCGCCAGCCGCTTCGCTGCCTGTGAGCGCCACGCCGCGCACGCGCACATCGTCGATGACTTGCGCCACCTGGTCCTTGCTGATGAAGAGGTTGGTGTACGCACCCTCAGGTGCGCCAGCGTCTTTCATGATTTCAGCGAATGCCAGCGCGCATTGCGGCACGTTGGACGCCTGCTTGACCATGACCACGTTGCCTGCCATCAAGTTGGGGCCGGCGAAACGCGCAATTTGGTAATACGGGTAGTTCCAGGGCTCCACGCCCAGCAACACGCCGATGGGCGCACTCTCCACCACGGCGTTGCCCTTGGCGGTCTTGAGCTGCTCGGGCGCCAGAAAGGTTTCTGCGTGCTCGGCGTAGTAGTCCAGGATGGCGGCACTCAGCGCCACTTCACCTTCGGCCTGCGCGATGAGCTTGCCCATTTCCAGGCTGATGAGCTTGGCCAGCGGCCCGGCGCGTTCACGCATCAGCGCAGCGGCGCGGGCCACGATGGCCTGGCGCTCTTTGAACGTGGTCTGCTGCCAGGACTGGAAACATTTCTGCGCGTCTGCCAGCTTGGTTTGGAGTTGAGCGTCGCTGATCTCGTCGAAACGTTGCAGGACGTTGCCGTCGAAGGGGTTGGTGCTGATGTAAGCCATTGAGATCCTTTTAAGTCTTGAAATTCGACAGTGCTGCGCGTTCAGCTCATCTTGAGACGCGCCAACAGGGCCTGCGCTGCCTCTGCCGACGAGGCCGGGTTTTGCCCGGTCACGAGCGTGCCGTCCACCACCACATGCGGCTGCCAATCTGCGCCGCAGCCGTAGTGCGCGCCATGGTCGCTGAGCATGTCTTCCACCAGAAACGGCACCACGTCCGTCAGCCCGGCTGCGGCTTCTTCGCTGTTGCTGAAACCCGTCACAGCCTTGCCCCTGACCAGTGGCGATCCGTTGGCGGCCTTGACATGGCGCAGTACCCCCGGTGCGTGACAAACCAGGCCCACTGGCTTGCCGGCCGCGTGCATCTGTTCTATCAGCGCGATCGACGCTTTGTCCTCGGTCAAGTCCCACAGCGGGCCATGGCCGCCTGGGTAGAAAACCGCGTCGTAGTCGCTGGCTTTCATGTCAGCGAGCTTGGCCGTGTGGGCCAGTGCCGTCTGCGCCGCGTCATCGGTCTTGAAGCGGCGCGTGTCTTCGGTTTGCGCATCGGACTCATCGCTCTTGGGGTCCAGCGGCGGCTGCCCGCCCCGAGGAGAGGCCAGCGTCAACATGGCACCCGCATCTTTAAATACGTAATAGGGCGCGGCGAACTCTTCCAGCCAGAAGCCAGTTTTCTTGCCTGTGTTGCCCAGGGAGTCGTGTGATGTGACGACCATCAGTATGTTCATGCCAGTCTCCTCGTGTGCCAAAGAACAGCCTATCCGCAGCGCAGGAAGAAGCGTCACAGTGCACTCCGGCAAAGCGTGTAGGACGATGCCGCAAAATCATCTCGACGGTCTGCGCGCCACACGCCCCCCCACAATCGGGGCCCTCTAGCAATCGCCCTGCGCAACCCCATGAGCATCCAGTGGTTTCCTGGTCATATGCACGCGACCCGGAAAGCCATCACCGAACGGCTGCCCGAAATCGACGTGGTCATCGAACTGCTCGACGCCCGCCTGCCCGGCTCCAGCGCCAACCCGCTGCTGGCCGAGCTGACGGCGACCAAGCCGGCGCTGAAAGTCTTGAACAAGCAGGACCTCGCCGACCCCGACATCACGGCGCTGTGGCTGGCGCATTACCAGTCCCAAGCCGCCACGCAGGCCCTGGCGCTGGACGCCGCAGCCACGGCGCCAGCGCGGCAACTGGTGGCCGCCTGCCGCATGCTGGCGCCGTTGCGCGGCGGCATGGTCAAGCCGCTGCGGGTGCTGATCTGCGGCATTCCCAACGTCGGCAAGTCCACGCTCATCAACACCTTGATGGGCCAGCGCGCCACCAAGACCGGCGACGAGCCCGGCATCACCAAGACCGAGCAGAAACTGGTGCTGGCCAACGACGTTTATCTGTTTGACACGCCCGGCATGCTGTGGCCGCGCATCACCGTTGAACAAAGCGGCTGGAACCTGGCCGCCGGCGGCAGCATCGGCCGCAACGCCTACGACGAAGAAGAAGTAGCGATGGCCTTGCTGGCCGGCGTGCGCCCGCGCTACGGCCAGCGGCTGGCGCAGCGCTACAAGCTGACTGACATCGCCACGCTCAGCGACGAGGCCTTGCTCACGGAGATGGGCAAAAAGCGAGGCGGCCTGTTGAGCGGCGGGCGCGTGAACATGCAAAAAGCCGCCGAGGTGGCCATCAACGACTTCCGCGCTGGCGCCTGGGGCCGCATCACGCTGGAAACGCCGGAAGAGTTTGTGCAGTGGTGGGCGCAAGGCCAGGAAAAAGACGCCAAACGCAGCGCGCGGCGCGAAGCGCTGCTGCGCAAGAAGACGCCGCAGAGGCAGGAACCTGTGGGCGATCAACCGGACTGAACCGGGCCGTCTGCTCCGCTGACCGCTTGTCTACGCCCGTGTCTACGCCCGTTCCCACGCCACCGACGCTTCGCCGTCGGATCCAGAGGCAGATCAACCGCCAGCTAGGGATCTGGCGATCGCTGCTGGTGTACCGCGCCATTCCCTGGCGCGCTGGCCAACTGCGGCGTTTCTACCGCCGCTTCTTGCCTGACGGTGGCCTGGCCTTCGACATCGGCGCGCATGCAGGAAACCGCGTGGCCGCTTTCGTGCAACTGGGGGCGCGGGTGGTAGCGGTGGAGCCGCAGCCCGACTTCGTTCGCCTGCTGCAGCGCCGCTTTGGCAGCGACCCCCGCGTCACCGTGCTGCCGCTGGCGTTGGGCCAGGCGCCAGGCCAGGCGCAGCTGCTGGCCAGTGTTCGCACACCCACGGTGTCTACGTTGTCGGCCGATTTCGTTCAGCGGGCTGCAGCCACGGCTTCATTCCGCGGCGTGCGCTGGGATGCTGGCCCGGTGGTGCAGGTAGACACATTGGACGCGCTGATAGAGCGCCACGGCCGCCCCGACTTCGTCAAGATCGACGTCGAAGGCTTCGAGCTGGCGGTGCTGATGGGCCTGAGCCAGCCGCTGCCGGCGCTGTCTTTCGAGTTCCTGCCGGCAGTGCGGGACATTGCGCTGGGCTGCATCGACCGTCTGGAAACACTGGCTTCATCTGGCCCGCAGCATTACGTCTATGCCGTTTCGCTGGGTGAAAGCCAGCACCTGCTGCAGCCGCTGGGCCTGCCCGCCCAGGGGATGCGCGCCTGGCTGCTGGCACTGCCAGATGACGCGCCTTCTGGCGATGTGCATGCCTGGTGGCTACCAGGCCCTGATTCAAGCGCCAGCGGCTGAGGGTGTCGTGCGCGCGCGCCGAACCTGCCGCGCGGGGTGGCTGCTGTGGCCGGCCGCGGGATCGGCCTGGGGTTCAGTCACCAGCGACAACGCTGCCGGGCCATCAAAAGCCCGAAGCAGCAAGCCGGTGAGTTCATGCATGGGGCCCAGCACGTGGGTAGGCAGCTGCAGGCCTTCGGCAAATCCCGTCGCCTGGAGACGTCGAAGCAAGGCCGGGTCGTCGCTGATCACATGCACGGGCACGTCCCAGCTGGCGCCTGGGCCGGCGACCAGGGCCGGTGGCTGGTGGTCGCCCACCAGCACCACCACCAGCGGTCGTGGCGCCTGGTGCTGCAGGTAGCTGGTCAGCCAGTCGAACTGGTAGCGCAGGCCGCTGATGTAGTGCGCCAGCGGCTGTTTCATGGCCAGCAGCGCGCCCAGGGCCGCAGCAGCCTGGTCGGCGGTGTAGGCCGACGGGCTGTTCAGCCGGGCCCAGTCGTCAACGAAAGGCGCCAACGGCTGGAAAGGCGCGTGGGTGCTGATGGTGGGAAACACCATAAATCTTGGCGAGCGTGGCGAGGGTGGCAAGAGTGAGCCGGGCACATCAAAGCGCGCCAGCTCCTGTTCGTGCAGCAGCGCCATGGCCGCCTGGTCGGGGATGCGCCAGTAACCAAAATCGGGCCCGGCGTAGCCGATGTGGGCGTCGTCGGCCAGGCGCGTGTAGCCGTAGAAGGCGCCTTCAGGCCAGGCGCGCTTGATGCCGGGCAGCCAGCCCACCGTGCGGTAGCCGTGGCGCGCGAAATGGCTCACCAGGGTGGGCCGCTGGCTGGCCAGCAGCAAATCGTGGTGCCCGGGCTCGGTCATGGGCAGCCCGCTGAGCAGGCTGGCATGCGCCAGCCAGGACCCGCCGCCAAAGGTGGGTGAGCGAACGCGTGCCGAGACCACGCCGCGCCCGCTGTCGGCCAGCGCTTGTGCCAGCCGGGCCCGGGGTGTTGCCAGGGCTGCGGCCACGGGCGGCAGGTCGAAGCTGACAGCGCCGTAAGACTCTGCAAACAGCAGCAGCACGTCGGCCTGTGGCCCTGCGCCGTTGTTCGCGCTCAGCCCCTTCAGCGTGCCGTCAAACGCGGGCCCTGTGCCCAGCACCGCTTCGCCATGCGCTGGCAGCAGCACGCGCAGCAGCAGGCGGCCCTGCTGCTGCAGCGTGGGCGCAACGGGCAGCGTGAAGAACCAGCGCGTGTCGCGCGCATCAGGCACGTAGGCAACGAAGCTCAGCGTCAGTGCCGCCACCGCCGCCAGCAGCAGCAGCCGGGGCTGCGGCCAGGCCAGGCTGCGGGCCAGTCGCACGATGGCCAGCCGCACCAGTACCGTCAGCAGCACCGTCAGCAGCAGCAGCCCCGCCAGGCCGCCCAGCAGGACCGCAGCAGCCTGCCCGGGCGACAGCGAAGCAGCCGCCACACGCAGCAGTTCCAGGCCGTGACGACCGTCCCAGTAAATATTGACAGGGCGGCCCAGCACGGCCGGAGCGGTGACGTCGGCATAGCGCACAGCCACCAGCAGCATGAAGCCCAGCGCCAGCGCGGTGGCACTGCGCGCGCCCAGGGCCCCGCGCCAGGCCACCCAGCCCAGCAGGGCGGTCACGCCCAGGCACAGCTCGAAAGACAGCCGCGGCATCCAGTGCACGCCAAAGCCGGGCCACCGGTTCTCGAAGCTGAGCAAGCTGTTGAGAAAGAAGAAAGCCAGGCCGAACTGCATCAGCCAAACGAGCCAACTGAGCCAGCTGGGCTGCTGCTGTGCAGCGGGCGCACGCGGCGGCGCGCCGCGCGCCAGCCAGCTCACTGCCGCACGGCCTCGAATTCGATGATCAAAGCCACCTCGTCACCCACCCAGCCATTGGCCACGGCGTAGTTCATGCCGTACGCGCTGCGCTTGAAACTGCCGCGCGCGGACACGCCCATCACATAAGGCTTGCGGCCGAAGCCGCCCATCGGCGATTCGGCGCTTTTGTTCCAGGTGGCAAGCAGCGTGAGCGGCTGCGTTTTGCCCAGCAACTGCAGCTGGCCGGCGATCTCGAACGTGCGGTCACCGGTGCGACGCGCGGTGTCTGCCGTGAACACCATGCGCGGGAATTCGCTGCTGTTGAGGAAGTCCGGGCCCTTCAGGTGTTCGTCGCGCTTACGCTGGTTGCTGAAGACGCTGGCGGTTTCGATCTCGATGCGCACAGCTGAGAGCCGGGCGTTGGCCTCGTCGAAACTGTAGCTGCCGCTGGCCGTGCGAAACATGCCCAAGGTCTTGGCATAGCCGATGTGGTCGACCAGAAAGGCCACGGTCAGGTGGTCGGGGTCGATCTGGTAGCGCGCTGACGGCGCGGCAGTCTGGGCCTGCGCTGCCACGGGCACAGCGGCAAGAAAGCTCAGGCTGGCGGCCAGGCCCACTGCCGCTGCAAGTTTGATGCGCCAAAGGCTGCGCAGACCAGACAGCGAGACGGCTGCAGTGTGGGTCATGTTCAAGGCTCCAGACTGTTGCGACGCGTGCGCGCCAGGAAGATCACGTCGACAGCGAATGATCCGACCAGCAGCGCCAGACTGGCGGCCGCCAGTAGGGTGGCCACGGCGGACGAAACGATGGGGGCCAGGCACACGATCAGGCTGGTGATCTGCACCACGCACACCGTTTGGCGCCGCCGGCTGGGCGGCAGCGGCGCGGCCAGCCAGGGCCAGCGCCAGGCAGCGGTAACGAACAGGTAGCGCAGCAGCCCGGCCAGCAGCACCCATGGCCCCGCTTGCCCGGCCTGCCAGACCAGGGCGCACAGCACCAGGGTGTAGGCCGCGTCGGTTTCCATGTCGAAGCGCGCGCCGAAGGCACTGGCGAGGCCGCTGCGGCGCGCCAGTGCGCCGTCTGCCGCGTCCAGCAGGGCTGTGGCGGTGGCCAGCAGCACCACGGCCCAAGCCAGCGCATTTGGCCCGGGCGCCGGGTTGGACCACGCAGCTTCGCCCAGCAGCGCGATCAGCAAGCCGGCCAGCGCCAGCCGCACGAGCGTGATGCGGTTGGCGCTGCCAAAGCGGGCGTGGGGGTGCGTGCCGGCACGCAAGCCAGCACGGATAGCCACCCCACCTGCTGCCAGCCACGCCAGCGCCTTGAGCACGTAGTCGCTACCCAGGGCTGCGGCCCAGGCTGCTGCCAGCGCCACCAACAGCAAGCCCGTGGCCACCAGCGCCAAGTCAAGCCACGCGCCGCGCAGCAAAGTTCGGCGCACGGCGCTGGCGTGTTCAGACCCGGCCCCCCGCTCGGGCCGCACGGGCGCCGCAGGAGAAACAGGCTGTACGGGCGAATTCATGACCAGGACCGTACCATCTGTTCTGCATCACGGTGCAGCACGCGGGCATCTGTAGCCGGCGCGCATGTAACGTCGTGGAAACCAATGAGCACCCCTTCTCTCCCGCCACCGCATCAAGCCCGTGCCTGCTGGGTCGTGGCCCCCGGCCGCGTGGAGCTTCGCACCGAGATGCTGCCCCCGCTGGCCCCCGCGCAGGTGCGGGTACGCACGCTGCACAGCGCCATCAGCCGCGGCACCGAAGGCCTGGTGTTGCGCGGGGAAGTGCCCACCAGCGAATACCAGCGCATGCGCGCACCCTTTCAGGAAGGCGACTTCCCGGCACCGCTGAAGTACGGCTATGTCAACGTCGGCCTGGTCGAACAGGGGCCGGCAGACCTGCTGGGCCGCACAGTTTTCTGCCTGTATCCGCACCAGACGCTCTACCAGGTGCCGGAGGCTGCCGTGCTGCCCCTGCCGCCCGGCGTGCCCGCAGGCCGCGCGGTGCTGGCCGCCCTGCTGGAAACCGCCATCAATGCCTTGTGGGACGCACCGCCCCGCCTTGGCGACCATGTCGCTGTGGTGGGCGGCGGCACGCTGGGCCTGCTGGTGGCCTGGTTGGCAGCCCAGGTGCCGGGCTGCACGGTGCAGGTGATTGATACCGTGCCGGCGCGCGCCGGGTTCGCGGCTGCACTGGGCGCATCGTTCGCTTTGCCGGGTGCCGCCAGGCCCGACGCCGACCTGGTGGTGCACACCAGCGGCCAGGCCGCCGGGCTGGCCACGGCGCTGCAACTGGCCGGCTTCGAGCGCACCGTGCTGGAACTCAGCTGGTATGGCAGCCGGGCAGTGCAAGTGCCACTGGGCCAGGCCTTCCATTCGCAGCGGCTGGTGTTGCGCAGCTCGCAGGTTGGCAGCGTGGCGCTGGCGCAGCGCGCACGCTGGAGCCACCGGCAGCGGCTGGCCCTGGCCTTGTCGCTGCTGGTAGACCCGGTGCTGGACCGCCTGGTCACGCACCAGGCTGCGTTCGACGACCTGCCCGAGGTGCTGGCCGAACTGGCCAGACCGCCTGGTGCGGAGTCTGGCCGCGGGTCTGACATCCTGTGCCAGCGCATCGACTACCCGCCGGCGTGAATGCCCGCGCCACACCTTCCACCGAACCCTCGCCACAAAGGCCCACCCCGATGTACGCCATCAACGTCAGAGACCATTTCATGATCGCCCACAGCTTCCGGGGCGAAGTTTTCGGGCCCGCGCAGCGCCTGCATGGCGCCACCTATGTCGTCGACCTGGAACTGCGGCGTGCCGCGCTGGACGTGGACGGCATCGTCGTGGACATCGGCCTGGCCACCCAGGTGCTGCGCGAAGAACTGGCGGCGCTGAACTTCCGCAACCTGGACGATCTGCCCGCTTTCACCGGCCGCAACACGACCACCGAATTCCTGGCGCGCGAGATCTTCGACCGCATCGCGGCGCGCATTTCCGTCGGGGCGCTGGGCCCGCATGCATTGCCTGGCGCCGGGTCGCCCGGCTTGTCGCAGATGCGCGTGACGCTGAACGAATCGCATGTGGCCTGGGCCTCTTACGAAGGCGCACTGCCGGTAGCGGCCTGAAGCGGCGATTGCCCACCGCGATGACCGCGCCGCGTGAATTCAGCTTTCTGGTGCCTGGCGACTGGCTGACCCCGACCGGCGGCTACCAGTACGACAGGCGCCTGGCGCAAGCGCTGGGCGCAGCCGGCTGGGGTGTCGATGTGCTGCGCCTGGACGCCGATTGGCCAGCACCCGATGCCGCCGCCTTGTCCCGGGCGGCAGAACAGGTGGGCGGTCTGCCCAGCGGCACACGGGTGGTGGCCGACGGCCTGGCCTTCGGCGTGATGCCCGACCTCGCGGCCGCCCACGCCGACCGGCTGCGCTGGGTGGCGCTGGTGCACCACCCGCTGCATCTGGAAACCGGGCTGGCCCCGGCTGTGCGCCAGCGCTTGCTGGCCAGCGAAACGCGCGCCTTGCAGTTCGTACGCCGCGTCGTCGTCACCAGCCCGCACACGGCCCATGACGTGGCTGCGATGGGCGTGGCAAGAGAGCGCATCGTGGTCGTCGAGCCGGGAACCGACGCGCACCCGCAAGCGCCGGGCGATCCCGTTGTCAGGGCGTCTGCCAACGCGTCTGCCAACGCGTCTGCCACCACCCCGGTGCGCCTGCTGTGCGTGGCCACCGTGACCCCACGCAAAGGCCACGCGCTGCTGCTGCAGGCGCTGGCCGGGCTGAAGCCGCTGAATTGGCAGCTGCATTGCGTGGGCAGCCTTACACGTGACCCCGCCACGCGTGCTGCGGTGCGCGCCCTGGCCCGTGACAGCGGGCTGGCCGATCGCATCATCTGGCATGGCGAGGTCGATGCCGCCGCGCTGCAGGCGCAGTACGCCGCAGCCGACCTGTTGGTGTTGGCATCGCTGCACGAGGGTTACGGCATGGTGGTGGCAGAAGCGCTGGCCGCAGGCCTGCCGGTGCTGGCCACTGACGCCGGCGCGCTGGCGCAAACGCTGCCGCCAGCAGCCGGCTGGCGCGTGCCGGCAGGCGATGTGCCGGCGCTGCAAGCGGCGCTGCAAACCTTGGTCAGCGACAGCGCATTACGCGCTCGTCTGGCAGCAGGCGCGCGCGCTGCTGGTCGGCTGCTGCCGGACTGGGCAGCCCAGGCTGCGCGATTCGCGGCCGTGCTGGACAGCGTATGAAACAGCGCGCACGCCCAGCCGCGGTCTCCGGCGCAGCGGGTTTCAGTGCCGACTGGCTGCAGCAGCGCGAACCTTTCGACACCGCTGCGCGTGACGCCGCCGCGCCGCGGCTTCCGCTGCAGGCCATTCAGGCATTGGAGGCTCCTGGACCCAACGCCTCACCGCTGCGCGTCATCGACCTGGCCTGCGGCACCGGCGCGAACCTGCGCTGGCTGGCGCCCCGGCTGGCTGGCGCGCAGCAATGGCTGGTGGTGGACCACGACGCGGCGCTGCTGCAGCGCTGGCCAGCCTGCCTGGGTTTGCCGCCCAACAGCAAAGGTCGTTTGCAACACAGCGGCAGCGGGTTCAACACCGACATCGTGCGCCGTCAGCTCGATCTGAACCGAGACCTGGAAAGCCTGCCCTGGCAAAGCGCGCAGCTGGTCACGGCGTCTGCGTTGCTCGATCTCGTCAGCGCGGCCTGGCTGCAACGTTTGGTGGCAGCAGTCACGGCTGCCCGCGCCGCCGTGTTGATGGCGCTGACCGTGGACGGCCGCCTGCGCTTTACCCCGCGCGATGCCGACGACGCGACCGTGGCCGCGCTTTTCGAAACACATCAGCAGCGCGACAAGGGCTTCGGCGGCCCGGCGCTGGGTGGGGCTGCCGCGCCAGCGCTGGTGCTGGCGCTGCGCCGCGCCGGCTATCGCGTCACCACAGCGCGCAGCGACTGGTGGCTGAGCGGCGAACCAGACACGCAAGCGCCGGCCTTGCAGCGGGCGCTGATCGACGGCATGGCCGCTGCGGCGATCGAGCAGCAGCCTGCGGCTGCAGCCACGGTGCGCGCCTGGCAGGACAGGCGGCTGGGTTGTTCGCAAGAACAGGCGAAGGCCACGCGCAGCATGCTGCGCGTAGGTCACGTCGACGTACTGGCACTGCCACCACGCTGACGGCCGGCTGCCGGACCGCGCAGGTCCAGGTCCCACAACACGTCGTCGCCCAGGGCCAGTTGCCGCGCCGGTGGCCGCAGGCAATCGGCCAGACGCGCCGGCCCGGCGTGCTGCAGCCCGCGCCGGCCGGCGCCGATGATCAGCGGCGCGATGACCAGGTGCAGCCGGTCCAGCACGCCAGCAGCCAGGCAGCGTGAGACCGTGACGCCGCCGCCTTCGACCAGCAGCACGCGCAAGCCCCGTGCGGCCAGCGCGGCCATCGCCAGGGCCAGGTTGGGGCTGCGGCTGGCATCGGAAGGGTCCAGCAAATCGTCCACCGCCAGCACTTCGGCTGCGCCGCCTTCCAGCCTGGCCCGCGCCTGCGCTGCATGGCGCTGGTCGCACACCCACAGCGTGGGCGCCAACGCATCGTGGAACAAACGATCCAGCCCGTCCAGGCGGGCGGCCGGGTCCAGCACCACGCGCACGGCGTTCGGCCCGCTCACGCGGCGCGTGGTCAGCTGGGGGTTGTCGGCGGCCACCGTGCCGGCGCCCACCAGCACGGCGTCGCACAAGGCGCGCAGTCGGTGCAGGTGCAGCAGGCTGTGCGCCCCGTTGATGAAATGCGAATCGCCGCTGGCCGTGGCCACGCAGCCATCCAGGCTTTGCCCCAGTTGCGCCAGCACCCAGGGGTTGGGGGCGTCGCGGGCCGGCGCCAGTCGGGCGTCGAGCAGGGGCTTGTAGAACGAGAACCGTTCGGTGCTGGCGAGGCCGACATGGCTCCCTGGGCCCGTCAGGCACCAGCCGAACGTCGGGTCGGCGTGCAGCCAGCCTCCGCTGGAGCTGCGCGGGGCCTGCGGCGAATCGCGAACTTGCAGCATCTGCGCCCACAGCGGCGGCCAGTCTGGGAGTTCGGCAAGGGGGTCGGCAGGGGACATGGCACCATGATGGCATCCGCTGGCGAAGAACTCATGGCCTTCCCGGAAGCCGATGAACCGCTATCCTGCGACGCATGAATCGCATCCACTTCCTCCACCTGACTGCGGCCAAGCCGCAGTGGCGGGCCATTCAGCCGCGTCGATGAGTGCCCAGCCCTTTCCCCTGACCCCGCTGCTGGCCGGCGCCGATCTGGCCACAGCCGCCGCTCGCGCTGCCCGCATCCGTGTCGATCGTGCCTGCACCGAACTGCGACGTGGGCGCCCACTGGCCCTGGCCAGCCGCAACGGCTGGCTGCTGACAGGCGCGGTCGAAACTCTCAGCGAAGACTTGTTGCGACAGCTGCTGCAGGCTGGAACGGCACCAAAACTGCTGCTCAGCGGCGAGCGCCTGCTGGCGCTGGGCGTGCTGGATGCGCCTTTGGCGTCCTCGCCGATGCCGCAGGCGCTGCCGGTTGCTCCCCGCATCACGCTGGCCGCAATGCAGCAACTGGCCGGTGTCTCACCCGGCCCCGGCGACCCCAGCCTGCTGGGCAGCGCAGCCATGACAGCGACCCCAGACCCGGCCTGGTCTGCCGCGCTGTCGATGTGCAAGCGATCGCACCTGATCCCGGCCTTGCTGCTGGTGCACTTGACTGGCGAAGCCGCCGACGCACTGGCCACCGCGCAGGTGCTGCAGATCGATCCCGCCGATGTCAAAGCATCCTTGCCTGACAGGGCGGCTGGCCTGCGCCGCATCAGCGACGCCCACGTTCCGCTGGCGGCCGAAGAAGATTGCACCCTGGTGCTGTTCCGGGAAATCGACGGCGACGCCGAGCATGTCGCCATCATCGTGGGCCGCCCGCCGGGCAACGCGCCCGTGCCGGTTCGCCTGCATTCGGCTTGCCTCACAGGCGACCTGCTGGGCAGCCTGCGCTGCGACTGCGGCCCGCAGCTCCAGCGTGCCGTGGCGCGGCTGGCCGAGACCGGTGGCGTGCTGCTGTACCTGGCGCAGGAAGGGCGCGGCACCGGCCTGGCCAACAAGCTGCGCGCCTACCGGCTGCAGGACAGCGGGCTGGACACCCTGCAGGCCGACCGCCATCTGGGCTTTCGTGAAGACGAGCGCGACTTTTCTGCCGCAGCCGCCATGCTGCAGGCGCTGGGCCACACGCGTATTCAGCTGCTGACCAACAACCCGCAAAAGATCGAAGCGTTGCGCCAGGCCGGCATCGATGTGGTGGACCGCGTGGCGGTGCACGGCCCGGTGACCGCACACAACGAACGCTATATGCGCACCAAGCGGCAAGCCGGGCACCTGGGCGACGACGACTGAAGCCAGATCACGCCGCGTGCTCTGGCAACTGCATCGCTTCGACTTCAGCCAGCAGCCGCACCAGCGTGTCAGTCAGATAACCCAGCAGGCGCTCGCCACTGGCGGCACTGGCCGCGCCGGCATTGCCGCAAGCGCCTTGGGGGTTGAGGTCTTGCGTCATCCAGCCGATGCCCACCGGTTTTTCTGCGCCGAGCAACCCGCCACGGCGGGCCAGCTCGGCGCCCAGGCTGGGGAAATCGGCCAGCGCCTCGGTGCGCACCAGATCGGGCCGCAGATGCAGCAGCAGCGAGGTTTCGACCGCGCCGCCATGCAGGCCATGCGCCAGCTCATCGGCCTCGAACAACCCTGGCGGCACACCGAAAGAAAAGCTGTGGGCCCGCACCACGAGCATGCCGTGCGCCACGCGCAGCCGCAGTGCGGCCAGGTCCACATGGGCGCGCTGGCCGCCGTGGCTGTTGAAGATCACCAGTTTCTTCACACCAGCACGGGCCACACAGCGGCCCAGCCCCAGCCACAGACCCAGCAGCACATCCATGTCGGCGCTGAGCGTGCCGGGGAAGGCCGTGTGTTCCAGGCTGTCGCCGATGTTCAGCGCGGGCAGCACCAGCACCGAGCTGGAGGCAGGCAGGCGCCGCAGCGCTTCATCAATCACGGCCTGGTTGATGATGGCGTCGGTGGCCAGCGGCAGGTGCGGGCCATGCTGCTCGATGGCTGCCACCGGCAGCAAGGCGATGGTGCGTGCCGGGTCCACCCGCGCGAAGTCCAGGGTGGTGAGGTCTTGCCAGTGGCCGCTGCGCAGCAAAAGGGAAGAAGGGACTTGGCCAGCGGCGGCGGAATTGTTCATCGTCGTCAAGATGTGAGGTAAGGGTCGTTCGAGTCAGGTGCCGTGTCGGGCATCGGTATCAGCGCCGTGCCGACCCACCAGGCCAGAACTACCGTCAACACAGCCAGTAGCAGGGCGGCTGCCAGGCGGTGCAGCAAAGCGGGCACGACGAAGGTCAAGGCCAACAGAGCCACCTGCAGCGCGCGCAGGGGGCCAGCGGCAGGTTCGGCCAGCACCCAGGCCCAGGCAATGGACAGCCAGGCCAGCGCCATTGGCCAGATCATTTGCCCTGCTGCGGCCCCTGCCTTCAGCGCGGCCGGCCGCAGCCATACCCACCCGGCCAGCGCCGCAGCCGTGCAGGCCAGCATGCCGGCCAGTTGTGCCAACAACAGCGAACCCCCCGTGGCCGCCAACACGGCCAGGCCCAGCGCCGCAATCGCTTGAACTGTCAGGCCAAGCCTGTTTGCAGAACGGGGTGCGCGGCTGTTGCCACTGACCACCCGCCACAGCACCGCCCCGCCCAGCAGCGCGAAGCCGGCCAGCCAAGGCCCGCCGGCTTGACCGCTGGCCAGCCACCCCACTGCCCCTGCCCAAGTCGCCTGGGCTGCCAGCAGCGTCCAAACCGGCTGCGCGCCGTCGGGGTCACGCACGGTCGCCAGCACAGCCACCAGCACAGCCACCCCGATGCCGGCCAGCACCACCCAAGGCAACTTCTGCGTGCGCGAATGCGCCGGCCAGTCGAACCCGGGAAACCACGCCAGCGCCCCCAGCAAACCCAACATCGCCCCCAAACCAGCCCAGCGCTCGCCAGGCCCCAGGCGCATCGCGGCCATGCCCAGCACGGCCAGCAGCAGGGGCAGAAAGAAGGTTTGAAAAAGTGGATGCTGAGACAAACTGAAGCATGAGCAGCCGCGGTGCCGAATCATCGTTCACTTGGCCCGACATCTTCGGTTCAATGACCGAATCGACCTTGACACCGCCCGCATCGGCCAAATCAGCCGCATCGGCCGCATCGGCCGCGACGCTCCGAACCCCCGATCAGTCAGCCCGTACACCCGTGATGGCCCGCTGTTCGTGTGCGACTTTTTTCCCGCATGCTGATCAGGCGTCTGCGGCCTCCTGCAACCCGCCAGTCCCCCCCCCTGATCTCCCTCAGGGTCGCTGCAATGGCAACGTGGCTGAGCCCTGCTCTTGCGCCCTCTGAGACGGTCTCCGGGCAGCCCCAGATGACAAACCCAGGCCAGTTTGGCGGGCCCGAGCAGGCCGCCGCTGAACCTTCCAATCTCTCCACGTGATACCGCGGAAGGCAGCCGCCGGCGATGTCGAAGACAGCATCGACAACTACCTGTTCGAACGGTCCGCGCGTGCCGCGCTGGGGTTCATCAACGCGCCCGAGGACGCCCGCCTGCACATCGGTCGCCAACCGGCCAGCGGATCACCGCGATACGCGCACGAACTGAACCTGCCCGGCCTGAGAGCTGGGCCTCTCACGCGCTACGCGCAGATCATCTTCTACGTGGAACACAGCGCTCACATCGACATCTGGCGCGTGCTGCATGGAAAGCGCGACGTGCCACAGTGGATGTCAGAGCCACGTCCCATCGGCCTGCGCCGTCGGAGCCGAGTTCGCGCCGGCCGTACGCAGCCCAATCGAAAAACCGTGCAGCCTTCCTTGGCTCATGCGCCGAAACGGACGGTTTGCCCGAGTCCTGACCCGCTCTCTGGCCTGACGCCCTGACGGCCTGTGGACAAGGCCTGCCTCGGCAGGTAACGTTGTGGCGTTTTGCAGGCCGGTTGAACGGGGTAACGCCAAAGCTCGCTCGTGAAATGCCTGGCCCGTCCAGGCGAACATCGGAGCGATCGTTCGGTGTGATGCTGCCAGATCGGACTGTCAGAGGTCGGCAACATCAGACATCTCAGCGCGCCATGAACAAAAAGTCCGACCCGCCCGCGACATCCGGTCTCGCGAAATCGCCCACCGGGATGACCGGCCTCGATGAAATCACCAGTGGCGGGCTGCCCGCAGGGCGGCCGACGCTCGTCTGCGGCAGCGCGGGGTGCGGCAAGACGATGCTGGCCGTGGAATTCCTGGTGCGCGGCGCCACGCAGTACGGCGAGCCCGGCGTCTTCATGATGTTCGAAGAAAGTGCCGCCGACCTGACGGCCAATGTGCGCTCACTCGGCTTCGATCTCGACCGGCTCGTGAAGCAGAAGAAGATCGCGCTCGACCATGTGCGCATCGAGCGCAGCGAGATCGAGGAAACCGGCGAATACGACCTCGAGGGCCTCTTCATCCGGCTCGGGCACGCCATCGACTCCATCGGGGCCAAACGCGTGGTGCTCGACACCGTCGAGGCGCTCTTCGCCGGGTTGCCGAACCACGCCATCCTGCGCGCCGAATTGCGCCGGCTCTTCAGTTGGCTGAAAGCCCGCGGCATGACGGCCATCATCACCGGCGAAAAGGGCGAGGGCAACGCCATCACGCGCTACGGGCTGGAAGAGTACGTGGCCGACTGCGTGATCACGCTCGACCACCGCGTGCATGAGCAGATCTCCACCCGCCGCTTGCGGGTGCTGAAGTACCGCGGCTCGGTGCACGGCACGAACGAGTACCCCTTTCTCATCGGCGAGCGCGGCATCTCGGTGCTGCCCATCACCTCGCTGCGGCTCGATCACGCGGCGCCCACGGAACG
>JBBQXN010000056.1:0-21533 GCA_038209585.1 Burkholderiales bacterium
ATCACCGAGGCGTTGAACCTGGGTGCGTTGAGCTACATCACCAAGCCGCTGGACGTGGCGCGTTTTCTGTCCACGCTGGACGATGTGCTGCAAGGCTTGGACACGCGCTGGGGTTGAAAGCTGGCGCTGACCGCATCAGCACGGCTGACGACCAAGCCGGCACACTTGAATCAGCACTCTCAGGCAGGGAGTGCTAATATTTGCGGAACTCGGGGGTTTCCCCTGCATCAGAAGGTGCATGAACATGAGAACAGCCATCGCCAGTGCCGCCAATACGCCCGCTCCCAACCGGTCTGCTGCCGCCAATTTGTCGGTGCGCGACCCCTGGGCCATGGTTCCGTCGCTGGGCAACCTGGACGCCTACATTTCAGGCGTAGGGCGCATGCCCATGCTCACGCAAGGCGAAGAGGTCTCGTTCGCCCGCCGCTTCCAGGCCACGGGCGACCTGCAGGCCGCGGGGCAGATGGTGCTGTCGCATCTGCGCCTGGTGGTATCGGTTTCGCGCCAGTACCTGGGCTACGGCTTGCCGCATGGCGACCTGATCCAGGAAGGCAACATCGGGCTGATGAAGGCTGTGAAACGCTTCGACCCTGAACAGGGCGTGCGTCTGGTGAGCTATGCGCTGCACTGGATCAAGGCCGAGATTCATGAATACATCCTGAAGAACTGGCGCATGGTCAAGCTGGCCACCACCAAGGCGCAGCGCAAGCTGTTCTTCAACCTGCGCTCGATGAAGCAGGGCCTGAAGGAAAACGCCACCGATCAGGACACCCACCGCAACACGCTGACGCCGGCCGAGGTGGCGCATGTGGCCGAGCGTTTGAACGTGAAACCCGAAGAAGTGGTGGAGATGGAAACGCGCCTGTCGGGCGGCGATGTGGCACTGGAGCCGCAAAACGACGACGGTGAAGAAAGCTTCGCGCCGATTGCGTACCTGGCCGACGACACGAACGAGCCCACGCACGCGCTTGAAGCCCGGCACCGCGACTGGCTGTCTGGCGACGGCATTCACCAGGCGCTGGAAGTGCTGGACGCGCGCAGCCGCAGAGTGGTGGAAGAACGCTGGCTGAAGGTGAACGACGACAGCTCGGGCGGCATGACGCTGCACGAACTGGCGGCTGACTACGGCGTCAGTGCGGAGCGGATCCGCCAGATCGAGGTGGCGGCGCTGAAAAAGATGCGCAAGGCGCTGGAAGCTGTTTCAGCTTGAGACAGGGGCCTGAATTTCGGGTTCAGGCCTTTTCAGCCAGCAGCAGCTTCAGGTCATGCACCAGGGCCTCGGCGCCCGTGCCGTAGCGTGTGAACAAGCGGACGCGGCCTTGTGTGTCGAACACATAAGAGGCCGCTGTGTGGTCCATGGTGTAGCTGCCTTCGGTGCGGCCGGGGACCTTGCTGTAGAACAACTTGAACTGCTTGGCAGCGGCGCGTGTTTCTTCCAGGGAGCCGCGCAGGGCAACAAAGCCGGCGCCGTAGTTGTCGACGTAGGCCTTCAGCACTTCTGGCGTGTCGCGCTCCGGGTCGACGGTGACGAAGATGCCTTGCACGCGGTCGCCATCCGGTCCCAGCGCTTTCTTCACTTCAGCCAATTCCAGCAGCGTCGTCGGGCACACATCAGGGCATTGGGTGAAGCCGAAGAAAACGACAACGATCTTGCCTTTGAACTCGGCCAGCGTGCGAGCGCGGCCGTCGGCGTCGGTCAGATTCAGCTCGCGGGCGTAGTCCGCACCGGTGATGTCCACCGACTTGAACGAAGCGGCTGGTGTCTCCGTCTTGCTGCAGCCACCCACGGCAGCAGCCAGGAGCATCAGGCTCCAACTGAGACTCAAGCGCCGAAAAGTCGAGAAAGCCATGGCTGTGCGTAATGGTCGATCAAAAGCGCGGCAAACAGCAGCGTCAAATGCCAGATGGAAAAACGGAAGGTGCGCCTGGCCAGCGCGTCGCTGTATTCGCGCCAGAGTTGCCAGGCCAGCACCATGAACCACACCCCCAGCACCACGGCTGCGACCAGATAAATCCAGCCGCTCATGCGGTAGGTGAACGGCAGCAAGGTCGCAGCAAATAAAACGATGGTGTACAGCAGCACCTGCAGCCGCGTGAATTCCGGGCCGTGGGTGATGGGCAGCATGGGCAGGCCAGCCTTGCGGTAATCCTCGGCGCGGTACAGCGCCAGTGCCCAAAAATGAGGCGGGGTCCACAAAAAGATGATCAGGCACAGCATCAGGGATTCAGCCCCGACTTCGCCCGTCATCGCGGCCCAGCCCAGCACGGGCGGCATGGCGCCTGAGGCACCTCCGATGACGATGTTCTGCGGCGTCAACGGCTTCAGTATCACGGTGTAGACCACCGCATAGCCAACGAAAGTGGCGAATGTCAGCCACATCGTCAGCGGGTTGACCCAGTAGAACAGCACGGTGCTTCCAGCGGTGCACAACACGGCAGAAAACACCAGCGCCTGGCGTGTGCTGAGATCGCCGCGCGCCGTGGGCCGCCACGAGGTGCGCGCCATGCGGCGGTCGATCTGTTGCTCGACCAGGCAGTTGAAGGCTGCCGCCGCCCCTGCCACCAGCCAGATGCCCACCACCGCAGCCAGCGCCAGGGGCAGGTTGGGCAAGCCGGGCTGTGCCAGCAGAATGCCGATGAGAGCGCAGAAGACGATCAACTGCACCACACGCGGCTTGGTCAAGGCATAGAACTGGGCAAATCGGGAGGGCGGGCCGGCACGGGCCGCGAGAGCTTGAGACATCGTCAGCAATTTTATGCGGCCGCGACCACCGGCTGGCGTGCCTCTGCGACACGAGTGCTGGGCTGGGCACTGCGCGCCAGCACCAAGGTCAGCAACAGCACCAATGCGGCCGCGCCGGCCGAATGGCCCAACGCGGCTATCAAGGGCCAGCCCAGCACCACGTTCGACAGCCCGCTGGCCAGCTGCAACAGCAGCAGGCCCGCCAGGGCGGCCCCGAACCGCTGCGCCGCAGCGTGGCGCCACAAGCGCCAGGCCAGCCAGCCCAGCACGGCGGTGGCCAGCACAGCCAGCAGCCGGTGCACCATATGGATCGCCATCAGCGCCTCGAAGCTGAGATAGCCCCCATCCTGCGTGCGGCCCAGGTGGCGCAGCAGGGTGAAACCTTCACTGAAGTTCATCTGCGGCCACCACTGTCCGTTGCACTGCGGGAACCCCTGGCAAGCGAGGACGGCGTAGTTGGTACTGACCCAGCCGCCACTGGCGATCTGCAGCACCAGCACCGCCAGGGCCAGCGCGGCCAACCGCCGCAGGCCCGTGCTCAGTGCAAGCAAAGGAGCCTCGGGCCGTTCCGCACCTTGCTGCACGAAGCGCGTGTGCTGCACCGCCAGCAAAGCCAGCAGGAACAAGCCGCCCAACAGGTGCAGAGTGACGATGGCCGGGTACAGCTTCAGAGTCACGGTGTACTTGCCGAACAGGCCCTGCACGATGACCCACAGCAGGGTGAAGCTGGGCAACCAGGGCGAAAACGGCAAGCGCCGACGTTCGACCCAGGCCGTGGCCGCCATGACCAGGATGAGCACGCCCACGGTCATGGCCAGGTAGCGGTGAATCATCTCGATCCAGGCCTTCGACCAGGTCACCGGACCGCTGGGCAGCGCACTTTCTGCCGCGTGGATGTCGGCCCGGGCACCGAAGGGCGACGCTTCGCCATAGCAGCCGGGCCAGTCCGGGCAGCCCAGACCTGAATCAGACAAGCGCGTGAAGGCGCCGAAGACGATGAGGTCGAAGGTGAGGAAGAGTGTGAGCGCCGTCAGTGCCGCCAGGCGCCCCCGCGTGTCGGCGCCGCGCGAGCGCAGCCACACCCACGACAGCGGCAGCAAAGCCACGATGGCCGCCAGCAGCAGCAGGCGCAGCGTGGGTGCGAAATCGACAGCGGCACCCATGCTTCAGCGTCCAGCCTGGTCCCAGGAGGACGATGCGCGCAGCAGACGCACGATATCGCGCTTGACCTTGCCCGGATCAGCGTCCGCCGGCATGCGCATCATCCATTCGCCCATGGGGTCGACCACGTACAAATGGGCTTCTACGGCGTTGGCGGCTTCGGGCTGCAGCCAGGCCGACACGGCATCTGCGTCGGCCAGCAGCATGGTCAGGGCAGGCGGTGCTTCGGCCGCTGCACGCATCTCTGGCGTGGGTGGCTTGCCATCGGTGATGAGCCAGACGCGGTCCAGCCGGTCGCGATCGCGACCCAGCATCTCGCGCAGTTGGCGCTGAACGAACAGCCGCTGGTCGCATGCTGCGTCGCATGTGCTGGGGCCCACGGTCACGAGCAGCCACTGGCCTTTGAAGGTGGCCAGCGCCGGGACGCTCTGACCATCCAGCGTGCGCAGATTCAGCGCTTCGGGCACGGTGCGCGTCGGCGTGATGAGCGTGCCGTAATTCGTGCGCCCTTCTGGCCGGATGACGAAATAGGTCAGATAGGAAGCGATGACAGGCGCAGCGCAAACCAGCAGTACCAGCAGCATCTTGATCCGGCCCATGCGTGTGCGGCGGCTTTCTTCCTGCAGATCAGGCGCCGGCACGTTGTGGATGGTCATGGACAACAGCTCAGGACTTGCTGCTGGCGCTGCGGATGCCGCGCCGGGGACGGATGATTTGGAACCAGACATAGAAACCCAGGATCAGCGCGGAGAGCGCAAACCATTGAAATGCGTAGCCATAGTGTTTGTCTACGCCAGTGGCAGGGGGCAACCAATCGCGCAGCAGCCCGTCGGGTGCGGCTCCTTCGGCTTGCTGCAATACGGACAGTGGCCGAAGCTGCAAGCGCCACTCTCGGCCGAAGCTGTCGATATCTAGATTCTGTCGCACGGTTCCTGTGTCCTGGCCGGCGAATTCGTACAACCTCGCAGGCGGGGGGGCGATGCGGCCGGCGATCTCAACCGGCCCCCCGGGCGTGGGCGGCACGACCACACGCGTGCGGTCGCTCATATCGCGCGGCTGCCAGCCCCGTTGCACCAGTACCGCGCTGCCGTCAGCCAGGACCAGCGGGGTCACGACGAAGAAGCCTGGGCGACCGTGCATCTGCCGGTTGTCCAGGTAAACCGTGGCCTCCGGCTGCCAGCGGCCTGCAAGCGTGATGCGGCGGTACTGTTGCAGGGCGGCGCCAGCTGCATCTGCAGCCAGGCCCTCCATACCCAAGGCCGGCAATGCGCGCCGCTGGTCCAGCGCCGCCTGCAAGGCGTTTTTCTGCGCCGCGCGGTCGAGCTGCCACACGCCCAGCCTGGCAGTCACGCCTGCGCCCAACAGGGCAGCCGCCAGCACCAGCGCACTCGCCCAGTTCAAGCGCATGCCTCACTGTGCGCTTCATAATCCCTACCCATGAAAAGCCTGTTCATCATCATGCTCGTGGCCGTGTTGCTGGCCTTGGCCGGCGCGGGCTTGTTCATGCTGCGAAAAAGCGGCGACAGCGAAGCCCGGCGCAGCAACCGCATGGCCCGGGCATTGGCCCTGCGCGTGGGCTTGTCGGTAGCGTTGTTTCTGTTCATCCTGTTCAGCTGGTACATGGGCTGGGTCAAGCCGGGTGGCTTGCCGATCGGGCCCTGAACGCCCAAAGAACAAACGCCGCGGGCGGGCGGCGTTTGGTGGATGGGGGAGGTGCTTGCTACAGCCAGTAAATCACCACGTAGAGCCCCAGCCAGACCACGTCGACGAAGTGCCAGTACCAGGCTGCGCCTTCAAAACCGAAGTGGCGCTTGGGGGTGAAGTGGCCCTTCATCAAGCGCAAGGTGATGAAAAGCAGCATCAGCATGCCCACCAGCACATGAAAACCATGGAAGCCGGTGAGCAGGAAAAAGGTGCTGCCAAAGATGCCCGAGTTGAGCTTGAGGTTCAGGTCGTTGTAGGCGTGGTAATACTCGTAACCCTGAACTATGAGGAACGCGGTACCCAGCGCCACCGTGCACCACATCCAGAAAATCGTCTTGGCGCGCTGGTTGGCAATCAAGGCATGGTGGGCGATGGTCAGGGTCACGCCCGAGGTCAGCAGCAAGGCGGTGTTGATCGTGGGCAGCGGCCAGGGGCCCATGGTGGCAAATGGCTCGACCGTGCCAGCCGGTGAGGCCGTGAAGCCAACACCTGAGCTGGGCCAGACGGCCTTGAAATCGGGCCACAGGATCTGGTTGTCCAGGCTGCCAAGCGCGGGTACGACATGTAAACGCGCCCAGTACAAGGCGCCGAAGAAAGCAGCGAAAAACATGACCTCGCTGAAGATGAACCAACTCATGCTCCAGCGGTAGGAAACGTCGATGCGGTCGGAATACAAACCGCTTTCGCTCTCGCGCACGGCTTCGCTGAACCAGCGGAACATGACGCCCAGCCACATCACCATGCCGGCCAGCACCACATAGGCTGCCCAGCCGGCGCCGTTGATCCATTGACCGGCTCCGAAGATGACCACGAACAGGCCGGCGGCCATCATCACCGGATGCGCAGAAGGCGCGGGGATGTAGTAGTACGGGGTCTTGCCCGCAGGGGTGGTGGCTGCCATGTCGGTCTTGCTCCAGGAATCCGGTTCTAGAAAAAATACTTATGCAGCGACGCCGCTGGCGATAACCCAACGCACCAGCAGCATCAACACCGCGATGAACAGCAACGCGCCAAAGATGCCGGCGACGATGACATGCACCGGGTTGAGTTTTTGCACGTCCTGCTCATAGTCTTTTGCGCGGCGCACACCGAAAAAAGACCAGGCGACGGCTTGCACCGTCTGCCAAAAGGGGCCGCTTCGCCGAGCCGCGTTTTTAAGGTCGTCGCTCACAGTGATTTGGCTTGGGCGGCCACCGGCTGGGCCCCACCGCCCAATTTTCCAAGCTGCCCTGCAGGCGCAGGCGGCACCACGCCGCCCACTTCAAAGAAGGTGTACGAGAGGGTGATGGTGGTCACGTCCTTGGGCACCTTCGGGTCGATGATGAAGACCACCGGCCATTCACGCTCTTCACCCGGCTTCAGCGTGTACTGGTTGAAGCAGAAGCATTCCAGCTTGTTGAAATGCGAACTGACATGGCGTGGCGCGTAGCTGGGAATGGCTTGCGCGGCCATGGTCCGGTTCTGCACATTCTTGAAGTTGTACATCACCGTGGCCATTTCGCCAGGATGCACCTGCACTGAACGCAATGCCGGCTTGAATTCCCAGGGGCCCCGCGCATTGGCGTCGAATTCCACCGTGATGGTGCGCGTCGTGTCTACCTGGCTGTTCTTGGCTGAGGGCTTGCTACCCAGCCAGCTGCCACCGGCCACGCGCCTCTCGCTGACGCTGAGGATGTTGATGCCCAGCGCTTCGCAAATGGCGCGGTACATGGGCACCAGGGCATAGCCGAAGCCGAACATCAGGCTGGCGATCACCAGCAGCTTGCCCAGCATGCGGCGGTTGTCTGCCAGCAGCAGACGCATGCGTTTGGAAGTATTGGCAGAGGTGGACATACGGGTCAGCCGCCGAAGAAGATCATCTTGATCATGAAGCCCACACCGAAAATGCCGGCCACCGAAGCCAGAACCAGTGCAAGGCGAAAATTCGCCTTGCGTTGTTGCTCAGTGACCATGGGCTGCTGTGGACTTGTGCAGCTCGTTCAGCCCACCACGCGCGTGGCCGTGGCGTCCAGCTTGGGCGGCTGCTCGAAAGTGTGCCAAGGCGCAGGAGAAGGCACTTCCCATTCCAGACCTTCCGCACCTTCCCAAGGCTTTTGAGGTGCAGGCTCGCCCTTGCCGCGCATCATGGGGATAACGACGAACACGAAGAAATACACCTGCATGAAGCCGAAGCCGAAGGCGCCGATGGAAGCCACCATGTTGAAGTCGGCGAACTGCATCGGGTAATCGGCATAACGGCGCGGCATGCCAGCCAGGCCGAGGAAATGCATGGGGAAGAAGGTGATGTTGAAGAAGATCAGCGAGCCCCAGAAATGGATCTTGCCGCGCGTCTCCGAATACATCACGCCGGTCCACTTCGGGCCCCAGTAGTACACGCCAGCAAACAGCGCATACAGCGAGCCGGCCACCAGCACGTAATGGAAGTGGGCCACCACGTAATAGGTATCCTGCAACTGGATGTCCACCGGCGCCATGGCCAGGATCAGGCCGGTGAAGCCGCCCATCGAGAAGACGAAGAGGAAGCCGACTGCAAACAGCATGGGCGTCTCAAATGTCATGGAGCCCTTCCACATGGTGGCGATCCAGTTGAAGATCTTCACACCCGTGGGAACGGCGATGAGCATGGTCGCGTACATGAAGAAAAGCTGACCCGTCACCGGCATGCCGGTGGTGTACATGTGGTGGGCCCAGACAATGAACGACAGGATGGCGATCGACGAGGTCGCATACACCATCGATGTGTAACCGAAGAGCCGTTTGCGTGCGAAAGCCGGGATGATGGCGCTGACGATGCCGAAGGCCGGCAAGATCATGATGTAGACCTCGGGGTGGCCGAAGAACCAGAAGATGTGCTGGTACATCACCGGGTCGCCGCCGCCGGCGGGATTGAAGAAGCTGGTGCCGAAATGACGGTCGGTCAGCGTCATGGTGATGGCGCCGGCCAGCACGGGCATCACCGCAATCAGCAGATAGGCCGTGATCAGCCAGGTCCAGCAGAACAGCGGCATCTTCATCAGCGTCATGCCAGGCGCGCGCATGTTGAGGATGGTGACGATGATGTTGATGCTGCCCATGATGGAACTGGCGCCCATGATGTGCATGGCGAAAATGGCAGCGTCCATTGACGGGCCCATTTGGAGCGTCAGCGGGGCGTAGAGCGTCCAGCCTGCTGCTGGTGCACCGCCGGGCATGAAAAAGCTGCCCACCAGCGTCAGCGCGGCCGGAATCAGCAACCAGAAGCTGAGGTTGTTCATGCGCGCGAAGGCCATGTCGGCCGCGCCGATCTGCAGCGGAATCATCCAGTTCGCGAAGCCGACGAAGGCCGGCATGATGGCGCCGAAAACCATGATCAGGCCGTGCATCGTCGTCAGCTGGTTGAACAGCTCGGGGTTCACGAACTGCAGGCCGGGCTGGAACAGTTCAGCGCGGATGCCCAGTGCCAGCACGCCGCCCACCATCAGCATGGCGAAGCTGAACAACAAGTACATCGTGCCGATGTCCTTGTGATTGGTAGCGAACAACCAGCGCCGCCAGCCATAGGGCTGACCGTGGGCGTGGTCGTCAGCGTGGTCGTGGCCGTGGCCTTGGGGGTCGAGAACTGCGCTCATGGATGGGTCCTTGTCGGCGGCGACTTGTTTTTATGCAACTACTCGCGCCTATTGGCGCGCAGCAACGATTTCGGCAGGTTGAACGACCCGGCCGGTCTGGTTGCTCCAGGAATTCTTGGTGTAAGTGATGACGGCAGCAATCTCGGTGTCCGAAAGCTGTTTCCAGGCCGGCATGGCGCCGTTGCCCTGGCCATTCAGCAGCACATCGATCTGCTTGGCGTGGTCGGGGTCGTTGACCACGGCAGCGCCGTCCAGCGCCTTGATCGCGCCCGCGCCCTTGCCGGCGGCGCCATGGCAGGCAGCGCAGTTGCTGGCGTACACCTTTTCGCCACGGGTGACCAGCGCTGCCAGCTCCCAGGTCTTGTCCGGGTCATCGGCTGCTGCGGCCATGGCTTTTTTCTGACCGTCGACCCAAATGGAGTAGTCAGCCTGGCTCACCACCTTCACGTGGATGGGCATGTAGGCGTGTTCCTTGCCGCACAACTCAGCGCACTGCCCGTAGAAGTCGCCTGTCTGGTCGGCGCGAAACCAGGTGTCGCGCACGAAGCCGGGAATGGCGTCTTGCTTGACGCCCAGCGAGGGCACCATCCAGGCATGGATGACGTCGTTGGCGGTGGTGACGATGCGAATCTTTTGATTCACGGGCACCACCATCGGGTTGTCGACCTTCAGCAGGTAGTTGTCGCCACTGGGCTTGCCGCTGTCGGACATGACGCGGTGTGCCAGGTCCAGCGTGGCCAGAAAGTTGATGCCCTCGCCTTCACCCTTCAGATAGTCGTAGCCCCACTTCCACTGGTAGCCGGTGGCCTTGATGGTGATGTCGGCGTTGCTGGTGTCTTTCATGGCCACCACGGTGCGCGTGGCCAACGCACCCATGCCGATGACGATGATGAAGGGGATGATGGTCCAGGCGATCTCGACCGAAACGCTTTCGTGGAAGTTGGCGGCCTTGTGACCCACCGACTTGCGGTGCTTCAGGATGGAATAGAACATCACGCCGAACACCGCCACAAAAATGACGATGCAGATGATGAGCACGATATGGTGAAGCGTGTGCTGCTGCTGCGCAATGATCGTGACCGGGGGGTGCAGGTCGAGCTGCCTCACTGCGGGCCCACCCGGCAGGTCGTTCACCGCCTGCTGGGCATGCGCCATGCCGGTAACCATGAAACCCAGGCTGGATGCCAGAACCGAATTCATGCGCTGGTTGGCGATCTGCGGCCAGGCCGACAGGAGGGTGGTCGTCATCGTCGTCAATCCCACATCAAGATAAATTTTGCGGCTCAAGGGCCGGGGCAAGGGCCGAGGCCAGGGCCGGGGTGCGGCGCAGTGCTTGGCGCAGTTCGCGGGCAAATGCAGGCCGCAGTTCAGGCCGCAAGAAACGCCCGACCGTCACCGTACGGCCTTCGCCGGAAAGCTGAACCAGCGAACCCTGCCCCGCCACGGGCTCTACCGTCAGCCATTCGGCCGTGAAATCAGTGCGCGCCACGCGGCTGCCGTTGCGCTGTTCCACGCTCAGCGAGCGGCCAGCCAGGATCAGCGTTTCGCGGTCGCCCACATGGCGAGCGAAAACGAGCAGCGCCGCGCCCAGCACGGCAAGCTCTAGTCCGGCGAAGAAGAGCACGAACGGTGCGCCTTGCATCATGAACATGACCGAAATCGCCAGCGACAAAACGCACATCGAAGCGTAGAAGGCCAAAAGCTGCCGCGGCGTCGTCGAGCAATTGCGCTTGTGCAGCCATCGCAGGACGGTGCGCCCTTCATGCACCCCAGAACCAGGCATCTCACACCCGAACCGCCACAGCGACGGCTTTCCGGCGGATGCACCCGCGGGCCAGTTGGAAGTGAGTGAGGAAAGGCTCATCGACAGGATCGGTTGATGTTGGAAATCAGGGGCCTCAAAAGCCCTTCATCGTCTACTGGCCAGAGAGCGGATACCGCAAGCTCAAAGTTATATAAGTAACGATGAATTCTAGCCCAGGCACTGCTGGCAGGCAGGGCATGCGTTCAAGTACGGCGAGTGCCAGCGCGCACCATGGCACGCATGTCGTCCAGCGGCACTGCTGTGTGCGCTGTCAGGCGCGGCCGCGGTGGCGGCCTGAAGGCATGCCCGTAGACGATCTCGAATTGCAGCGCCATCCGGCCGTCTTTCTCTTGCGCCCGCGCTTCGAGTGCTCGCATCAACTGGTCCCGCCAGCGGGGCGTGCGCAGGCCGGCGAACCGCTGCAGCGCCACATTGCCACCCAGGCTGCGAAGTTCGACCAGGGCGGCGTCGGCGGTTCCCCACGTCAGGGTGATGGTTTCCTGGTCCATCACGGGGTCCGCAAAGCCGGCGCCCACCAACATGTCGCCCAGGTCGTGCATGTCAACGAACGGCGCGTGCGGCACCGGCCAGCCAGCCGCGCGGTACAGATCGCGCAGAGATTGAAGGCTGCCCGGCCCTAGCGTGGAAAACATCAGAAAACCGTCCACAGCCGTGGCGCGTTGCCACTGTTGCATCAGCCGCTGCGGCACCATAGCGCCATGCAAGCCCATGTTGGACCACAGCAACTGGCCTGCACCGTCGGCCACATCGGCTGGCGCGAGTGGTGCGGCTGCCGTTCGTCCTGGTAGCCACCAGGCGCGCGGTGGTGCCTTTGCCTGGCGCGCGGCAGGCCAGGGCTCGACAGCGATGACTCTGGCCTTGGGGTAAGCGGCACGAAGCGCGGCACCGCCGCCGCCAACTTGTGCTGCCCAGTCCAGCACCACCTGCGGCTGCAAGCGCACGATGGGCAGGCGTTCGGCCATTCTCCTGGCCACTTCGCCGTGCAGCCAGGGCGCTTCCTGCGCTCGGTGCAGACGCCGCAAAACGCCTTCCAGCGCGCGGGCATCCAGCGGGCGGGCTGCGGGGGTAGGAACCTCAGAGGCGTCGGCCGAACTCACGCGGATATATTGCTCAGATGCAAAGGGAAAACGAAGGCGCAATGGTACGGCTGCAAGCCTGTGCGGGCTTGTGTGAGGTCTGCCGGCGCTGGGGCAGCGGCCGGCTGTGCGCCGACTGCGTGCAACGCTTTGCTGCACCCGTGCCGCGCTGCGCGCGCTGCGGCTTGCGCACCGGCCAGCCGCTGGCCGCCTGTGGCGAATGCCTGCGCGATCCACCGCCCTTTCGCGCCACCCATTGCGCGCTGGACTATGCGTTTCCCTGGGACATGCTCATCGCCCAATTCAAGTTTCGCGGCCAGGTCGAACTGGCCGGCACCTTGGCCGGCCTGATGCTGCGCGAGCCCGTCACCGCCAGCGCGCTGTTGCCGGTGCCACTGACTGATGCCCGCCTGGCCGAGCGTGGCTATAACCAGGCCTGGGAACTGGCGCGCCGCCTGGGGGCCGCGCGCCAAGTGCCCGCACGGACCGATGTGCTTTTGCGTGTGCTGGCCACGCCTTCCCAAGCCGAGTTGGGCCGGCGCGAGCGCCAGCGCAATCTGCGCGGCGCCTTCATGGTGGCGCCAGCGCAGCGCGCCTGGCTGCAGGGGCGTGAAGTCATGCTTGTGGACGATGTGATGACCACCGGCGCCACGGCGCGCGAGGCGGCCAGCACCTTGCTGCGCGCGGGCGCAGCGGCAGTTGATCTGTGGGTGCTGGCCCGCACGCCACCCAACTAGACGAACCGCTATGTTCAACATCGTGCTGGTAGCACCAGAAATCCCCCCCAATACCGGCAACGTGATTCGCCTGGCGGCCAACACTGGCTGCAGGCTGCACCTGGTGGAGCCGCTGGGCTTTCGCATGGAAGACCGGCTGTTACGGCGCGCGGGGCTGGACTATCACGAGACAGCGGCTGTGCTGCGCCACGCTTCGTGGGACGCGTTGCTGGCGGCAGAGCAGCCGCCCCTGGACCGCTGTTTCGCCTTCACCACGCGCGGTTCGCGGCTGGTAGCCGACATGCACTGGGCCGCTGGCGACTGGCTGGTGTTTGGCAGCGAAACGGCCGGCCTGAGCGAAGCCCTGCGCGAGAGCTTCAGCCCGGCGCAGCGCGTGCGCCTGCCCATGCTGCCCGGCCAACGCAGCCTGAATCTGAGCAATGCGGTGGCCGTGGTGGTGTTCGACGCCTGGCGGCAGTGCGGCTACGCGGGTGGCGCTTGAGCCAGTGAACTAGATTTCCGCCCGCGCGTCGCGCGCCATCAGCCGCGCCAAGGCTTCGGCGGGCGTCGAGCTGCCGTCCAGCACGCCCACCACGGCCTGGGTGATGGGCATGTCCACACCCAGCTGTTGCGCACGCGCCAGCACCTGCGCGGCACTGAGCACGCCTTCTGCGACATGACCCAGTTCAGCCAGCACCTGCACCAGCGGCTGCCCGCTGGCCAGGCGCAGGCCGACGCGGCGGTTGCGCGACAAATCGCCCGTCGCCGTTAGCACCAAATCGCCCAGGCCGGACAAGCCCATGAAGGTGTCCACGCGCGCGCCCATCGCCAGGCCCAGCCGCGTGATTTCTGCCAGGCCACGGGTGATGAGCGCCGCGCGCGCATTGAGCCCGGGCGACAAGGCCCAGGCACCGGGCTGCGGCGCCATGCCGTCGAGGATGCCCACGGCAATCGCCAGCACGTTCTTCACCGCACCGCCCACCTCGACGCCAACGATGTCGTCAGAGCGGTAGACGCGCAATGCATCGCCATGAAAGACAGTCACCGCCTGCTGGGCCAGTGTTTCGCTGTTGGCTGCCACGACCAAGGCTGTGGGCTGGCCGCGAGCCACTTCCAGCGCGAAGCTGGGCCCCGACAAGATGCCAAAGGCGCCCTGCCTGCCCAAAGTTTCACCTGCGATTTCATGCGCCAGCATGCCGCTGCTCGCCTCGAAACCTTTGCACAGCCACAGCACAGGCAGCGGCCATTGAAAGTGATCGAAGGCTTGCAACCGCTGCAGCATGTCGCGCAGCGCGGCCATGGGCGTGGCCAATACCAACAAGCCGCCATTGGCGTGGGCCAGGGCAGCGTCGAAATCGTCGCTGAGGTGCAGCTCAGCAGGCAGCGGCAGGCCCGGCAGATAACGCACATTGCAGCGCTCTTGCGCCATGTCAGCGACCTGAGCTGCGCTGCGCGCCCACAGCAAGGTGTCGTGCCGGGGCGCTGCGGCCATGGCCAGCGCTGTGCCCCAGGCGCCGGCACCAAGCACCGCAAGCTTCATGTCAGCCGCGCGTTGCCTACACCGGACTTCGGGATCAGTTCGCGCCGGTGATGATCGCCGGCGTGCCGTTCTGCTGCGCTTCAGCCTGCTGCTGCTGGGCTTCGAACATGGCCTGGAAGTTCACTTCGGTCAGCAGAATCGGCGGGAATCCGGCACGGGTGCAGACATCGCTGACGATGGCACGCAAGTACGGGTAGATCATCTGCGGGCAAACGATGCTGATGATGCCCTGCATCTGCTCTTCGGGCACGTTGCGAATCTCGAAGATGCCGGCCTGCTTGGCTTCCACCAGGAACAGCACCTTGTCCTTGACCTTGGTCGTGACGGTGGCGGTGACGGTGACCTCGAACACGCCATCGGCCACGGGTGCTGCTGCCATGCCCAGGTTGATGTCGACCTGGGGCTGGGTTTGCTCCAGCAGGATCGCAGGCGAATTGGGCTGCTCCAGCGACAGGTCCTTGAGATAGATGCGCTGAATCTGGAAAACGGGCGTCGGGTCGGCCATGGTGAGGGTGTCCAGTGGGGTCGGGTTCGGTGGAGTTCAGGTTCGCTGAACGCAGCCCATGATTATGGGCGACGCGCAAATGGCGGCGCCGTGACGGCTTGCGCGCTTCAGCCCAGGAGAGGCAGCAGAGCGCCGCGCCTGTCCAGCGCTACCAGGTCGTCGCAGCCGCCCACATGGGTGCTGCCGATGAAGATTTGCGGCACGGTGCGCTGGCCCGTGAGCCGGGTCATCACCTCACGCTGCGCGGGTTCAAGATCGACGCGAATTTCTTCCATCGCCTGAACGCCGCGCTCTTTCAGCAAGGCCTTGGCACGGATGCAATAAGGGCAGGTGGCGGTGAGGAAAATTTTGACGTGTTGCATACGAAATATTGGGCCTTGAAGCGAAGATTCAGGCAGCAGCCTTCTCATTGGATTTGACCGCGCTCTTCTCCACTGGCAAGCCAGCTTCCCGCCACGCCGGGGTGCCGCCCGCCACGGCCACGGCACGTGTGTAGCCGGCCTTGCGCAGCAAGGTCGCAGCGCGGCCTCCGCGCGCGCCTGTGGGGCACAACAGAAGAATGGGCAAGGTCTTGTTGCTGGGCAATTCCTTGGGCTTTTCCAACTGGCCAACAGGCACGTTCTTGGCGCCAGACGCATGGCCAGCGGCATATTCGGCCGGCTCGGACACGTCGATGAGCACGCCTTTTTCGCGGTTGATCAAGCGTACGGCCTCGTTCGGGCCGACGGCGCCTTCGCCCCCACTGCGGCGCACCAGGGGCCAGATCAGCATCGAGCCTGAAACTGCGGCCAGGCCGAACAAAAGAATGTTATCAATGAAGAAGTTCACAGCGGCTATTCGTCAGCGACAGCGGGCGGGGTGACCACCAGCCATCAGAAAAACCCGGATTATAGAATTCAGCGATGCATCAACTCGTCTTGATTCGCCACGGCGAATCCACCTGGAATCTGGAAAACCGTTTCACCGGCTGGACCGACGTGCCGCTGACGGACACCGGCGTGGCGCAAGCCCGCCAGGCCGGCGCGCTGCTGAAGGCCGGCGGTTTCGAGTTTGACGTGGCCTACACCTCGGTACTCAAACGCGCCATCTGGACGCTGTGGCACTGCCTGGACGCCATGGACCGCACCTGGGTGCCGGTGCAGTACGACTGGCGCTTGAACGAACGGCACTACGGCGCCTTGCAGGGCCTGAACAAGGCCGACATGGCAGCCGAGTTCGGCGACGAGCAGGTGCTGGTCTGGCGCCGCAGCTACGACACCCCGCCGCCTGCGCTGGACGCCAGCGACCCGCGCGGGCAGCGTGGCGATTTGCGCTACGCCCAGCTCGCGCCCGAGCAGATTCCGCTGACCGAATGCCTGGCCGACACAGTCGTGCGCGTGCTGCCATGCTGGAACGACCACATTGCACCTGCGCTGCTTGCCGGCCAGAAAATCGTCATCTCCGCGCATGGCAACAGCATTCGCGCGCTGGTGAAGTACCTGGACGGGATCGGTGACCAGGACATCGTGGGCATCAACATCCCCAATGGCGTGCCCCTGGTTTACGAGCTGGACGCGCAGCTCAAGCCGATCAGCAGCCGCTATCTGGACGGGTCGCCCTCACCTGCTGCCGGTCTGAAAACTTAACAAGGCCGGCGCCAGCAAGGGCACCAGCGACAAGCTGTTGCTGACATGCAGCACGGCGTCGGTGCTCCAGACATGGCGCACGCCTGCGGCCCGCAACTCGGCCAGCGCATCGCCCACGAACAGCGCATGCGTCACGGCTGCATCCACGCTGGCAGCACCCCCGGCCAACGCGCCGCGCGCTGCCGCCGTCAAGGTGCGGCCGGTGCTGGCCACATCGTCCAGCAACACCACCGCCCTGCCCTGCACGGCCACTGAAGGCAGGGCGACGGCCACATCGCGGTCGCCATGGCGTTGCTTGTGGCACACGGCATGGTCCAGGCCCGCAGCGGCTGCGGCGGCACGCACCCACTGGCCCGATTCTTCATCGGGGCCCAGCAGCAAGGCACCCGGCAGGCGGTTCGCGATGTAGTGGCCCCACAGCGGCGCGGCGGTCAAGGCCAGGCCGCGACCACCCGGCAAGACTTCGTCCAGGGTCGCCACACGGTGCAGATGCGGGTCTACCGTGACGACCAGGTCGAAAGCCTGCCCCAGCAGGCGCCCGATGTGGCGCTGGCTCACCACTTCGCCGGGCGTGAAGGCCATGTCCTGGCGCATGTAGGCCAGATACGGGCAAACCAGGGACAGGTGCTTTGCGCCCAGCTCTCTTGCGCCGCCGGCCGTCAGCAACAGCTCGGTCAGCCGCGCATTGGGTTGTTGCAGCCCGCGCAACACGGTCACGCGTTCTGGCAACTGGTGTGGCAGGCGCAGCCTGGTCTCCCCGTCCGGGAAAGCATGGCGTTCCACCAAGGCCAGCGGCCAGCCCAGCGCTGCCGCCAGGCCCTGGGCCAGCGCAGCTTCATCGTCGAAGGCAAGGATCAGACTCACGCGTGGATTCTCCGTGCTTTCAGAGCGGGTTTTCTTCCAGCGCCAGGGCCACGGCCTGCGCCAGCGACAGGCCGGCGCCTTCCATCCGCAGCCTCAACCAGCGACATGCCCAGCTGGCTGCGCAAGAGCCGGCGCGTCAACCGCAGCCGCCAGCGCTTCGTCAGACCGGTGCAGCCGCATCGCTGCCAGGCCCACTTGCCACGACGCCATGATGCACCCGGTGTGATAAGCCTCTTCCCGCGCCACTGCTCGCATTCGACCATGGCATCAAACGCCACCTCGACCTGGCCCTGGCTGAGCCAGCAACTGGCGCGGTCCATGGGGGCGTTGGTGGCATTGCGGCGGTGCCCCAGCCGCTCCCACTTGCGCTGTGATGCGCTGGCCATTGCCTCAGCGGCGACGAAATCGTTGCTGCGGTTGCAAAGCACCAAAAATTGCATGCCCATAGCCAGGCATTCTGTTTCCACATCACCGGCTTGCTGCGCCAACGCCACAGCCTCGGTCAGGGAAGCGGCCTCCGTCACAGGATGGCGATTGGAGAAGAGCATGGGCCCGGCGATGCGCGTCAAGGCCTGGGCACGACGGCGGTTGTCGGGCGCCAACGCCAGCGCCGTTTCGCCGTGGGCCAGGGCTGGCAACATTTCGCCGCCCAGCAGGCAAGCAAAGCTCAGCAGCAAGCTGAGCTCGCAGCGCAAATCGCCGTCGGCCAGCCCGGGCAGTGCGCTTTCCAGCGCCTGCCCCACCATGCGCGGCGGCGGCGTTCGGGTATCGATTTCGCAATGTCTGCGCAAGGCCACGGCCAATTGGGCAGCTTGTGCGGCCTGGCCCACGGCGCTGTCGTCCACGGCCGCCACGATGCTGGCGTGGATGTGCGGCATCTCCGCGTCGATCTCGGCGATGGTGTGCGGCGCGGTCGCCAGCTGTTCGCGCACAAAGCCCAGTTGCCACTGCAGCAGCCGCGCCTGCGCCTGCCATGTCTGCTGCGTGCTGAAGCGCTCAGCAGCGAATTCGCGCACGGGTTGCAGCAGCATGTAGCGGGTGCGCTCTTCAACGCCCACCCGTATGGTCTGCACCTGCACCAGAGAGGCCTCGCAGGCGTCTGCCAACCAGGTGTGAACCATCGCGGCCGGCTCGCTACGCCCCTCACCAGCACCTCTGGTCAGACCAGCCCAGACCTGGGCCACTGCAGCGGCGTTGTGGAGCTTGAGCTGGAAGTCGGCCCGCGAGGCGCGCGCCCGGTCGACAGCACCAGGAGACTGGGCTGATGCGCCAACGCAGCGATCACCTGCGCTGATGCGTCGTGCACGTTGCCCATGCCCAGCGCCTGAGCCAGCGCGTTCCAGAACTGCGCCACAGAAACGCAGTCGATCAAGGACACGAAGGCGATGCGCTCGAACACCGGCGGCTGCGCTGCAGCCAACGCTGCGGCGATGGCCACCGCCATGCGCGTCTTGCCATTGCCGCCCGGGCCCAGCAAGGCGACGAGGCGCTGGCTGCAGACGAGGACGCGCAGATCGGCCAAGGCCAGTTGATGGCCGAAAACCGGCGTCCAGTACGCGGGCAAGGACTGAACGCGAACCTTTCGCACGGCAGCGACCCCGCGCCAGGCGCGGCTTGGCCACCACGGGCGCGTCCATGGGCAAACCTTCCGGCAGGTCTTGCAGCCGCGCGCGCTCTTCGACCACCCAGTCGTCGTCATGCCCCGGCATGAACTCGCCGGCATGCAAGGCATTCCTCAAAGTCCGGGCAACTGCTGCGCAATCTGCGCATGCAGATGCTCGGCCAGGGCACGGCGGTCGGCGTGTGCTGTGCCCTGCGGGGGCAGCAGGGTCACATGCACCTGCAGCCCGCGCGCGCTGGCGATGCGCCACAGGCTTTGCAGCAGCGTGGTCTCACCCAGGAATTCCACCGCCGGGCTGAAGGGCTGGGCTGCATCGGCATAGCGCAGCACCGCAGGTTGCACCGGTGTGCCGGTGGCAATGGCTGCCTGCAGCAGGTTGGCGTGAAAGGGCAGCACTTGCGGGCCTGCGCCTGTGGTGCCTTCGGGGAATACGGCCACGGTGTCCCCGCTGCGCAGGGCTTCGGCCATCGCGTGCACCACACGCACGGCATCGCGCTTGCGTTCGCGCTCGATGAACAGCGTGCCGGCGTTGCGAATGAGCCAGCCCAGCAGCGGCCATTGCAGTACGTCGGCCTTGCTCACGAACCTGGCATGCGGCACAGCGGCGTGCAATGCCATGATGTCGAGAAAGCTGATGTGATTGGCCACCATCAAGGTACCGGACGGCCGCGGCGATGTGCCGTTCACTTGCAGCGTCAGTCCCAGATGGCGCAGCACGCCGGCCGACCACCACTGGATGCGCGCATGACGCCCGGCGGCAGACAGTGCCGGGAATCGCGTCATCACCAGCATGCCGTGCAACACATGCAGCACCGTGCGCAGCACGCGCCAGGCCGCCACCGGAGCGGCCACCCGGGCTGGCGGCGTCATGCGGTCGCGTTACTGATGACGTTGCCGATCACGTGGCGCTCGAAAGCCAGCGTGCCGGCCACCCAGGTGGCGCGCACGCGCCCGGGCAAGGCCATGCCCGTTGCAGCAAATGCAAACGGCGTGTGCTTTCCTTGGCTGACCAGTTCAGCCGGCGCCACCGACCACTGCACTTCAGGGTCAAACAAGCAGACATCGGCGACACCGCCTTCGACCAGCCGACCGGCGCTGCTGGCCAGCGATTCCAGCGCATCACCGAGCACGCGCACCGGGTCGCTGGTGACGCGCGCCAGGCTGTGCGCCATCGGCAAGCCGCTGTCTGCGCCCCAGCGCAGGGCCAGGCTGAGCAAGAGTTCCAGCCCGGTCGCACCGGGCTCGGCTTCACCGAAGGGCAACTGCTTCATGTCGTCGGCCACCGGGTTGTGGTCGGACACCAGAGCATCCAGCGTGCCGTCTGCCAGGCCCTGGCGCAATGCGTCACGGTCGGCGCTCTGGCGCAATGGCGGCACCAGGCGCATGTCGGGGTTGAAATAGCCGATGTCCACGTCGGTCAGGTGCAGTGAATGGATGCTGACATCGGCTGTGATGGGCAGGCCCTGCGCCTTCGCCGCGCGCACCAAGGCCACGCCGGCGCTGCTGGACAGGCGACACAGGTGGACGCGCGCGCCAGTGGCGCGTACCAATTCGATGATGGTGTGCAGCGCCACGGTTTCAGCCTGCACCGGCACGCCTGTGAGACCCAGACGCGTGGCCACGGCCCCGCTGGCGGCCACGCCACCGCCCAGCCAGGCGTCCAGCGGGCGCAGCCACACGGTGTAGCCGTGGGTGGCGGCGTATTGCAGGGCGCGCATCAGCACCAGGGTGTCGCGCACGGGCGCGTCCACTTGCGAGAAGCCGACGCAGCCGGCTTCAGTCAATTCGACCATCTCGGTCAGCACCGCGCCTTCGAGCCGCCGTGTCAAGGCACCCAGCGGAAAAACGCGGCAGCGGCTGAGTTTTCGGGCGCGGAACTTGAGCATTTCCACGAGGCCGGGTTCGTCCAGCACCGGGTCGGTATCGGGCAAGCACACCAGGCTGGTGACGCCGCCGGCTGCGGCGGCTGCCAATTCGCTTTCCAGCATGCCTTCGTGTTCCTGCCCGGGTTCGCGCAGGCGCGCGGCCAGGTCGACCAGGCCGGGCGCCACGACCAGGCCCGTGGCGTCGAACACGCGGTCGGCTTCGAAGTCGCCGGCGCTACCAGGCCCGGCGATGCGCACGATACGGCTGGCGGCAATGCAGACATCGGCCACTTCATCGCGGCCAGATGCGGGGTCGATGACGCGGCCATTGCGAATGAGCGTCTTCATGCCTGGTTACCGGCAATGGTGCTCATCACCGCCATGCGCACGGCGATGCCGAAGGTGACCTGGGGCAGGATGACGCTGTGCGCGCCATCGGCCACCGCGGAATCGATCTCGACACCGCGGTTGATGGGGCCCGGGTGCATGACGATCGCGTCGGGTTTCGCGTGCTGGAGCTTTTCAGGCGTGAGGCCGAAACTCTTGAAGAACTCCTGCGACGAGGGCAACAACGCGCCGCTCATGCGTTCGTTTTGCAGTCGCAGCATGATGATGACGTCCGCGCCCTTGATGCCCTCTTCCAGCGAGTGGCACACGCGCACGCCCATTTGCGCCATGTC
>JBBQXN010000057.1:0-21398 GCA_038209585.1 Burkholderiales bacterium
ACTGGCGCAGGTCGTCGCTGGTGCAGGCCGGCTGGAAGCGCGCGAATGCCGGTGGCGCGCGGCGGTGGTAGGCCGGGCCGTGGTTGCCCAGCATGTGCAGCACCCATAACTGCGTGGTCTTGGGCTCGCCACTGTTCAGCGCCTTCAGCCGGGCGTCCAGGTCAGCCATCAGCCCTTCGTCCAGACACGGCCCGTCGCGGCACAGGCCGGGGGCGTTTTGCGGCATCACCGTGTCGCCAGGCAAGCCGTCGCACACGCCTTTGCAGCCGCTTTGGTTGTCGCGCCAGTGCACAGCCACGCCGGCGCGTGCCGCCACATGCAGCAAAGACTGCTGGCCGCGGATGCGGCTTTCGTCGTAGCCGCGCCGGCCCACGGGGGCGAACATGCAGGGCAGCGATGTTTCGGTGTGGGTGCCGCAAGAGCGCACCTGGCTGAAGTTCACCAGCGCGCCGGCCTCGGTCTCCATCAGGGCGGCCAGTTCGGGTGTGGTCTGGCGGGCGTACTTGGTCGAGCCCGCGTTCAGCCCCCAGTTGGCTGCGCGCGCGGTTTCGCCCACCACCAGCACCACCACCCTGGGCTTGGTGGGCATGGCCCAGCTGGGCCCTGGGGCCACATCCAGGCCGATGGGTTCACGCGGCCTGGCTGCGCCACGCGCGTCGGCCGCAGCCACCGCGCCCAGCGACCACACCAAGTTGGCCGGCGTGATGAGATAGCGCACTTCCTTCTGGTTGCGCATCAGCGAAGCGAAGGGCTGGAAGACAGCCAGCACCGAAGCCACCAGCACCACCACCGCCGCCAGCAGGAGCCCCAGGCGCAGGCCGGTGGCGCGCAGCCAACCCGGCCTGAAAGGCCGCACGCGCACATGCCACAGCAACAGCAAGGGCAGGCCGGCGTAGATCAGCAGGTGCAAACCCAGAGGGGCGCTGAGCAGTTCGCGCGCTTCGGCCGGGTTGGTGTGCACCACATTGCGCAGCATCGACGGGTCCAGGTAGATGCCGAATGTGCTGGTGTAGTAGCTGGCCAGTGCGGTGACCACCGTCATCACTGCCAGCACCGGCTTGACCCAGCGCCGGTGCGTCACCAGGGCCAGCAGCAGCACATGCAACGAGAACACGCCCAACAGCAGGGCGGCAGCAAATGTCCAGGCCGACCCATCCGCCAGATCGCGGCCTTTCAGCGCCGCTGTGAAGAAGCCGCGGTTGGCAGACAGCGTCCAGAACAGCGCTGCCAGCAGCAGAAGCTGTGTGACGCTGGCTTCCAGAAAACTGCTGGGCGACGGCTTGAGAGGGGGGGTGTTGGTGAGCATCAGCCCGCCATTGCGCCGCGCACGCATGAAGGCCACCTGAAGCGCAGCAGTGGTACGGTGCGCAGCTTCACGCCCCGCCCTGTCCCTGCCTGCCCCTTCGGTTTCGCCATGCGACTGCTGCTCTTGGAAGACGATGTGTTGCTGGGCGACAGCCTGCGCGAGTTCCTGCGTGCAGAAGGCCATGGCGTGGACTGGTGCCAGAACCTGCACCAGGCCCTGGCCCTGCGCGGCGAGCCGTTCGACGCCCTGCTGGTGGACTGGCAACTGCCCGACGGCTCGGGCCTGGACTGGCTGCGCGCCCAGCGTGCGCGCGGCGACAAGACACCGGCGCTGATGCTGACTGCCCGCGACCGGCTGAACCAGCGCATCGAAGGCCTGGACAGCGGCGCCGACGACTATCTGGTCAAACCTTTCGCCCCCGAAGAACTGGCCGCGCGCCTGCGTGCGCTGGGCCGACGCATGGCCGGCGGCGGCGCGGCGCTGCGCCGGCTGCAGGCTGCGGGATCGGGTACGGGTACGGGTACGGGTGCAGGTACGGGTGCAGGTGCGGGTACGGGTGCGGGTGCGGGTGAGGACAGCGACGTGGCGGTGGACCTGACGGCCCGCGCTGCCTTGCTGCGCGGCCAGAGCGTGCCGCTGACGGCGCGCGAATGGGCCGTGCTGGAAGCCCTGGTGCTGCGCGCCGGGCGCATCGTGACCAAAGATGAACTCGAACGCCTGGTGCTGGGTTTCGAATCAGAACTGGCCAGCAATGCGCTGGAAGTGCATGTCTCGGCGCTGCGCCGCAAACTCGGCCGCGAGGTCATCGAAACCGTTCGTGGCCTGGGCTACCGGGTACATCTCTTGTGAAAACAGGTCAAGCTGTGCCGTCCATCGCCAGCCGGCTGGCGCGCGCGCTGCTGCTCTGGGCCCTGGTCTGGGGCGCGGCCGTGGGCGGTGCCGTGTGGCTGGCGGCGGCTTCGGAAGTGGATGAATTGTTGGACGAGGGGCTGGTGTCTTCGGCCTCACTGCTGGCTGTGTTGGTGCAGGCGAATCCGACCTATGTCAGTGGCCCGGAAGGCTTCAACAGCAAGTTCAAGGACTTTGCCTGGCAGCTGGTGAACGTGGACGGCACGCTGTCGCTGCGCTCCAGCCTGGCGCCCGCCGAGCCCTGGCAGCGCACGCCACGTGCCGGCTTCACGCAGGCCGGCGGCTGGCGGCTTTATGGCCTGGCCGTTCCTGCCGATGACGGGACGGTGCGCATGCTTTATGCGGCGCAGACGCGATCAGAACGCGCCGAGGTGCGGGCCGAGGTCGGCATCTCTGCGGCGCTTTCGGCCTTCGCCGTGGGCTTGTTGGGGCAGATCTGGCTGCGCGGCCGCGTGCGTGCCGAGTTGCTGCCTTTGCAAGCACTGTCGCTGCGTTTGGGGCAGCTTGATTTCGATGCCAGCCAGCCCGGCACAAGCCTGGGTTTGCCCGAGCGCCGCGAGCTGGCGCCCGTGCATGCTGCCGTCGATGGCCTGATGACGCGGCTGGCCGCGCGCATCGGCAACGAGCAGGCTTTCTCGGCCCATGCCGCGCATGCGCTGCGCACGCCGCTGGCCGGCATCGACGCGCAACTGGCCCTGGCCTTGCGCGAAGCGCCGCCGCCCCTGGCCGCGCGGCTGCAGCGTGTGCGCGACGCGGCCGGCCGGCTGCAAGGCGTGGTGGCGGCGCTGCTGGGCTTGTTTCGCGCCGGGACCGGGCTGGAACGTGTGGCGGTGGATCTGCATGCGCTGCTGGCCCGCCTGCCCACGGCCAGCCTGCGGGTGAGCGTTGAAGACCGGCCCCACGGCAGCCAGCTGCAAGCGGATGCCGACCTGCTGTCGGCTGCGCTGATGAACCTGCTCGACAACAGCCAGCGCCATGGCGCGCAGCATGTCGTCGTCAGCCTGAGCGCGGCGCAGACCTTGCGCGTGCAGGACGACGGTCCCGGCGTGACCGCAGGCCGGCGCCAGCAGCTGCAGGCCGCGCTGGACGGCCAAAGCTACGAAGGCCAGACGGGCCTGGGCCTGATGCTGGCCGACCGCGTGGCGCGTGCGCATGGCGGTGGCGTGCGCTTGCTGCCCCCGCCAGAACACAGCACCGGCTTGACCGTTGAACTGACACTCTGAATCGCCAACGCCATGGACCCGCAACCGCCCCCCACGCCTTCAGCTTTCAAGAGCCGCGGCGGCCTGCAGCGTGTGTGGCACGCGGCCAGCTATTCATGGGCCGGCTTGCGCGCGGCCGTAAGGCATGAAGCCGCCTTCCGGCAAGAACTTGCACTCGGCCTGCCGATGCTGGTGCTGGCCTGGGTGCTGGCGCCCACGCGCTGGCAGGCGCTGGCGCTGTCGGCGTCGGTCGTGCTCGTATGGGTGGTTGAACTGCTGAACTCGGCCATCGAAGCGCTGGCTGATGCGGTGTCTGTGGAACGCCACCCCTTGCTGGGCCGCGCCAAGGATCTAGGCAGTGCCGCCGTGTCCTTGTGCCTGGTCTTCTGCGTGGCCACCTGGGCCACCGTGTTCTGGCCATGAGGCGTGCGGGCCCCCACGCTCACTGCGTTCGCCACCCCCCGAGGGAGCGTGGTCCGCCTTGGGGGCGGCCCGGCGGCGGACCGTCAGCCCAGGTGCGCGTCGTCGTTCCAGCCCACCAGCGAGAACCCCTCGCCATTGAACAGCACGCGGTTGATGCGCGCATTGGCCGTGAGCCAGCTGCGGGGCGCTTGCAGTTCTTGGTGGGTGGCGGCGCGGTACAGACTGTCCAGCAAACCGCCATGCGCAAATACCGCAATCACCTGGCCCGGGTGGCGCTGGCACAAGGCGGTGTAAATCGCGATGCTGCGGGCGTGAAATTCAGCCAGGGTCTCGCCGCCCGGCGGGCCGAAACCGGGGTCGCGGCGGCGCCAGGCCTGCACTTCTTCTGGCCAGCGTTCGTGAAGTTCGGTGTAGCTGCTGCCTTGCCAGTCGCCGAAATGGCGTTCACGCAGCAAGGGGTCGGTGTGCACGGGCAAGCCGGCTGACTGCGCGAAAGGCGCTGCTGTGTCGGCAGCGCGGCTCAGGTCGCTGCTGTACACCGCATGCACGCCCGCGTCCTGCAGCGCGGCACCCAGGCGCTGCGCTTGCCAGCGGCCGTTGTCGTTCAGCGGAATGTCGATCTGGCCCTGGATGCGCTGTTCTGCGTTCCAGGCCGTTTCGCCGTGGCGTAGCGCAATGAGATGGGTGGTTTTCAAAACCGCTGTCACTTCCCCTTTGTCACCTGCCCACTTCATACGCCCAGATCGATGAGTCGCTGGTTCAGCGTGTACGTGCCCGAGAACGTGGCTTCTGCCAGCACATGGCCGGCCAGCGTGTCGCGTACCTGTTGGCCGGTGAAAGCGCCTTGCACATCCAGGCGCGGCAGAGACAAGGCATACAGCGTGAACACGTAGTGGTGCACCAGTGAATCGTTCCAGGGCGGGAAAGGGCCGTCGTAGCCGAAATAGTCGCCCGCCATGTCGGCGTTGCCGGCAAACCAGCCGGTGAAGTCGTTCAAGCCCTGGCGCGCGCTGCCGGGCGTGGCCGGGCCCGGCTTGCCGCGTGCGGTGAAGCCGCGGCTGAACTCGCCTTCTGCTATCTCTCTGGGCACGGGCGGCAAGTCCACCAGCACCCAGTGGAAGAAGTCCACCCGGGCCAGTGCGGCAGGTACTTCGCGGTCGCTCTGGTTGACATCGTCGCCACGGCTGGGCACGTCGAAATCATGGCAGATCAGCACCATCGACTGCGTGCCCTGCGGCAGGTCGTCCCAGGCCAGATGTGGGCTCAGGTTGTCGCTGAAGCTCGCCTGGCCGGCGCCGTCGCGCTTGCCGGCAGCAAAGCGCGCCGGTATGCGGTCGCCATTGGTCCAGCTCTTACTCGCCAATTTCATCGGTGTGTCCTTCTCAAAGGGCTGTTCTCCGCGTTCAGACACCCCAGACCACCGGCTCACCGGCAGCATGGGACCTGCGCAGCACTTCGACCATCGGCCACAAGCGCTGGTGCAAGGTCACGCCTTGCTCCTGAATTTCATCGTCTTCTTCGGCTTCTGGCGGTGTGGGCTCTGCCGTCATGGCAGCTTCCAGCGCCGCCAGGGCGGCGGGCATGTCTGCCACTTCGATGATGCCCCGCTCGGTGGGCTGACGGCCCAGGATGCGCATCATCTGGTCGACATCGGCGCCCATCATGATGTGATCGGCACAGGCCCTGCTCTTGAATTTATAGATCATCGCGGCGCCCTCGTTCAATCGAAGGCACCATTGTGCGGCTGATTGGTGCAGCTGATGCGTGCAGCTGATCAGCTGCGCACCAGCCGGATACGGGGCTTCTCCTGCACCGCTGGCGTCTGGGGCTGCATGCCAGGTGACGCCAGCAGCCGCTCGAAGCTGATGCCGTCTACAGCCGGTGAGAACAAGAAACCCTGGAACTCGTTGCAGCCGGCTTCCAGCAAAAACTGGCGCTGCGTTTCGGTTTCCACGCCTTCGGCCACCACCTTCATGCCCAGGGCCTGGGCCATTTGCAGGATGGCGCGCACGATGCCCACGTCGCTGTCGTCGCCCGGCAGGCCGTTGACGAAGCTGCGGTCGATCTTCAGCTTGTCGATGGGGAAGCGTTTCAGATAGGCCAGGCTCGAATAGCCCGTGCCGAAATCGTCGATCGACAAGCGCACGCCCAGTTGCGACAAGGCGCCCAGGCGCAGCAGCGCGTCTGCCGCGTCGTGCACCAGGATGCTTTCGGTCAATTCCAGTTCCAGCAGATGCGGCGGCAAGCCGCTGACGGCCAGCACATGGGCCACGCGGTCTACAAACTGCGTTTGCTGAAACTGCAGCGCCGAAACGTTGACAGCCATCGGCACAGCGCGGCCGCGCTGGTGCCACAGCGCCGCCTGGCGCACGGCCTGGGCCAGCACCCAGTCGCCTATGGCGACGATGAAGCCGCTGTCTTCGGCCACGGGGATGAACAGGCCAGGCGCGACTTCACCCAACTCGGGGTCGCGCCAGCGCAGCAAGGCTTCGGCGCCGACGATGCAGCCGTCAGCCAGCCGCACCTGGGGCTGGTAGTGCAGGCGAAAGCGGTTGCTGACCAGGGCCTGGCGCATGGCGTGGTCCAGCCGCATGTGCGAGCGCCGGTCGCCTTCAGCGCGCACCTGGTGCAGCCTGAAGTTCGAGCGGCCAGCCTGCTTGACAGCGCGCATGGCGCTCTCTGCATGGCGCAGCAGGTCGTCGATGCTGCTGCCGTGCGACGGGTACAGCGCCATGCCGATGCTGCAGGTCAGGGTGAACTGCGCGCCTGCCACGCTGCAAGGCTGGGCCACCACATTGAGCAACCGGCGCGCACTGGCTTCGGCGGCCTTGCTGTCGGCCGGGTACAGCAGCACGGCGAACTGGTCGCCGCCAATGCGCGCCAGCATGTCGTGCTCGCGCAGGCAGCCTTGCATGCGCCGGCCCGTGTCCAGCAGCACCTGGTCGCCCACGTCGTGGCCCAGGCTGTCGTTGATCTGGCGGAATTGGTCCAGGTCGATGACGAGCAAGGCGAACGACTTGCCCGCTGTTTTTGCAGCCGCGGCGATCTCGCCGTAGCGGTCGCCCAGGCGGCGGCGATTGGGCAGGCCCGTCAGGGCATCTCGAAAAGTCAGGGCCTCGATGCGTTCGTCGGCGGCCACGCGCTCGGTCAGGTCGCGAAAACTCCACACACGCCCGCTGGCCTGGCCGCCGGTGAACAGGGGCCGTGTCACGCGTTCCAGGCTCTGGCCGCTGTGCAGGCGCAGCTTGTCGCTGGCGTGCAGCAAGGCCCCGGCGTTCAGCGCATGCAGGCGCTGCAGGTAGTTGGCACTGTCGACCACGTTTTCCGTGAGCCAGTTGTGCACGGCAGCGTCATCCTGGCCTTGCAGCAGTTCCAGTGGCAGGCCCCAGATCTGCGCGAAACGCCGGTTGAAAGCGCGGATTCGACCAAACAGGTCGGTCACCAGAATGCCATCGGCCGTGCTTTCCAGGGTGGCCTGCAGTTCAGACACCAGGCTGTCGCGCTCGCGCTCTGCATGCGCTTCCTGGCTGCGGTCGCGCAGCATCACCAGGGCATGGCTGTCGGCCACCATGCGGATGCTGCGGCTGGCGTGCATCTGCCGCCCGTCAGCCGCAGAAACCAGGGTGTGGGACAGCAGGCTGCCGCGCTCGCCCTGCGCGCAGGCGTCCCAGAAAGCCATGTCTTCGGGCGACACTGCCAGCGCCAGCGCCGGCTGGCCCACCAGCTGCGCTGCGGGCTGGCCGAAGAAGTCGGCTGCAGCCTGGTTGGCCGCGACCACGCAATGGTCCTGCAAACCCACCAGCCAGGCCGCGTCTGGCAGGCCGTTGAGCAAGGCGGCCCAAGGGTCAGGCGAGGGCGCGGTGGTGTTCATGCAGCCACCTCACCGCGCAGGGCTTCGAAGTAATAGGTCACGCGCGGTCGGGGGTCCAGGTATTCCAGCGCGTCGGGCGGCAGCTTGGCCGCCACCAGGCTGCGGCGTATGCCCAACTCGGGTACGGCTTCCAGATTGAGCAGCAGGGCTTCGCTGCGCGGCACCTTGACGTCGTGCACCAGCACGCGGGGTTTCAGCGGTCGCGAAGAGTTCACGCCCACCACCAGCGCGTAGCGGTCGTCGGTCAGCTGCACCAGCGAGCCCGCCGGGTAGACACCCATCATGCGGATGAAGGCCGACAGCACCGTCGCGTCAAAGCGCGCACGGCCTTGCGAGAACAGCATGGCCACGGCTTCATGCGGGGTCAGCGGGTGCACGCGGGCGGGCGGGTTGCACAGCTTGTCGTAGCGGTTGACGATGGCCACGATGCGCGCAGGCAGCGTCTGCTTGTCGCCGGCCAGGCGCAGCGGGAAGCCTTGCCCGTCGGCCTGCTCATGGTGTTGCGCCAGCACCGCCAGCGCCCCGACCGACAAGCCCAGCCGGCGGCCCTGCGCCAGGCTCTTGGCCACGTGGTCGCGGTAGCCGCTCACCTCAGCGGTGCTGAAGCTGTCGTCCAGATGGCGCAGGCGTTCCGGCAGGTCGAGCTTGCCGATGTCGTGCATCAGGGCGCCCACGCCCAGGTCCAGCAGTTCTTCTTCGCTGAGCTTGAGCGTGCGTCCGATCAACATCGAGATGACCGAGACGTTCAGTGCATGCGCAGCCGCCCGGTCGCCACCGGCGCCGTTGATCAAGCGGATGGCGATGTCGTCTTCGACCCTCAGCGCTTCGAGCATCCCCTGTGCGAGAGCCTGGCTGCACTCGCGCGCCGCGTCTGGGCGTGCGCCCAGGCTGGCGGTGGCTTCGCGCCATTGGCGCGAAGCTTCGGCATATTGGCGCTCGCAGCGCTGCACAGTGGCTTGCTGCGCCTGCAAGGCCAGGCGGCGCTGTGCATCGCTGATGCCGGGTGGTTCATCGGCGGGTTCAGGCGCCAGAACGGCAGCCATGGGCGCCAGGTTCGAAGTCTCGGGCGTCGGCGCAGGCGGGTCGCTCTTCTCGGGCAACCAGCGCACCTGCTGCAGACCCAGGCTACGCAGGGTGCGCAACTGGTCTTCGTGGCTGATGCGAAAAGCCGAGCGTGGAAAGGGATGCGACAGCCAGCCCCCTTCAAGCTGGACATACATGCCGACGCGCAACTGGTCGACGGCCATGGTGCTGTGCATGTGGATCCCGCAAATATGGCGCCACCCCATGCGGCGCCAGACAGCTTGTTGTCGGGTCACCGCGAGCAAAACTTGAGTTCAGTACCCTCGGATGGCCACTGTTTCACAGACGGTCTGGCGCGCTGTGGCGTTGTTCACGAACCGCCCATGAAAAAAGGGCCCCGAAGAGCCCCATGTGCAGTGCGTTGAAACCGATTTACTTCAAGTGCTGGCTGATCTTCTTCGTCAGTTCGAACATCGAGACCTGCGCCTGATCCACCACGGCCTTGAGCTTGGCGTCGGCGTTGATCAAGGTGCGCTTGGCCTTGTCCTGCAGGTCATGCTTCTTGATGTATTCCCACACCTTCTTCGTCACCTCGGTACGCGGCAGCGGCTTGTCGCCGACCACGGCGGCCAGCGCGGGGCTGGGCGTCAGGGCCTTCATGAAAGCAGCGCTGGGGGTGCGCTTCTTGGCGGCGGCCTTTTTGGCCGGCGCTGCTTTCTTCGCTGCCGCGGTCGTGGTGGCAGGTGCTGCCTTCGCTACCGGTGCAGCCTTTTTAGCGGGTGCTGCCGATGCGGAAGTTGACGCCTTGGTGGCCGCTTTTTTAGCGGGTGCCTTTTTCGCAGTTGCCATATTGAATTTCTCCGTCAAATGTTGGGTGACATGCCAGCCTGAACCTTTGCTTGAATATGCCGTGGTCGGCACTGTTGTCCTGGGTCGGCCAAGCAAGCGCGATCGTACTGCTTGCAAGAGGGGGTGAGAAGGCGTTTTCATAGGGGAAACGCAATGGAATCACATGAAGAACGTGGATAGATGCGTGCACGCCACGCTATGCTGGGCAAATGAAGATCATCGTTCGCTGGTTATTACTCGCCGCAGCTCTGTTGCTGGTGGCCAATTTGTACCCCGGTGTGCAGGTTGCCAGCTTCACTTCGGCGCTGATTGCAGCCCTGGTGCTGGGCTTGCTCAACACCTTGGTGCGGCCCGTGCTGGTGCTGCTGACCCTGCCGGTGACGCTGGTCACGCTGGGCCTGTTTCTGTTCGTCATCAACGCCTTGATGTTCTGGGCCGCCGCTTCGCTTCTGCAGGGCTTCAACGTCACCGGCTTCATTCCGGCACTCATCGGTTCGCTGCTGTACAGCCTGTGTGCCATGGTCATTGACGTGGCCACCGAGCGCTTCTTCGGCCCGCCGGTCTAGACCCAGGCGAGCGATCAAAGTCAGGGCGGCGTCTCGCCGCCGCGCGACCCTGTCTCGCCGCGAGCTTCCAGCACCAGCAAGCGGCGTTGGGCCACCAGCTGGCGCAGGCGGGCGTCGATGACCGAGGCTTCGATGAACTCTTGCCCGGCCACGTTGCGCGCATCGGCCTGAGCTGAGCGCAGCCGGTCGATGGCGCCCGTGAGGTCACCCACCGCGGCACGCGCTTCAGCCCCGGCGCGCAGGGCGCGCAGGCGAAGGCCGCTGGCCATCGCCGTGGCGGCCAGTTGTTCCCAGGCGGTGGCGTCTTGCGGCTGGTCTGCCACCCAGGTTTGCAGGTCTTCTGTGACGCGGCGCAAATCACCTTTGGCAGGGCTGTCGCCGTTTTCGGCAGCGGGCTGCAAGCTCGATGCCAGCGCAGCGCGCGCGCGCGCCAACAGCACCGGGCGCTGCGTGACGCCAGGGATGCTGTTGGCTGCAGCCGGCAAGTCGGCCAGGGTCTGCATGGCCAGGGCCGCGTCTCCGCGCGCGATCTGCAGTTCGGCCTGCAGCAGCAGCAACGCGCGTTCGGCGAAGGGTTCGCGCAGCTGCGCGGCGCGTGCCAGGCGCAAGGCGGCATCCAAAGCCGGAGCGGCAGCGGTCATGCGCTCCTTGTCTTTGAGCATCATCGCGGCCATGGCGCCGGCATAGGTGGCAGCCAGCCTGTCGGCCAGGGCCGGGGACGACGTGGCGCCGCCCACCAGCCGGTTCAGTCCCAGTGCGCTGGTGTCCATCAGCACGCGTGCGCGCGCCTGCATCAGCGCATGCGCCAGCGGCGGCGCCGACGGCGCACTGCCAGGCACCAGGGTGCGCGATCGAGCCTCGGCGATGCGGTCCACCGTCAGCGGGTGGCTGCGCAGGTAGGGGAAATTGCCGGCGTCGTTCAGCCGGTTGGCCATTTCCATGCGCTCGAACATCTCGCCCATGCCCGCAGTGGCGAATCCGGCCGCGCTCAGCATGCCGTAGCCCACGCGGTCGGCTTCGCGTTCCATGTCGCGCGAAAAATTCAGCTGGCCTTGAATGGCTGCAGCCTGCCCGCCGGCGATGGACGCGTTGACGACATCGGCGCTGGCGCCGCGCGAAGCCGCCAGGATACCCAGCAGGATGGCCGCCAGCCCCACCATCGAAGAGCGCTGCCCCGGCGCGATGCTGCGCGCGATATGGCGCTGCGTCACATGCGCCAGTTCGTGCGCCAGCACCGAAGCCAGTTGATCGCGCGTCGTGGTGATGCCGATCAGGCCCAGATGGATGCCGACGAAGCCGCCTGGCAATGCAAAGGCATTGATGCTGCGTTCATTGAGCAAAAAGGATTCGTAGGCGAAATAGCGGCCGGTGTCCAGGTCGATGTCGCCACGCTGGCGCGCGGCCAGCACCAGGGGCACCCACAGCGTCTGCAGGTAGTCCAGCAGCACCGGGTCGTCGAGGTAGGTGGGGTCACGCCGGCCTTCGCGCATGATGGATTCGCCGATGCGCTTCTCGTCGGCCACGCTCAGGTCGGCATTGGCTATCTCGCCCAGCGACGGCAGGCGAACCTGAGACTGCGCGTGCAGCGGAAGTGGCAAAGGCAAAGCCAGCGCTGTGGCCAGCAGGGCTGCCAGCGGGCGCTGCCAGCGGCGAAATTGAGATTCAGGCGACAAAGCTGTCATGCGGCATCCGGTGCATCGTGGCCCAGGTCTGAGTGCGCCTGCGCGCACTGCGTTCCCTGACTGACAATGATGACACCGGCATGTTGCTGAAGATTGCTGACGGAATTGAGTCCTGAAATGAGTGCTGAAACGAGTGCTGACGCATCACCCCTGACACACTTTGACGCCCAGGGCCAGGCGCACATGGTCGATGTCTCGGCCAAGGCCGAAACCCACCGCGTGGCGCGCGCCACGGGCAGCATCCGCATGCAGCCCGCCACCTTCCAGCTCATCGCCCAAGGCCAGGCGAAGAAGGGTGACGTGATTGCCGTGGCACGCATTGCCGCTATTCAGGGTGCCAAGCGCACCGCCGACCTGGTGCCGCTGTGCCACCCCCTGCCCATCACGCGGGTGGTGGTGGACTTTGTGTTGGATGAAGCCGCCAGCAGCGTGCACTGCATGGCGCAGGTGGAAAGCTTCGGCCGCACGGGCGTGGAAATGGAAGCGCTGACCGCCGTGCAGGTGGGCCTGCTCACTGTCTACGACATGTGCAAGGCGGCTGACCGGGGCATGGTGATGGAAGGCATTCGGGTGCTGCACAAGCGCGGTGGCAAGAGCGGGGAATGGTCTGGCGCAGCGGGGGCAGCAGCAGATCAATCGGCCGGCAGATAGCGGCGCCAGTTCACAGGCGCTTGCGGCGGCAGGCACTGGAAGGGCAGCGGTACGGCCTGGTCGTCACAGGCGCCGAAGAATTCCTCCGTGTCGGGCTTCCTGAATTCGCGCAAGCGCTGCGCCAGATGGCGAGCCTCGTCTTCACGGCCTTGCGCGGCCAGCGCCTGCGCCCAGGCCTTCATCAGCCGCGTGTCGAGCAAAAAGTGCGTGGCACGGTCAAAGGCGGCGCCGGGGTCGGCCACAGGCACGCCGGCGGTGGCGGCGGCGTAGTCGGCATGGTGGGCGAAAAACAGGCTTTGCTGGCCACTGCGTATGCGCGCTTCCAGCGGTGCGCTGCCCGCCCTGGCACTGAAGATGCTGGCCACGCGCTGGTAGTCGGCCACTGCCACAGCCGTGCCCAGCACCAGCAGCGAACCACCAGCCACCAGCGCCCGGCTGGGCGGGCCGATGCGCGCTGTTGCCGGCAGTGCAAAGCCCCAGGCCCAGGCTGCAGGCAGCAGAAAGTAGGCGTACCACAGCGGATATTCAAGCAGGCTGTGCAGGCCGATCATCAGCACCATCATCACAGCGCAGCGCCGCGCGGCGCCCGGTTCAGCACCATGCGCATCGGCAGCGGGCGCCCAGGCATGACGGGCCGCGCGCCACAGCCCCCAGATCAGCAGCGCCAGCACCACCGTGCCCAGCGGCAAGCCCAGTTCCACCAGCAGCTGCAGCGGCAGGTTGTGCGCGTGGTCGAAGAACGCAATGGGCCGCCCGGGGAAAGGCGTCAAGGTCCAGGCGTAGTTGAATTCACCCCAGCCTACGCCAGCCCAGGGCTGCTGGCCGATGAGTTCCAGCGTGTTGGCCCAGATACCGAAACGCGAGCCAGAAATGTCGGTCTCGACCAGCCGGGCCGCGCCGCCGAAGGCATGCGCCGTGGCCGCAGCCCATTGCGCCATGCCCCACCACACAGCGCCGTAAACCAGCGGCGTGGCCAGCAGCAGCGCGCGCGTGGACCTGCGCAGGCGGCGGTCGGCCAGACCCCACAGCGCCAGCAGCAGCACGCTGACCAGCCCGGTGCGCGAAGCTGTCAGCACCACGGCTGCCACCAGCACCACCAGCATCGGCACGGCCCAGCGCACGGCCAGCCGCCGCAATTCCAGCAAACCCACCACGGCCACCAGGCCCCAGGTGAGCATACTGCTCAGATGATTGGGCTGGCGAAGATTGCCCACAGCGCGCCCGGCAATGCTGGAAGCCGACAACCAGGCGCCGTCACCCAGGCTGGGCGCAAACACCTGCAGCAGCCCGATGCCGGCGTTGAGCAGGCCAGTGAGCACATAGGCCCAGCAGAAGCTGGCAAAGAGCGAAGTGGCGTCTGGCCGCGCACGGGCCCCGGCACCTGCCATCAGCAGCAAGGCCGCTGCCCCGAGCATGGCCACCGCCGACAGCGCCAGGCTGCCGGGCAAGCCGCCCGGGCCCCAGGACCACAGCGCTGCTGCAGCCATCCACCCCAGTGCCCACCACAGCGGCGCACCGGCACGGCCGGGGCGCAGGGGCTGCGATGCCAGCACCCAGACGCCCCACAACGCCAGGGCCAGGGCCTGGTTGTAGAAAGTGGGTGACGGGGAAACGTGGTGGGCCAGCAGCGTGGGGGCTGCGGCGGCGAGCGTGACAACGGCCAGCCTGATGCCGTGAACCCAGGCTGCGGCGGGCGCTGGCGCAGACCCTGAAGCTGAGGCCGAAGCGGGTGAGTGTGAATTCAAAGGGCAGCAGTTGTTGGCTCTGGCCGGCCGATGCTATTGCAGTGCAAGTGGCACGACGACGAGCATGGCGCGCTGCACCAGCAAGGCTCGCGGCGCAGACGGCGCAGGCGGCGCACGCGGCGCACGCAGGCAGCCCTGCGGCCCGTCAAAGCACCCGCACTTCGGCCGGGGCACACCACGTCAGACTGGCAGCCTTTGCATGCACGGCAAGCCGCACCCGCAAGCCCAGCGGCAGCGGCTGGTTGGGCGTGCCATGCCCCGCAGGCCAGCCGCCCAGCACGGGCTTGCCAAGCTGGCCCAACAGCGCTTGCAGCACGCCTTCAGGCTCGCCGCCTTCGGTGAAGCTGCCGAGCAGGAAGCCAGCTGCAGCCTGCAGCACGCCGGCCAGGCGCAGTTGGGTCAGCAGGCGGTCGACGCGGTAGGGCTCTTCGTTGATGTCTTCCAGAAACAGGATGGCGCCTTCGGCTGACCAAGCCCAGGGCGTGCCGAGCAGGCAGGTCACCAGGCTCAGGTTGCCACCTATCAACGGGCCTTCTGCGACACCGGGCACGCGCAGCGCGCCAGGCGCGAGATCGGGCGACCAGACGGAACCTGCCGCCACGCCGGTTTTCAACAATGCAAACAGCGCGTCGGCGTCTGCTTCGCGCCCGGGCAACAGCAGGTCTGACCCGGGCATCGGCGCATGCAGGCTGGGCACGCCCTCGCGCGCCCACAGCGCATGCAAGGCCGTGATGTCGCTGTAGCCGATGAGCAGCTTGCGGGCTGCGCGCACCAGACCGGCGTCGACGCCGTCCAGGATACGCATGCAGCCGTAGCCGCCGCGCAGCGCGTGGATGGCAGCCACGTCCCGGTCGGCCAGCGCGGCATGCAGATCAGTCAGCCGCACATCGTCGGACCCGGCCAGATAGCCGGTGTTCTGCTGGCAGCCGGGGTAAACGCGGCAGCGGTAGCCGAAGCGTTCATACAGCGCGGGCACTCGCGCCAGGCGTTCCGGATCTGCCGGGCCGGCGGGGGCCACGACAGCGATCAAGCTGCCTGCGGGCACGGCTGCGAAAACAAGTTCAGGTTTCATGCAAGTCTTTGCGTGGCGGCCTGCACGGCCGCGCCGAGGGCTGGCAAACGCCAAGTCGTGGCGCAAGCAGGTGTGGCGGCAAAACGCCGGCCCAGGCTGGTGAATACAGCGACGATGTAGTGCACATCCGCGGTATGGACGATGCCGGCGTCGGCCGCGTAGTTGTCGGTGGTGCCGGTCTTGTGTGCAAAAGCGGGCGAATCGGGCAGGCCCGCCACCCAGCCGGGCTGGCCACGCAAACCACCGCTGGACAACACTTCATTCAGTTGCTGCGCTGCCAGAAGGGCGCGCAGACGATCGCGCGTGGCGGGCTGCAGCAATGGCGGCATGGCTGCGGGCAGCCAAGGCGCTGGCGGCGCATCGGCATCCAGCAACCACAGCAGGCGCACGGTGTCCCAGGCCGTCATGTGGATGTGGCCAACGCCTGCGCCATCGGCGTTGCGCCAGCCGCCGGCGGCTGTGGTGTCGTTCAGTTGCAGCGTGGGCAGACCGTGGACAGAAAGACCTGCATTCAAGGCGTTATGTGTAGCGCTGAGCCAACCTGTCTGGTGCAGCAGGGCAACGCATTCGTCGGTAGCTTCGTTGCTGCTGGTGGTGATCATCGGCTCCACGGCGTCTGGCCAGGCGCACAGGCCCAGATCGCAAGCCATGCCCAAGCCCACTGCCACCATCAGCTTGAGCAGCGAAGCCGGGTAGGGGGCGACGAACCGCAGTGCGGCGCTGTCATGCTGGCGGTGCAGCGGCGTGAAGCGCAAGGTGCACCAGTCGGCCCCTGGCAACCAGGCGGCCGAGCTGCCCTGTGCGTCTTGCACATCGCCGTCGAAGCGCAGCGAGCGCAAGGCACTGAAGTCGTCTGGCAAAGTGGCCTGCAGCCCTTTCGGATGCTCAGGCGAAAACAGCACATTGGCGCAGCGCGGCGCGCCGTGGCCGAAGACCACCACAGCCAGGTCGATGGCTGGATGCAGGCCCAGCGGCTGGCCGCCTTGCCAGTGGTCTGGCGTGTTGGCGAAATCTTGCGCCATCACAGCGGCGTGCAGCGCTGCTGACAGTTCCATCAGCTGCCGCATCAACTGCCGCTCAAGGCGCCTGCACTAAAGGGTCGCCTGACCGAACCAGCGCCTGAAAGGCGCGCAGGTTCAGCGTGATGAAGGCATCGGCCCTGGCCTTGCGTGCCGCGCACAAATGCAGCCCGTCGCAGATGGCGCCTCCACGCAGCCCGCGCTGCGCGGTCGCACAGCGCGGGCACGGTGTCTCTTTCAGACAGTGTGCGCAGCTTCATGTACGGCAGGATGCATTCTTCCAGCAAGCGCGAAGCCAGGTCTCGCGCCACACGAAGGCCCAGGCGGCCCAGGCGGCCCAGGCAGCCCAGGCAGCCCAGGCAGCCGTTGATGAGAACAGAGGAGGCCTCTTCATGGCGACCAATACGGCAGATCCTGTGCCAAACGGCTTGTCATTATGTGCCCGCCACCACGTGGCAAGCTACGCGCCGCCCACCCACGTCACGCAGCAGCGGCGCTTCTTCTCGACAGCGCGGCAGCACCCAGGGGCAGCGTGTGTGAAAGCTGCAACCCGCAGGCAGCGCCAGCGGGCTGGGCAGCTCGCCCACCAGGGGAATGCGCGGGCGCCGCTGCGTAGCATCCAGCACCGGCACCGCGCCCAGCAGCGCCTGCGTGTACGGGTGCAACGGCTGGCCCAGCACCGCGGCCTTCGGGCCCTGTTCAACAGCCGCGCCCAGGTACATCACCAGCACCTCGTGCGCCACATGCTGTACCACCGAGAGGTTGTGGCTGATGAAGACATAGGCCGTACCGGTGTCTTCCTGCAGGTCCATGAACAGGTTGAGGATCTGCGCCTGGATGCTCACGTCCAGCGCCGATGTGGGCTCATCAGCCACCACGGTGGCAGGGCCCAGCATCATGGCCCGCGCAATGGCGACGCGCTGGCGCTGGCCGCCGCTGAACATGTGCGGGTAGCGGGCTGCATGCTCTGGCCGCAGGCCCACGCGCTGCAGCATCTGCTGCACACGTTCGCTGCGCTGCGCGTTGGACAACGGCAGGTGAATGGCCAGCGGCTCGGCCAACGCCGCGCCGATGGTCTTGCGCGGGTTCAGCGATGCGAACGGGTTCTGAAACACCATCTGCACGCGGCGGCGCAAGATGCGGCGCATCTTCGGGTCGACCTCGTCCAGTGTCGATCCGTCGATGCGCAGGGTGCCAGCCGTGGGCGACTCGATGAGTGTCAGCACGCGCGCCAGCGTGCTTTTGCCGCAGCCCGATTCACCCACCACGGCCAGCGTGCGGCGCAACGGCAGGGTGAAGGAGACACCATTCAGCGCCCGCACGGTGGCTGCCGGCTGAAACAGGCCACGGCTGACGCGGTAGTGGCGCGTCAAGCCCTCGGCTTGCAGGGCCGGTGAGGCTTCGTCGGTGGTCAGATCCGTCATGCGTGAAGCGGAAAGTGACAGCGCACGCCACTTAGCAGCGCTGGCCGCTCGGTTTGGCAACGTGGCTGCACTTTCGGGCAGCGCGGCGCCAGCAGGCAGCCGCTGGGCCGGTCGTACTGCCCGGGCACGATGCCGGGCAAGGCCTGCAGCCGTCGCTGGCCCGCGCTGTGCTCAGGCAGTGCAGCCAAAAGCGCAGCGGTGTAGGGGTGGCGGGGCTGCGTGAACAGCGCGTCGGCCTGGCCTTCTTCCACCACTTGGCCCGCGTACATCACGGCTACATGGTGCTGGCTGCGGCTGGCCAGTTCTGCCACCACGGCCAGATCGTGGGTGATGAGTACCAGGGCCAGTTTCTGTTCACGCTGCAAGCGCGCCAGCAGGTCGATCACCTGCGCCTGAATGGTCACGTCCAGCGCCGTGGTGGGTTCGTCGGCAATCAGCAAGCGCGGCTGGCAGGCCATGGCCATGGCGATCATCACGCGCTGGTTCATGCCGCCGCTCAACTGGTGTGGATAGTTTTCCAGGCGGCTTCGGGGCGCAGGAATTTCCACCTGCTCGAACAGTTCCAGCACGCGCGCGTCTGCCGCCGCGCCGCGCAGGCCCACGTGGGCGGCCAGCACTTCGCGCACCTGATCGCCCACGGTGATGCTGGGGTTCAGGCTGTTCTGTGCGTCTTGAAACACCATGGCGATGTCTTTGCCGACGATGCGCCTGCGCGCGGCGGCCTTCATGCCCAGCAGCTCTTGACCGTCGAAGCGCAAGGTCTCGGCGGTGACCACGCCGGGTGGGTCGATCAACCCCATCAAAGCCATCATCGACACGCTCTTGCCGCTGCCCGATTCGCCCACCACGGCCAGCAGTTCGCCGGCGGCCACGGTCAGGTCGATTCCGTCCACGGCGGTGAAGCCGCCGAAGCGCACGCGCAGATTGCGAATGTCCAGCAGCCTGGCCGTGTTCATGCAGCCTGCCGCAACTTCGGGTCCAGCGCATCACGCAGCCCATCGCCCATCAGGTTGATGGCCAGCACCGTGATCAGGATGGTCAGGCCAGGCATCGTCACCACCCAGGGCGCACGTTCGATGTAATCGCGCGCGGCGCTCAGCATGCTGCCCCACTCGGGCGTGGGTGCCTGCACGCCCAAGCCGAGAAAACCCAAAGCCGCCGTTTCCAGGATGGCCGAGCTGAAAGACAGCGTGGCATTCACGATCAGTGGCGCCAGGCAGTTGGGCAGCACGGTGTCGAACATCAGGCGCGCGGTGCCGGCACCGGCCACGCGGCTGGCGGTGACGTAGTCCTTGGCCAGCTCGGTCAATGCCGAGCCGCGCACCAGGCGCACATAGCCGGGCAGGGCGCCGACCGCAATGGCAATCACCGTGTTGACCAGACCCGGCCCCAGGATGGTGATGACGCAGATGGCCAGCAGCAGCCCGGGCAGGGCCAGCAAGACGTCCATCACGCGCATGATCACGGGCGACAACCAGCGCGTGAAGAAGGCCGCCAGCAGACCCAGCACCACGCCTGGCACCAGGGCCAGCAGCACGGCGGCCAGGCCGATCCACAAGGAAATGCGCGCACCGAAGAGCAGGCGGCTCAGCAGGCAGCGCCCCAGCTCGTCGGTGCCCAGCGGAAACTGCGCCAGGCCTGCGGCCTGCCACACCGGCGGCGTGAGCAAGTGGTCGCGGAACTGCTGCACCGGGTCGTGCGGTGCCAGCCAGGGCGCGAAGACGGCGCCCAGCACCACGGCGGCGAAAACGAAAAAGGCCAGCAGGGCGCCGCGGTTCGACGCGAAGGCGCTGACAAAGGCGCGCCAGGGCGACGGCGGCTCGCCCTGGGACGGGTTGCGGGCAGTGCCTGCGACAGCCTGAGCGGGTTGCTGCATGCGGGCTTCAGCCTGCTGCGGCACAGGGGGCCTGGCGCACGAGACCGCAGCCCGCGAAGTCAGCGGCGCGTCGCAAGCGCGGCACGGGTTCGCGGGGCGGAATTTCCAGCTCTACGCCACCCACGCCACTGAAACGGGCGCGGACTCGAGCCGCCAGATCGGGCTCATCAGCCTCCTTGCGCAATGCCTGCCCCGAGATTCGCCGTGCTTTTCCTTCCATGCTGCGGCCCTGCAGAGCGGCGCGCACGCGCATGGCTTGCTTCAGGCTGTCGTCGAGGTCGTGGATGTTCAAGGTCGCGGATGGTCAAGGTCGCCATGGGCTGCAATGAATCCGTTGGGAGTTGCGCAAGTTTCTTCTTTGCCAGCAACGACGGCCATGACGGCCATGCTGTCAGTGCTGCACCCGCAGCCGCGGGTTCAGCACGCCGTACAGCAGGTCCACCAGCAGATTGACCGCGATGAAGACCAGTGCCGACACCAGAATGCCGGCCTGCACCACCGGGTAGTCGCGGCGGCCGATGGCGTCGATCAGCCACTTGCCGATGCCCGGCCACGAAAAGATGGTCGCGCTCAGCACCGCACCGCCCAGCAGCGAGCCCACCTGCAGGCCGAGCACGGTGACGACCGGGATCAGCGCGTTGCGCAGGCCGTGGTGCAGCACCACCCGCGCCGGACTCAGGCCCTTGGCCCGTGCGGTGCGCATGTAGTCCTCGCGCAGCACTTCCAGCATGGCACTGCGTGTCATGCGCGCGATGGTGGCCATCGGCACCGTGCCCAGCACCAGCGCCGGCAGCACCAGGTGCAGCGCGGCGGAGGCCAGCGCGCCGCTTTCCTGTCCGCGCCAGTCGGCCAGCGCGGCGTCGAGCAGCATGAAGCCGGTGACCGGGTCGACGTCGTATTCGATGCCGATGCGGCCCGACACCGGCGTCCATTCCAGCCCGACACTGCACCACATGATGAGGATCAGCCCCCACCAGAACACCGGCATGCTGTTGCCCACGGTGGCCAGCGCCATCACCGCCTGGTCCAGCCAGGCGCCGCGCCGCAGCGCTGCCGCCACGCCCAGCGTGAGGCCGACCACCAGCGCCAGCAGCAGTGCGCAGCCGGCGAGCTCCACCGTGGCCGGGAACAGCGCGGCAAATTCGGTGGCCACCGGCTCGCGTGTCACCAGGCTGTTGCCCAGGTCACCGTGCAGCAGCTGGCCGACATAACGCAGGTACTGCGTGGGCAGCGGCTGGTCCAGGCCCATCTGCTGCATCAGTGCCGCATGCGCTGCCGGGTCGAGGCGGCGCTCGCCGACCATGATTTCGATCGGGTCGCCCGGCACCAGCCGGATCAGCGCGAACGCGGCCAGCGTGACGCCGAGCAGGGTCGGCACCAGCGTGGCGAGTTTTTTCAGCAGCAGGGTGAACAAGGCAAGGGGTGGGTCAGGGCAATGCAGAGGGTAGGCCGCGCAGTGCCATCAAAAAAGGGCCTCCGTGGAGGCCCTTGTCTGTCAGCGCCGGGCGGTCACACGCTCAGAAGAACTTGTAGTTCACCCGCAGCGAGTAGGCGCGGCCACGCGCGTCGGCCACGCGCGGGTCCCAGCCGGCGCCGGCGGCGAAGTCCAGGTTGTGCGCGGTGAAGGGTGGGTCGCGGTCGAACAGGTTCTTCACGCCGGCCGTCAGCGTCAGGTTCTTGAAGCCGGTGTAGGTGCCCGAGATGCCCCAGGTGGTGTAGCTGGCCACGTCGGGGTTGAAGCCTGGCGGCACCACGCCCACCGGCCGCTCGTCGGTGTAGC
>JBBQXN010000058.1:0-21129 GCA_038209585.1 Burkholderiales bacterium
TGGAAACAAAGTAACTGCGAACGATCAAACGTACGCCCTCGCCGCTTAAAACCGGTGAGCCTCGCAACAGTTGGCCGATGGGCTGGGTCTAAGGGGTAAAACTCAAGGACTGCGAGGTCATTCACATTGGCTCGTCCTGCCACGTGTCATTCGCGGCAGGCCTAAAACCAAATGACTCGGGGCTCAGGTAGCGTGCTGCTGCGCGACAGGAGACCTTAAATCCAAATCAGTCAGCTAAGCATGTAGAACCAATCGGCGATGGCTTGCGGACGGGGGTTCGATTCCCCCCGGTTCCACCAGCATGGAAGCCCCAACTGTTCGCAGTTGGGGCTTTTTTTCGTCTGATAGCAGCGTCCCCGCGTGTTTGCTCGCGTTCCTGGAAAAGCCTGTGTCAAAGTTTCCACATCGGTTGCGGCCCTGGCAACGCCATTGACCTCTTCGCGCTTGCGCTGCAGCACGCGAACACTCTAAATCAGGCCTGCAAGCCAAGGCCAATCTTTGAACAGCGTCCTACTTTGACGTTGCTTCACAGCTCGTAGCCGCGCCGCGATCAACTGCGTCCAATTCCCGTACGACGCCAAGGGCCAGTCAGGTTATCCGGACAGTAGTTTCCAGTACGTGAAGTTGTTGATGCCGGAGCTAAGTCTTTGATTTTATTAGTCATTGACGGTTGGAACGCACGCGGAATTGCGAAGGGGTGTCGAACCTAGGGGTTCAGGGTCGCTACTACAGGGGATAGGCTCACAGCAGTGCTTATGGAAGCATATCTCACAACAGGAAACGCGTCTTAGAACATGCACTATGGACTTGCCTAGCTTGAAAGCTTTACCTAAAGAGACACCTCAGCAATTTTTGGTTGGCAGAAATATTTGAGCTACTTTTGGCGGTCACGCGGAAAATTGATTTATTTGGGTATCGAGTGCTCTGGCATGGGACATGCCTTGCAGCAGAACTAAACAAACCAAGGGAGGAAGTCATGCGTCATCCGATTGCTTATGTCTCATCTGGGCGGTTACCTGTATTGCAACGCCTGTTTATGATTCTGGTGCTGGGCATGGCGCTGCTGCTGGCGGCCGTCGGTCCAGCGCGGGCTGCGCCAGACAGCAAGGGAACCGAGTTCTGGTTGATGTTCAACGAGAACTTGACCATCCCAACGGTGACGCTGTTCATCACGGGCGATATCGCCACGACTGGCACGGTGTCGATCCCGGGTTTAAGCTTCACACGGACATTTTCAGTCACCCCTGGCACAGTCACATCGGTCGTTTTGCCATCGGGAACTCCAGCTTCAGGCGCCGACAACATTGAGAACAAGGGTGTCCGCGTCATCGCGGATGCTGAAGTCACCGTTTATGGCCTGAACCAACGCGCCAACACCACCGATGCTTTCCTCGGTCTGCCTGTGGATATCCTAGGCACCCAATACATCAATTTGACGTACAGAAACGTGAATGTCGTGAACGGCACTCAGATGGGCATCGTTGCGACCCAGAATGAAACACAGGTCACGATCACTCCCACAGCACTGGCGGGATTGGGTCGTGTTGCAGGGGTGCCCTACTCGATCATCCTCAATCAGGGGCAAACCTATCAATTGCGCAGCTCAGGCGCCTCGCCCGCCGACCTGAGCGGAACTCTCGTTTCGGCGACCAAGCCGATCGCCGTCTTCGGTAGTCACCAGTGCGCCAACATCCCAGCAGGAGCCTTGGCTTGCGACCACCTTGTCGAGCAGTTGCCGTCGACCGACACTTGGGGCAAGTCCTTCGTCACGCTGCCATTGGCCACTCGCCTCAACGGTGATACGTGGCGGATTCTGGCCGGCACAAACAACACGCAAGTCTTCATCGGTGGTGCTCTGGTGGCGACTTTACAGCGCGGTCAACTGCACGAGCGCATCATCACGACGGCAACCACCATCACGGCAACAGAACCTGTACTGGTCGCTCAGTACTCGAACAGCACTACTTTTGACGGCATCACATCTGATCCATTTATGATGCTGATCCCGCCGTTTGAGCAGTTTTTGGCCGGGTATACCGTCACGACACCGGCCAGTGGTTTCGGCATTAACTACATCAATGTCGTTGTGCCTACGTCCAGCATCGGTAGCATCAGACTTGATGGCGCCGCGGTGCCTGCCGCCAGTTTCACAGCCATACCCGGTAGCAGTTTCTCGGGTGCGAAACTTCTTGTTTCCCTTGGTTCGCATACTGTCGCAGGCTCGGATCCCTTTGGCATCTTCGTTTACGGCTTTGCCAATGCTGATTCTTACGGCTATCCCGGTGGACAGTCGCTTTCGCCAGTGGCCACAGCGCAGTTTCTTGATCTGACTCCCAAAACGTCAATGCGCCCTGTCAACACCCAGCATTGCGTTGACGCCAAGCTGTCTACATCTGGCAATGTGGGTGTTCCCGGAGTTCGAGTCGACTTCAGCGTGACTGGCGCCAATCCGCGCACCAGTTTCGTCAATACCGCAGCCAATGGCATCGCGCAGTACTGCTTTGTTGGCACCAACCCGGGCTTGGACACGATCGTGGGCAGTGTCGGTACGCTCAACAGTTCGGGCACCAACCTGTGGACGCCAGCATTCGCACGCTGCGACGTAGACCGAAACGGCAGCATCGATCGCAATGACGCTGCGCTGGTCCGCGCCGGCATTGGCCAGACGCCCACCGTCGGCGATCCCCGTGATGCCAACGGCGACGGCCTGATCACCATGACAGACGTACGGCAGTGCACACTGCAGTGCACCAAGCCCAACTGCGCGCCCTGAACCGCCCGACCCACTTCTCAATTTCTGGAGCAAGCCTCATGAAGTTCGCACATCTCGCAACAGCTGCGCTGACCTTTTGTTCTGTTGCTGCCACTGCCGCGCCAGTGCTCATGATCACGCCGAGCGTGACGAGCGCAGGATTCGGCCAGGTCGTGACCGTCAACGTGGGTGTCAGCGGGCTGAGCGCTTCGCCCGTCGAACAAATCGTCAGTGCGTTTGATTTGAACGTTCTGTACAACAGTCTGTTGTTGACCCAGAACGGCTTGGCTGTGTTTCAGGCCGAGGCTCTAATGGGCGGCCCAAATGTGGTGTTTTTCGACACCATGGGTACTGCGGCTGGCGATGCGGCTGCCAACGCCTTCAGCCTGGCCGACGATGTAGATCTCAATGCGTTGCAAGGCGACTTCTTTACGTTGTTCACGCTGGAATTCACCACTGGCTCGACCAACGGCGCCGCCTTCCTCAATTTTGGCCCAGACATCAACTTCCAAAGAAACGTGGTCGGTTTGGGCGGGCAATCTCTGGGGGCCAGCTTCGGCAGCGCTTGCATCGCCATCGGCACAGGCAGTTGCACGCAGGGCGTTCCTGAGCCAAGTACTTATGGCTTGGTCGGCCTGGCGCTGTTTGCAGCTTACGCAGTGCGCCGTCGCGCGGCTTGATTCGCTGCAGTCGCTGCCCTGGTGTTGTGTAGGGGTGTCCGGACCAGCGGCTCACTTTTATCCCAAGCCCCAACGGTTCTCAGTTGGGGCTCTTTTCATTCCTGTCGAGTTCCGCTCAGGCTAACCAAAGTGCAGCCAGGCCCAGAAAGGCGAAGAAGCCGACAACGTCGGTGACGGTAGTGAGGATCACGCTGCCAGCCAGCGCCGGGTCGATACCCAGGCGGTGCAGCAGCAAAGGAACGCCCAGCCCCGCCATCGCGGCGCAAAGTAGATTGATCAAAATCGCTGCGCCCAAGATCGCCCCCAATGGCCAACTGCCGAACCAAGCCACGGCCAACAGCGAAATCACGGCTGCCCAGATCAAGCCATTGATGGCAGAGATGCCCAACTCCCGCGTCAGCAGCAGGCGCACATTGCCCTTCTGAACATTGCCAAGGGCCAGCCCGCGTATGACCAGGGTCAGTGTCTGACTACCTGCTACGCCCCCCATGCTGGCTACGATGGGCATCAGTACTGCAAGAGCCACCACTTGTTGCAGCGTCGCCTGAAATAGGCCAATCACCCATGCCGCCAGAAAAGCCGTGGCCAGATTGATGCCCAGCCACACCGCGCGGCGACGAGCACCCGCCAGAACAGGCCCGAACATGTCGTCATCCTGATTCAGACCTGCCATCTGCATCACGGTTCGGTCGGAGTCCTCTCGGATCAGGTCCACCACATCGTCCACCGTGATGCGGCCGATGAGCCGGCCAGCGTCGTCCACGACCGGCGCCGAGAGCAGGTCCAGATCCTCGAACAGATGGGCTACCTCGATGGCCGGGGCATACACCGCAATACCCTGCACGTCGGTGTGCATCACCTCAGACACGCGAGCCGTGGGTTCGGCAGTGACCAGCGAGCTCAGGCGCAGGACGCCCTGGTAATTCCCTTTTCTGTCGACCACCATCAGCATGTCGGTTTGCGGCGGCAAGTTCTCCAGCAGGCGCAGATAACGCATGACGGTACCGATGCGCACTCCGGCGCGAACCTGGATCACGTCGGCATTCATCAGACCCCCGGCGGAGTCTTCCGGATAGGCCAGCAGCGCTTCCAGTTGCTGCCTGCGGCCAGCGTCAGCCGCTGCCATCAGCTGCGCGCCCAATACCGCAGGCAGGGTCTGGATCAAATCCACCAGATCGTCGAGTTCCAGGGTCTGCACCGCAGCGGCCAGATCGTCGGGCTCCAGGTCCTGTGCCAGCGATGCACAAATTTCTTCATGCAGATAGGTCAGGACTTTGCCGGCGCGTTCTGTTTCCACCATGCTCCATACCGCGCGGCGCTCGCCTGGCGGCAAAGCTTCCAGCAAGCCGGCGACCTTGGCCGGATGGGTGCGCTGCAGCAGCTTGCCTACACGTTTGAGGCGGCCCTCGCCCAAAGCATCCCGCACGGCCTGCAAATGACTGGCGCGCCGCTGGCGCTTGCCATCCGCTGCAGGCAGGTCGTCTGAAGGGTCCAGCGGCTGGTGGGCTGCTTCTTCGGCGGCTTGGCCGACCAGACGTTCGTGCACGTCTGTACCCAGATGCTGCAGGACGGAAGCCTCTCGTGCAGCGTCAACCTGCTGCCAAAGCGCGTCCCGGCGGTCCTCGTCCAGCCGTTCGATCAGGGCTGCGACCTTGGCCGGGTGCAGGCGTACCAGCAACTTGCGAACGCGCTTGTTGCGCCCTTCGGCCAGCGCCTGGATGATCAGTTCGCTGTCGGTGACGGCGCCTGGCGCACCTGCGGGCTGCTGAGTGGGCGGCGTCGGCGGCGTCGGCGGTGGTGGTGTATTGGGTTTCATGTGCACTTTGCCGAGGGTAACAAGCAGCGATGACCTCGGTTGCCGCTTTGCGGCGCACAATGTTCAGGCAAGTAAGGTCTGGCAGCGAACATCTGCATGCTTCCAGTGGCACAGGCTTGGGTAGAGAAAGGAAGCGTCAATGGCTTGGTTGAATCGGTTGGAAACTTCTCAACGAAGTGCTTCGGGCCTCGAATGGTCGATCTGGAAACGCTTGCCCGTCATTTTGCTGGCTGGCACGGTAGCGCCGCTGGCGATTGCTGCCGTTGCGTGGTTCGCTGTGCCCAGCGTGTCTGGCGGCGCTGAAGACCCCAAGTTGCTGCTCGTTATTTATCAAAGCATCGGGCTGGTCATCTTGCACTGGACGCTGGTATTCACTGTGGCCATCGGCTGCGCGCTGGTGATGGTGATGAAGGGGCCAGCGTTCGTCGCCGATCCTTATCCGCCGGCGGGTCGCGAATCCTTTCTTCACACGAACGACCCAGGGAGCCTGTAATGACTAACGACCCACGCTGTTGTGGCAGCGGCACGTGCATCGTCAACACCGAGGGCCGCTGCTGGTGCGGCCAGCAGTGGGACGGCAGCAAGATGTGCGCGCCCAAGCCGCTGGCCTCCCCAGACATCGAGCAGCCGCCCGTCAGCCCAGCGGGAACTGCCGCCGACCAAGCGGCTTGACGCAGCCAGAAAAAAAGGGCCCCATGATGTGGATCAGGGGCCTTTTTCCATTTGTGCTGGCGGAGTCGAAGTCGATCACACTGGCGCCTCCAGACACCCGAGGCGATCTCCAACGCGGCCTTCATGCCCTTGTGGTGTTCGATGCGCACTCCGAAACCGCATCCGGGCAGTCCTGGTGCGCCAGATGTGGGCAGGTGCTGGTCTTCGGGTTACCGCTCTGCCGCCACAGCCCTGCCCAGCGAATGATGGGCGGCGCTTCGTTGCTGCGCTTCAGCGCCACGCCCACCACCAGGAGACATCCCCTATGACCGACCTGTCCTCCCACCCGACCCAGGCCGCCAGCGCTTGGTTTGCCGACTTCCAGTCCGCGCTAGCCAAGCCCGACATCGATGTCGCGATGGCCTTGTTCGACGCCGATTGTTACTGGCGCGACCTGGTCGCCTTCACCTGGAATATCTGCACTCAGGAAGGCCCTGAAGCGATCCGCGAGATGCTGCAGGTACGGCTGACTGATGTGAGGCCCACGGCTTTTGCTGTCGAGGGCCAGGCGACCGAAGTTGACGGCGTGATCGACGCCTGGTTCACCTTCGAGACCGCAGTCGCCCGCGGCCGCGGCCACCTGCGCCTGAAAAATGGCAAGGCCTGGACGCTGCTGACCACCATGACTGCGCTGAAGGGCTTCGAAGAGCGAACGGGCAGCCAACGAATCAAGGGCGCCGAACACGGTGTGCACCCGGGCCGCAAGACCTGGCTGGAGGAACGCGAACACGAGCTCGCCACGCTGGGCATCAGCGAACAGCCGCATGTGGTGATCATCGGCGGCGGGCAGGGTGGCATTGCACTGGGCGCGAGGCTGCGCCGACTCGGCGTGCCGGCCATCATCGTCGAGAAGAACGCCAAGCCCGGCGACAGCTGGCGCAAGCGCTACAAGAGCTTGTGCCTGCACGACCCGGTTTGGTACGACCACATGCCCTATCTGCCGTTCCCAGACGACTGGCCGGTGTTCGCGCCGAAAGACAAGCTTGGCGACTGGCTGGAGATGTATACCAAGGTGATGGAGCTGAACTACTGGGGCAGCACCACGGCCAAAAGCGCCCACTTCGACGATGCCACGCAGACCTGGGAAGTAGTGGTCGAGCGCGAAGGCAAGGACATCACCCTGCGACCCAAGGAACTGGTGTTTGCGCTCGGTGTCTCGGGCCATCCCAACGTGCCGAAGTTTGCCGGCGCCGACGCCTTCCAAGGTGAGCAGCAGCATTCCAGCCAGCACCCCGGGCCCGAGTCGTACGGCGGCAAGAAGTGCGTGGTCATCGGCTCCAACAACTCGGCGCACGATATCTGCGCTGCTCTGTGGGAGCACGGCGCCGACGTGACGATGGTGCAGCGCAGTTCAACCCACATCGCGCCGTCGGATTCGTTGATGGAACTGGCGCTGGGCGGGCTGTATTCAGAGAGTGCGGTGAAGTCAGGCGTCACTACCAACATGGCAGACCTGATCTTCGCGTCCATTCCCTACAAGATCATGGCGCCGATGCAGGTGCCGGTTTATGACGCGATGAAAGCGCGCGACGCCGACCTTTATTCGCGACTGGAACAAGCCGGCTTCATGCTGGATTTCGGCGTCGACGGCTCGGGGCTGTTCATGAAGTATCTGCGTCGCGGCTCGGGCTACTACATCGATGTCGGCGCATCAGAACTGGTGGCCAATGGCAGTGTCAAGCTGAAGAGCCGCGTCGATGTCGAACGCATCAATGCGCATTCGGTGAGCTTGTCGGATGGCACCGAGCTGCCGGCCGACCTGATCGTCTATGCCACGGGCTACGACTCGATGAACGGCTGGCTGGCAGACCTGATCTCACCTGAGGTCGCCGACAAGGTCGGCAAGGTTTGGGGTTTGGGCAGCGACACGCCCAAAGACCCGGGCCCCTGGGAAGGCGAGTTGCGCAACATGTGGAAGCCCACTCAAGTGCCGCACCTGTGGTTTCACGGCGGCAACCTGCACCAGAGCCGACATTACTCAGAGTTCCTTGCGCTGCAGCTCAAGGCGCGCCTTGAAGGGCTGGTGACACCGGTCTACAAACTTGCGCCTTCACACCACAAGCGCTGAGGGGCAACTGGAGTGTGCCGCGCGGCACGGCCATGAAAAAGGCCCCCTGACTCTGCGTCAGGGGGCCTGTCTCTTTGCGTTATGGCGGAGTCGAAGGGATTCGAACCCTTGATGCGGTTTTAAGCCACATACTCCCTTAGCAGGGGAGCACCTTCGGCCACTCGGTCACGACTCCGGCGAAGAACAAAGATTCTAGCCTGCTTGTGGCGCACTTTCCGGGCCGCTTTGAGAGCGAACCGCTGTACCCAAAGCCGCAGGCTGGTCCAGATCGAAGGCTTTGTGCAAGGCACGCACAGCCAGCTCCATGTACTTTTCGTCAATCACCACGCTGGTTTTGATCTCGCTGGTGGTGATCATCTGGATGTTGATGCCTTCCTCGGACAGGGTGCGGAACATGCGGCTGGCCACGCCCACATGGCTGCGCATGCCGATGCCCACGATGGATACCTTGCAGATCTTGGCGTCGCCCTGCACGTCTGTAGCACCCAGGTCGGGCAGCACATGGATTTTCAGCACGTCCATCGTGCGCACGTAGTCGTTGCGGTGCACGGTGAAAGAAAAGTCCGTGCGCCCGCTGTGCGACATGTTCTGGATGATGACGTCGATGTCGATGTTGGCCGCCGCCACCGGCCCCAGGATCTGATGCGCGATGCCTGGCTTGTCGGGCACACCGATGACACTGATCTTGGCCTCGTCGCGATTGAAGGCGATCCCGGCTACGACGGCTTGTTCCATTTTCTCGTCCTCTTCAAACGTGATCAGCGTGCCCGAACGGACCTCTTCTTCCAGCGGCATGTCCCAGGGCGTGAAGCTGCTGAGCACACGCAGGGGCACACGGTACTTGCCCGCGAATTCGACCGACCGGATCTGCAGCACCTTGCTGCCCAGGCTGGCCATTTCCAGCATCTCCTCGAAGCTGATGCTGGAAAGGCGGCGCGCCTCGGGCACGATACGCGGGTCGGTCGTGTAGACGCCGTCCACGTCGGTGTAGATCATGCATTCGTCGGCTTTCAGCGCCGCGGCCACTGCCACGGCCGAGGTATCGCTGCCGCCCCGGCCCAAGGTGGTGACATGACCCGCCTCGTCCATGCCCTGAAAGCCGGTGATGACCACGACCTTGCCGGCCGCCAGATCGGCACGTACGCGGGCATCGTCGATGCTGGTGATGCGCGCCTTGGTGTAGGCGGAATCCGTGCGGATGGGCACTTGCCAGCCGCCATAGCTCACGGCTTGCAGGCCTTGTGACTGAAGCGCCAGCGAGAGCAAGCCTACGGAGACCTGTTCGCCCGTGGCCGCGATGGCGTCCAATTCACGCAGTGCCGCCGGGCTGTCGGCTTTCGCTCCTGGTGGCAGCAATTCCTTGGCCAGGCCGAGGAGGCGGTTGGTCTCGCCGCCCATCGCCGAAGGAACAACCACCAGCTGATGGCCGGCACGCACCCATTTGGCGACGCGTTGCGCCACGCTGCGGATGCGCTCGGTCGAGCCCATCGAGGTGCCGCCGTACTTGTGGACGATCAAGGCCATCGGGTGTGGAGGATCTGAACGGACAAACCCTGAATTCTAGAGGGCCGACAACCAGCGCAGACAGAATTGCGGTGTGCCTGTCTCTGCCAGGCAGCGCGCGTCCACGCCCAGCCAGGATACGAACAGCAGGTCGCCGCGGGCCGTGTGCAGCAAAGGGCCTTCGCGTCGCCAGGCCGGCACCGCATCGAATTGCGCGGCCTTCTTCAGGCTGCGCGGCGGCGTGTTGGGGCTGCGTTGAAACTGCTCACCACCCTGGCGTGCAGCGGCTTGCACCTGTTGCAGCAATCCTGCCCGCACACCGCCTTCGCTACAGGCCTGCACCTGCAGTTCGCCTGGCCAGCCGGGCAGGGCATAGACGCCTGCGTTGGCCAGGTTCAGATGAACAGAGGCTGGGGCAAGAAATACGACCGGTGGCGCGGCCCAACGCAGCACGCCACGGTACAGGTGCAGTTCACCGCCAGGCGCCGGGAAGCGCCCTTGCTGACAACGGGGCAACTCTTGCTGCAGACGTTGCACCAGCGTTTCAGGTGCGCCGTCTGGGCACACTGAAACGAGCCAGGCGCGCAGCAGATTGGCTCGCCGCGCCGCGCTCAGGGCCAGCCACGGCACGACGTGCAACGCAGCTTTTGTGCAACAGTTTTCGCCGTCGGCCTTCGCCATCTCTGCAGCCAGCGCAGCAGCCTCCTGAGCGCGCCTGCTACTTTGCGCCAAGCTGGTCTCAACATCCGCAAATGCCGCTTGCAAGGCCGGCCAGACCTGCTGCCGCAAGCGGCTGCGAGCAAATCGCGGGTCGGCATTGCTGGCGTCTTCTATCGCTTGAAGCCGGTAACGGCGCACATAAGCGTCGATCTCGCTGCGCGGCCGGTCCAGCCAGGGCCGCGCCCAGTGCAGCCCGTGGTGCTGCGCCCTTTGCGGCATCGCGGAAAGTCCGGCCGGGCCGCCGCCGCGCAGGGCTTGCAGCAGCCAGGTTTCTGCCTGGTCGCGTCGGTGATGGGCCAGCAGCACCAGCGGCGCGCCTGCGTCTTGTGCCATGGCAGCCAACGCGGCATAGCGTTCACGCCGCGCCCAGGCCTCCACGCTTTCGCCTGCAGCCGGCGGGCCTGCCAGGCGGTGTGATGCAAAGGCAGCGCCCCAGCGGTGGCACTGGCGCTTGATCTGTGCCAGCCAATCGTCGGCCTCTGGCTGCAAGCCATGATGCACATGCAGCGCAACAACGCGCAGACCCAGCGGCCGCGCCATGCGCAGCGTGCAATGCAGCAGGGCTGTCGAGTCGCGGCCGCCGCTGGCGGCCACCGCGACGAGCTGCAAGTTATCGTTCCTTGGTGTCGGTGAAGCGGCCGTAGGCGCGCAGCCGTTCGTAGCGCCGCTGCAGCAGCGCCTCGGACTTCAGGTCGGCGCTCTGTCGCAGCGCTTCAGCCAAGCCGCGCTTCAGTTGCGCGGCCATCCAGGGAATGTCGCGGTGCGCTCCGCCCACGGGTTCGCTGACGATCTTATCGACCACGCCCAGCGCCTTCAGCCGATGCGCGGTGATGCCTAGCGCCTCGGCCGCTTCTGAAGCCCGCTCTGATGTTTTCCAGAGGATCGAGGCGCAGCCTTCGGGCGAGATGACGGAATACACGCTGTACTGCAGCATCAACACCTGGTCGGCCACGCTGATGGCCAGCGCACCGCCGCTGCCGCCTTCGCCAATGATGGTGCTGACGATGGGCACTTCCAGTTGCGCCATCTCGTAGATGTTGCGGCCGATGGCTTCTGATTGCCCGCGCTCTTCGGCACCGATGCCGGGGTAGGCGCCAGGCGTATCGACGAATGTGAATACCGGCAGGCCGAATTTTTCGGCCAGCTTCATCAGGCGCAAGGCCTTGCGATAGCCCTCGGGCCGGCTCATGCCGAAATTACGCAGCGTGCGCTCTTTCGTGTCGCGGCCCTTCTGGTGGCCCAGCACCATGCAGGCCTGTCCGTTGAAGCGCGCCAGGCCACCGACGATGGAAAGATCGTCGGCGTAGTGACGGTCGCCATGCAGCTCCTGGAATTCCGTGAAGATTTCGTTCACATAGTCCAGCGTGTAGGGGCGCTGCGCGTGGCGAGCGATCTGCGTGACCTGCCAGGGCGTCAGATTGGCGTAGATGTCGCGCGTCAGTTGCTGACTCTTGGCCGACAAGCGCACGATCTCGTCGGAGATGTCTACAGCCGATTCGTTCTGCACGTAGCGTAGTTCGTCGATCTTGGATTCGAGTTCTGCGATCGGTTGCTCGAACTCGAGGAAGTGTCTTTTGCTCATTGCGCCTATCAGTAGTTCACGGGTACCGGGTCCAGGCTGCGCCAAATATACCAAGTGGCCACCGAACGGAAAGGGGCCCAGGCTTCGCCCACTTCACGCGCTTCTGCGCGAGAAACGGGCTCGCCGCTGAAGTAGTTCATGCTGATGCCCTTGATCAAACCCAAGTCGTCCAGCGGCATCACATTGGGCCGCATCAAGTGGAAGATGAGGAACATCTCTGCCGTCCAGCGGCCGATGCCGCGGATGGCCACCAGTTCACTGATGATGGTTTCGTCGTCCATCGTCTGCCAATCGGCTTCTTGCACGCGCTCTTCGGCGAAGTGGTGCGCCAGGTCCAGCAGGTATTCGCATTTGCGTGCTGACAAGCCCGCCTCACGCATGCGCGTGACCTCCAGCACGCGCACTTCAGTGGCGCGCAAGCCAGATAGCGTGGGTGCGGCCAGCGCTATGAAGCGGTCCCAGACGGCCTGTGCTGCCTTCACTGAGATTTGTTGGCCGACGATGCTGCGTGCCAGCGTGGTGAAAGCGTCCCCCCGGCTGGTCAGTCGCGACACGCCCAGGCTCGGAATCAGCTTTTTCAGCACGCGATCGCGCCGCGCCAGGTGGCGGCAGGCCTCATCCCAATAGCTGGGCGTGACATGGGGAGCGACATGGGTGCTGACCATGGCCCGCTCGGGCGGCTGCGCTGGGGCTTCCGGCAGTGCCAGAGGCAGTTTCTGCAGCTTCAAGCCTTCACCCAAGTCGTGCCCTGGGGCGAGTCTTTGAGCACGATGCCCTGCGCCAGCAACTCTTCGCGGATGCGGTCGGCGCCGGCAAAGTCGCGTGCGGCCTTGGCGGCGCTGCGCTGCGCAATGCGCGCCAGGATGTCGTCCTCCCCCAGCGCCGCACCGCCCTGCAAATAGGCCTGCGGTGCCTGCTGCAGCATGCCCAGCACTCCGCCCAGAGCTTTCAGCAGACCCGCGTCTGCGGCCTGCCCGCGGTTGATGCTGCCAGCCAGATCGAAGAGCACGGCCACCGCGCCGGGTGCGTTGAAGTCGTCGTCCATCGCGGCTTTGAAGGCCGCAGCGCGAGGCTCTTGCCAGTCGATGCTGGCGGTCTGCGCGGGCTCGCCTGCAGACTGCAACGCGGTGTACAGCCGCTTGAGTGACGTGCGCGTTTCTTGCAGCGCCGCATCGCTGAAATTGAAAGGGCTGCGGTAATGCGTGCGCAGCATAAAGAAGCGGATGGTTTCGCCATCGAACTGCTTCAGTACGTCGGCGATGGTGAAGAAGTTGCCCAGCGACTTCGACATCTTGGTGTCGTCGACGTTGAGGAAACCGTTGTGCATCCAGGTGCGCACGAAAGTCGAGCCGCCTTCGCCTTCGCGTTCGCGTGCGCTTGTGTCTTGCGCACCTTCGCTCTGCGCGATCTCGTTTTCGTGGTGCGGGAACTGCAGGTCCATGCCGCCGCCGTGGATGTCGAAAGGTTCACCCAGCAGGGCGCAACTCATGGCTGAGCATTCAATGTGCCAGCCCGGCCTGCCGACGCCCCAGGGACTGTCCCATTGCGCTTCATCGGGCTCGCCCGGCTTGGCGCGTTTCCACAGTACGAAGTCCAGCGGGTCTTGTTTGTCCTCGGCAACGGCCACGCGTTCGCCGGCGCGAAGTTCGTCCAGCGACTTGCCGCTGAGCTTGCCGTAGCCGACAAAGCGCCGCACGGCGTAGTTCACGTCGCCGCCTTCGGACTGATAGGCCAGCCCCTTGGCTTGTAGCTGCCCGATCAGGGCCTGCATTTGCGGCACATAGTCGGTGGCGCGCGGCTCGTGCGTAGGCTCGCTCACGCTTAGAGCGGCGAGGTCACGGTGCATGGCGCTGATCATCTCGTCGGTCAGCGCGCGAATCGTCAGGCCGCGTTCCAGCGCCCGCTTGATGATCTTGTCTTCGATATCGGTGATGTTGCGCACGTAGGTCACGCGCCAGCCGCTGGCCAGCAGCCAGCGGTAAACCAGGTCGAAGGCCAGCATCATGCGGGCGTGGCCCAGGTGGCAAAGGTCGTAGACCGTGATGCCGCAAACGTACATGCGCACGTGGCCTGGTTCGATGGAGCTGAAGTCCTCGAGCCGGCGCGTCAGGGTGTTGTGGATGCGTAGCGTCATGCCGCGGGGCTTGAGAAAAAGGGCTGTGGCGGGCCAGTGGAGGCGCGCGCCGATAGAATGAAATTCAGTATAGCGGCGGCTATTTCTGCTTCCGACCCCCTATTCAGTGCCTCTATCCGTAACCGTGCCCGTACCTGTGCCGATGCCGCGTTCGTTGATCCGCCTGTTCGCCTCGGTGCTGCTGGTTTGCGGCTTGGCGCAGGCTGCCGAGACGGACGCAGCACGTGCGGCGCTGGCGCGTGGCGACGCCAACGCAGCCCTGGCCGCCGTGCAGCGAGGCCTGGTGCAAGAGCCGGAAAACGCGCAACTGCGCTTTCTGCTGGGCGTGGTGCGCATGGACCTGGGCCAGGACGCGCAGGCACTGGCTATCTTTCGACTGCTGCATCAGTCCTACCCCGAACTGCCTGAGCCGTTGAACAACATCGGGTTGTTGCAGGCGCGCGCCGGCCTGCTCGAAAGTGCCATGCTCAGCTTGCAAGAAGCCCTGCGTGCCGACCCGCAGCACCGCGCAGCGCGCGCCAATCTGGGCGAGGTGTATCTGCTGCTAGCCGTGCAATCCTGGGAGACCTGGGAGAAGGTGGCGCAAGCTTCATCGGTGACGCCGGATCCGCAGGTGCTCCGCAGGCTGGAAGGCGCCCGCGCGCTGCTGGCATTGCCAGGCCGCTAGACTGCTGTTCCCCGCCGCTTTCGACATGCGCGCCCCGCGCTTTGACAACCATGAATCACATTGCCCGCACCTTGGCCAGCCCGCTGCTTCTGGCGCTTGCCGCGCTGGTTTGCCTGCCAGCCGTGGCAGATACCGTGCGCCTGAACACCAGTCAAGGCGACATCGTGCTCGCGCTCGACCGCGAGAAGGCGCCCAAGACGGTGGAAAACTTTGTGCAGTACGTCAAAGCCAAGCACTTCGACGGCCTGATCTTTCACCGCGTCATCGACGGTTTCATGATCCAGGGCGGCGGCATGAAGCCGGACATGAGCGAGAAGGCCACGCGCCCACCCATCCCGCTGGAAAGCCGCAATGGGTTGAAGAACGAGAAGGGCACCGTGGCCATGGCGCGCACTTCGGTGCCCAGTTCAGCGACCTCGCAGTTCTTCATCAACGTCGCCGACAACGCCATGCTCGACCAAGCCAATTCGCGCGACGGCGAAGGCTATGCCGTGTTCGGTCGCGTCGTTGAAGGCATGGACGTGGTGGACAAGATTCGGCTGCTGCCCACCCAAGCGCGCGGCCCGCATCAAAACGTGCCCACCATACCGGTGGTCATCCTCAAAGCTACTCTGGAGAAATGACATGACCAAGACCGTAGAAATGCACACCAGTGCCGGCAAGCTGCGCATCGAACTCGACGACGAGAAGGCACCCAAGAGCGTGGCCAACTTTCTGGCTTATGTTGCCACCGGGCACTTCGACAATACCGTGTTCCACCGCGTCATCAAAGGCTTCATGGTGCAAGGCGGCGGCTTCGAGCCCGGCATGAAGCAAAAGGGCACGCTGGCGCCCATCGGTAATGAAGCCAACAACGGCGTGAAGAACAAGAAGTACACGCTGGCCATGGCGCGCACCAACGACCCGCATTCGGCGACGGCGCAGTTCTTCATCAATGCCGCTGACAACGCCTTCCTCGACTTTCGCGCCGAAAACGCGCAAGGCTGGGGCTATGCTGTTTTCGGCCGCGTGGTCGAAGGCACCGAAGTCGTCGATGCCATGGAAAGCGTGAAGACCGGCCGCAAGGGCGGGCACGACGACGTGCCGCTGGGAGACCTGATCATCGAGCGCGTCGCGCTCGTCGATTAACGACTCCGATGGCGGGCACCCAGGGCGTGGCAGCGCGTCCGCTGCCGGCCTTCTTCGAGTTCACGGCACCTGTGCACTGGCAGGCGGTTGATTTCATCTCCGACCTGCATTTGTGCGAAAGCATGCCGCGCACCTTCGAGGCTTTCTCCAGCCATCTGCTGCACACGCCGGCCGACGCTGTTTTCGTGCTCGGTGACATCTTCGAGGTCTGGGTCGGTGACGACGCGCGGCACCGCAGCTTTGAAGCGAGTTGCGTCGATGCCATAGCCGAAGCATCGACCCGGCGCGTCGTCGGGCTGATGGTCGGCAACCGCGATTTTTTGCTGGGCGCGGCCATGGTACGTGCCTGCGGTGCGATGGCGCTGCCCGACCCCACGGTGCTGCTGACCTGGGGACAGCGTGTGCTGCTCAGCCATGGTGATGCGCTGTGCCTGGACGATCTGCCCTACCAGGCCTTTCGCGCCGAGGTTCGCAGCCCTGCCTGGCAGCAGCGCTTTCTGGCGCAGCCTTTGACCGAGCGCTTGACCATTGCCGCGCAGATGCGCCAGGCCAGCCAGTCGCGCCAACGCTTCGACGGCGACGAGGACGTCGATGTCGATGCCGGTGAAGCCGTGCGCTGGATGCACGCCATGGGCACGGCCGAATTGGTGCATGGGCACACCCACCGCCCTGGCAGCAACGGCATGGCGCCCGGCTTCAAGCGCCATGTGCTCAGCGATTGGGACCTGGACACCGGCGATCGCGCCGAAGTGCTGCGCCTCAGCCGCGACGGCTTCATGCGGTTGGCGCCAGTCGCGGCCACGACCTGACGAGGCAGGGCTGAACAGCATGCTGCGCGATATTTTGCAGCGCTGGCAGACGCGGCGCGATGACGCCGCCATCGCCCGCCGCGAGATCCCTGCCGACCTGTGGAAGCGCACGCTCGTGCGTTACCCCTTTCTGCGCCGCCTTGACCCCGCCGAAGCCACAGAGCTGAAGCGCTTGACCAGCCTGTTCCTGGACCGCAAGGAATTCGACGCCGCCGGCGGCCTGCGCTTGACCGATGCCATGGTCGTGGCGATTGCGGCGCAGGCGGTGCTGCCGGTGTTGCGCCTGGGGCTGGACCGTTACGACGGCTTCGTCGGCATCGTCGTCCACCCAGGGCAGGTGATGGCCCGGCGCGAAGTGACAGGCGAAGACGGACTGGTTCATGCGTTTGATGAAGTACTGGCCGGTGAGGCCATGGAAGGCGGCCCGGTGATGCTGTCCTGGCAAGACGTGCGTGCAGCCGGGCCCATGGCGGCCCAGGGCTACAACGTCGTCATCCACGAATTTGCCCATGTGCTGGACATGGCTGACGGGCAGGCCGATGGCGTGCCTCTGTTGCCGCCAGAGCTGACACGTGGCGTTTGGTTGACCACCTTGCAAGCCGAGTTCGAGGCCTTCGCAGGTCAGGTGGAAGCGGCTGAAGCAGCGTCTACCGACACCCTGCTCGACCCCTACGGCGCCACAGCCGTCGAAGAGTTCTTCGCTGTGGCCAGCGAGGCCTTCTTCGTCAATCCTGCGCTGCTGCTGCAGGCACACCCGGCGCTCTACGCGCTGTTCCAGCGCTTTTACGGACAAGACCCGCAAAAAGAAACAGCCTCACGTAGAGGCTGATTCGTCAGATCGCCTGCGAAATCAGGCCACGGTGGTTTCCGTGCGTGGCTTGTCGCTGCGTTTGGGCGGCTGGATGTCCAGCTGTACTTCGCCCTTGTCGTCCACGTCCACCGTCAGGCGCCCGCCATCGACCAGGCGGCCGAACAGCAACTCGTCGGCCAGCGCGCGGCGAATCGTGTCCTGGATCAGGCGCTGCATCGGCCGTGCGCCCATCAGCGGATCAAACCCGCGTTCACCCAGTTGCTTGCGCAAAGCGTCCGTGAAAGTGACCTCGACCTTCTTCTCTGTAAGCTGGCTTTCCAGCTGCAGCAAGAACTTGTCGACCACGCGCAGGATGATTTCCTGATCCAGCGCCCGGAAGCTGACGATGGCGTCGAGCCGGTTGCGGAATTCTGGTGTGAACAGGCGCTTGATGTCACCCATCTCGTCGCCCTGTTGGCGGCTGTTGGTGAAGCCGATGGTCGACTTGTTCATCGTCTCTGCACCGGCATTGGTGGTCATGACGATGATGACGCTGCGGAAGTCGGCCTTGCGCCCGTTGTTGTCGGTCAACGTGCCGTGGTCCATCACCTGCAGCAGCACGTTGAACACATCCGGGTGCGCTTTCTCGATTTCGTCGAGCAGCAGCACCGAATGCGGCTTCTTCGTCACGGCCTCGGTCAGCAAACCGCCCTGGTCGAAACCGACATAGCCCGGGGGCGCGCCGATCAGGCGGCTGACCGCATGGCGTTCCATGTACTCCGACATGTCGAAGCGGATGAGCTCGATGCCCAGCACGTAGGCCAGTTGCTTGGCCACCTCGGTCTTGCCCACGCCCGTGGGGCCGCTGAAGAGGAAGCTGCCGATGGGCTTGTCGGGCTTGCCCAGGCCGCTGCGCGCCATCTTGATGGCCGCAGCCAGCGCGTCGATGGCCGGATCCTGCCCATAGACGACGCTCTTGAGGTCGCGGTCCAGCGTCCTGAGCTTGCCGCGGTCGTCGTTGGACACCGACTGCGGCGGTATGCGCGCGATCTTCGCCACGATCTCTTCCACCTCGTTACGGGTGATGGTCTTCTTGCGCTTGTTGGCCGGCAGGATGCGTTGCGCTGCACCGGCTTCGTCGATGACGTCGATGGCCTTGTCGGGCAGGTGGCGGTCGTTGATGTACTTGGCCGACAACTCGGCCGCTGCCTGCAGCGCGCCCACGGCGTACTTCACGCTGTGGTGTTCCTCGAAGCGCGTCTTCAGGCCTTTCAGGATCTCGACCGTTTGCTCCACCGAAGGCTCGACCACGTCGACCTTCTGGAAGCGGCGCGACAAGGCCGCGTCTTTCTCGAAGATGCCGCGGTATTCGGTGAAGGTGGTGGCACCGATGCATTTCATGGCGCCGCTGCTCAAGGCCGGCTTGAGCAGATTGGACGCGTCCAGCGTGCCGCCGCTGGCAGCACCTGCACCGATCAGCGTGTGAATCTCGTCGATGAAGAGAATCGCGCCAGGCTGTTCTTTCAGCTGTTTGAGCACGCCTTTCAAGCGCTGTTCGAAGTCACCGCGGTATTTGGTGCCGGCCAGCAAAGCGCCCATGTCCAGGCTGTAGACGGTGGCATCGGCCAGTACTTCGGGCTCGTCTTTCTCGGTGATGCGCCAGGCCAGGCCTTCGGCAATAGCCGTTTTGCCGACGCCGGCCTCGCCTACCAGCAACGGATTGTTCTTGCGGCGGCGGCACAGCACCTGAATGACACGCTCGACTTCGTGTTCGCGGCCGATCAGCGGGTCGATCTTGCCCTGGAGGGCCAGCGCGTTCAGGTTCTGCGTGAACTGGTCCAGTGGCGACTTGCCGTCGCCAGCAGCGCCATCTTCTTTTTCCGCTTCGCCATTGCCGCTGCTGCTTTCGCTGCCTTTCGCCGGCTCGGGCGGGTCGCTCTTCTTGATGCCGTGGGCGATGAAGTTCACCACGTCCAGGCGCGTCACGCCCTGCTGGTGAAGGTAGTAGACAGCGTGCGAATCCTTCTCGCCGAAGATGGCCACCAGCACATTCGCGCCAGTGACTTCCTTCTTGCCATTGCCCGTGCTTTGCACATGCATGATGGCCCGCTGGATCACGCGCTGGAAGCCCAGTGTGGGCTGCGTGTCCACTTCATCGTTACCGCCCACAGTGGGCGTGTTTTCCTTGATGAAGGTGGCCAGGCTCTTGCGCAGATCCTCGATGTTGGCAGCGCAGGCGCGCAACACTTCTGCGGCGCTGGGATTGTCCAGCAGCGCCATCAGCAAATGTTCGACGGTGATGAATTCGTGGCGCTGCTGGCGCGCCTCGACAAACGCCATGTGCAGGCTGACTTCTAGCTCTTGCGCGATCATGCGGCCTCCATAATGCATTGCAGTGGGTGTCCGTCGCGACGTGCGGCAGTCAACACCAGTTCGACTTTCGTCGCGGCGACGTCTTTGGGATATACCCCGCAAACGCCACGCCCCTCGTGGTGAATCTTCAGCATGATGTGCGTGGCCGTATCGGTATCACGCTGGAAGTAGTGCTGTAAAACCATGACGACAAACTCCATCGGGGTGTAATCGTCGTTCAGCAAGACCACTTGATACATCGAAGGGGGCTTGGTGCGCGCTGCCTTGCGCTCGGCAACGACGGCGCCATTGCCGCCTTCGCGAGGTGGCTGCACGGTCGGCGGTGGAGCAGGCGGTGCCGGGGGGGTTTCTTCGGGCATGGCGCATTCTATCGAGATGACATGGCCATGCGTGGGGCAGCCATGCGAGCCCTTGTGCCGTGGCACACGGCACAACGCCATGCTGCAATTCTTTGGCGCTCCCCCAGCATCTGTCAATCCAGCTTGACGGTCGTTTGGCGAACACGGTGTAAATTTTACTTGACACTTCTGCCGTGGGCCCACCAAAATTCTTATCGGATCTGATTGTTTGACCTTTGGAGGTGTGTGATGGCATTTGGAACAGTGAAGTGGTTCAACGACGCCAAGGGCTTTGGATTCATCGAACCTGAAGGCGGCGGTTCGGATGTCTTTGCGCATTTTTCTGCTGTGCAGATGGAGGGTTTCAGAACCCTCAAGCAAGGAGGCTGCGTCGAATACGAGCTGACGCAAGGCCCCAAGGGTGATCTGGCCCACAACATTCGTACCGTCGAAATCGAGCTGGCGTCCCAACTCGCCGTTGCCAGCGGCTGAATCGCCTGCCCGCAGGCACTGGCCAGCCTGCGGTCATCAGGCTGCAGGACTGTCTCCCCCAGGTGTCTCGCGCCAGGGGCTTCAACACCATGTGCTGGCTGCATCGGGATGGCACGTCTGTGTTTAGCACGTCTGAGTGTCACAGCAAGCCATCTGACGTCGGCAGTCTGTAATTCAAGAGTCCCCTCGCAGTCTTCGAAGTCCTGCCGTCCTACGTCGTCTGCTGGCCAACGCCGATCGAAACATGGCCGGCGCAGGTAGACGATGAGGAGATGTTGCATGCGCTGACAGCCCAGACGCCACCCTTGCAGTTGACCAAGCCTGTCAGGGTCGCCCCGCCCAGAGCCAACGATGCTGCGCCTTCTTGCCCCGCTACTCGGTCGTCGCCCCTGGCAACGGTTCGTCTGCTCACCGTCAATATCCACAAGGGCTACACCAGCTTCAATCGCCGTTTCATGCTGCGCGAACTGCGCGATGCAGTGCGTCTGCAGGACAGCGACCTTGTTTTCCTGCAAGAAGTCAACGGTACGGCGCATGCACCTGCGGAGCGGCAGCCAACCGTCGTT
>JBBQXN010000059.1:0-21101 GCA_038209585.1 Burkholderiales bacterium
CGGCCTGATCGTGTGCGCCATGCGCCACCTGCCACCCGAAGAAACCGAACGCGCCGCAGCGCTGGCCTTGCGCCACGCTGGCCAGGGCGTCATCGGCTTCGACCTGGCGGGGCCGGAACGCGGCTTCCCGCCCGATCTGCACGCCCGCGCCTTGCAGCAACTGCGCGACGGCGGCGTGCCTTTGACCTTGCACGCCGGCGAAGACGACGCCGCCCCGCGCGTGCTGCAGGCTGCGCGCCTGGGCGCCGCGCGCATCGGCCACGGCGTGCGCCTGGCAGACGCCATCGGCACGGCGGACCAGCCCCTGGTGGACGAAGCCATCGCGCTGGGCCTGCACCTGGAAATCTGCCCCACGAGCAATGTGCACACGGGTGCGGCCCAGTCCATCGAAACCCACCCCATCACCGCGCTGTGGCGCGCCGGGGTGTCCTTGAGCTATCACACCGACAACCGGCTGATGAGCTGCGTGAGCCTGGCCGACGAAGCGCTGACGCTGCTGGAACAAACACCGCTGACAGAAGAAGATCTGCTGCAAATGGCGCTGCAGGCGGCTGCGCATTCTTTCCTGCCTGCCGCTGCCCGGGAAGCGGCGCAGCTAGCGATTCGGCAGCGTGCTGCGGTGCTGGGGCTGGCCTGACGGTTCAGGGCGCCGCGGCGGGTTTGGGAAGTGGATTCGTCAACACATGCAGCAGAGCGGCGGTTTCTGCATCGGGCAGGCCGCTGTAGTTGGCGGGCCGGTAGCGCATCTGGAACGAGGCAGTGACGTTCTTCAGCTCTTCGTCGAACACGCCGCTGGCCGCCAGTTCGTAGCCATGCCTGGTGAAGGCCTGCTGCCACCACACGGCATCTGGCGGATTGGCCGCATACACCTGCTGGTAGGCCGCCACGCGCGTGGCGTCAGGCAGCGGCGGGGTGATGCCCAGTTCGGACAGCAGCTTCCAGGGAAAGGTGGGCCCCGGGTCTTGTTTGGTTTGTGGCTGAATTTCTGCATGCCCCAGGATGCGCTCGGGCTTGATCTGGTAGCGGCGCACGATGTCCTGCACCAGCGGGATCAGGGCATCGACCTGCTCTTTCGGGAAGGGCAGGTACTCGCGCGTGCCATCGGCTGCGATGCGCGCGCCGGGGTGAACGATCTCGATGCCGATGCTGCTGGCATTGAGCATGCGGTTGCCCTGCCAACTGCTGCGCCCGGCATGCCAGGCGCGGCGGCTTTCGTCCACCAGGCGCAGCAGGCGCGGCGAAGCTTCATCGGTGACGAGGTAGTGCGATGAGACCTGCTGCTCGGTGAGCACGCGGATCGAATTCGGCAGGTCCAGCACCGTGTAGTGCAGGATGAGGAACATCACCCGGCTGTCTTGCCCGCGCGCGGTGTGCGTGATGTCGATGGGCACGCCGCCGGGGGTGGTGTAAGGGATGTTGACGGTGCGTGGGCTGGGCTGCGGGGACGGGGACGGGGACGGGACAGTCGCGCAACCCGCAAGAACAGCCACGGCGGCCATGGCAGAGAAGAGGACGATGAAGTTCATGGCTTGAATTGTGTGGCTGCCAGGCGAGCGGCTGCCTGCTGCGCAGGTTCGGCGGCACGATGCGCCGTCAGCTCGGCGGGCAGTTCCTGCAGAAGCGCAGCTTCGATCGTGGGATGCAGGTCGAACACGCGGCCGGACAAGACCAGCGGCATGGCGCCCAGACGAGCCTGCAGGCAAAGCGCCAGCCGCGCCAGTTCCACGCCCGCCCGCTGCAGCAGCGCCAACGCCTGCGCGTCGCCGGCATGTGCTGCCGCCGCCACCACCAGCGCCAGCATGCCGATTTCTCCCCGGCTGGCACCGTAGACCCACCGCCGCGTCTGCGCCCAGTCGCTGCCGCCCAGTCGCTGAAACATCTGCTGGCCCAGCACCGTGGCCGCAGCACTGCCGGGTGCGGCGTCTTCCATGCGCCAGAGGTGGCGCAAGGCCTGGCAGGCGATGCTGTGGCCGCCGCCGGCGTCGTCGATCAAGGCACCGCGCCCGCCAGCGCGGTGCATCTGCCCGGCTGCGTCGATGTGCGCGGCGATGCTGCCAGTGCCGGCATAGACCACTGCGCCCTGGCCTGGCGCGAAAGCGGCGCGGCAGGCCAGTTCGATGTCGGTCATCACTTGCACCGCCGCGGGCTTCAGGCCGAAAGGCTGGGCCAGCAAAGTCTGCAGCGCGGCTGAGTCTGCTCCGGCAAAGCCCGTCAGGCCGGCGACGATGCCCGCCAACGGCCGGGCAGCAGTGGCCTGGCTGCGCACGGCAGCAGCCAGTGCTTCCATGGTGTCTTCCAGCACGGCCCGCCCGTCGGCGCTGGCCAGTTGCAAGCCCGAGATGCCGACGACGGTGCCTGCGGCCAGCAAGCCGCCGTGTGCATCAGCCAACGCCCAGCGCGTTTGCGTGCCGCCGCTGTCCAGGCCGAGATAGCTGCTTTGTGAGCTCATGGCCGACCATTGTGGCGGGCTCAGAATGCGGGCATGAACCGTGTCGCGTCTGTTCTTGCCGTGCTCCTTCTCACAGGCTGCGCTGCCGTGCCACGCCCGGCGCCGCTGGCCGACGAAGCCCTGCCTGCCGCCGTCAGACTAGCCATGACCCAGGCAAATCTGCAGCCCGCCAGCCTGGGCGCCGTCGCGCTGCCGCTGGGCCACGACAGCGCAGCCTGGCACTACCGCGCCGACGTGGCCATGCAGCCGGGCTCTGCGATGAAACTGGTGACCACCGTCGTGGCGCTGGACCGCCTGGGCATCACCCACACCGGCCGTACGCGGCTGCTCACAGCCGCCCCGGTGGTGGAAGGCGTGCTGCAAGGCGACTTGCTGCTGCAAGGCGGCGCCGACCCCGATTTCGGGCTGCCACAGCTGTGGCTGATGCTGCGCGAACTGCGCGACCAAGGCATCACCCGCATCGCTGGCGACCTGGTGCTGGACCGCCTGCGCTTTCGCCCAGCGCGGCTGGACATCGGCGCCGCACCCTTCGACGAACGGCCCGAGAGCTGGTGGAACGTGATTCCCGACGCGCTGCTGCTGGACCTGGGCTTGCAGACATTGGAGCTGACATCAGACGCCAGCAGCCTGCGCGCCCGCACCGTGCCGGCGCTGGCCGGTCTGCGCGTGGACAGTAGCGCCGTGCGGCTGACCGACAGGCCCTGCAGCGAATGGAGCGAAGACTGGGTCACGCCGCAGGTGCGCGATGAGCCCAGCGCCACGGTGCTGGTGCTGCAAGGCGGCTTTCCGCGCAACTGCACACGGCGCGAAGACCTGCAAGCCGCTGACCGCACGCGTTATGCCGGCCTGGCCTTTGCACAGATCTGGCGCGAACTGGGCGGCCAGTGGGACGGCGGCCGTGCGCGCGATGCTGACAGCGTCGCTGACCCCCGACTGCGCCTGCTGACCCAGCACCGCTCCCGCCCCTGGGGCGAGATGCTGCGCATGATGGTGAAGACTTCGGACAACACGCTGGCGCGGCTGCTGTTCCTGGAACTGGGCGTGCCCGCCATGGCCGAACAACCGCAAGCCACCACGCTGGACCTGGCGCGACAGGCGGTGACCGACTGGTATCTGAAACAAGGTATCCCAGCGACAGGCCTGGTGATGGACAACGGCTCGGGCTTGTCGCGCAGCGAACGCATCAGCGCGCGCACGCTGGCACAAACCATCGCCTGGACCTGGGCCAGCCGCCATGCCAGTGACCTGCTGGCCACCTTGCCGGTGGCCGGGGTGGACGGCACGCTGCGCAACCGGCTCAAAGACAGCCCGGCCACTGGCGTGGCGCGCATGAAGACCGGCAGCCTGCGCAATGTGCGTGCGCTGGCCGGGGTGGTGCGCGACGATCAGGGCCGGCCCTGGGCCGTGGTGGCATTCCTGAACAGCGAAGACAACATCGACGCTGGCCGCGCGGTGCTCGATGTGCTGGTCGATCAGGTGGCGCGCGGGGCGCTGAACCGCTAGACGGTCAAGCCGTCGTCTTTTCCTCAGCCTGCACTTCCAATCTGGCCGGCGACAGGTAGTCCTGCCGGTAGGTCTCGAAGTCCATCACATCGGCCGCTTCCAGCGCCATGCGCGCGGCCACCGAATCGCTGGCCATGCTTTCGAACAAGGCCTGCTGTTCTGCCGGCCACGGCAGGGCCAGCAGCTGGCTGCGCGTTTGTTCGCCCAAGGCGCGCAGGAAGGGCGTGTAGCCGCCGCCGTGGTCCTGCGCCGTGGCAGACAGCACACGCGCTGAAGGCAAGGTGTCGGGCGCTTTGATGCCGGCCTGCGCAGCAACCAGCGCGTCGCAGTAATCCGTGCCGCCGTGCGCTTCGTCCAGCGCTTGCGCGATGGGCGCGCACTCGGCGAGCAGCTCATTCGCCCAGTCCGTCAGCGCCACGGGCCGGCCACCGCGTTCCAGGGCCAAACCAGGCTCGCGGCCATGGCTGGCCGCGCGGTGCTGGTTGCGGCCGAGCTCGGTGATCTCCTGCGGCGTGTCTGGCGGGCTGTCGGCCAGCAGACAGTGCAGCAAAAAGATGTCGAGGAAGCGGATGGTCGCGGCCTGAATGCCCACGGGCACGAACGGGTCCAGGTCCATGCAGCGAACTTCGATGTATTCGACACCGCGCTCGCGCAGCGCGTGCAGCGGGCGTTCACCGCTGTAGATCACACGCTTGGGGCGAATGGTGCCGTAGAACTCGTTTTCGATCTGCAGCAGGCTGGTGTTCAGCTGGTTGTATTCATCGCCCAGGTTGCGCACGCCGATCTTTTCGTACGGCGGATAAGGCTGTGTCAATGCGCCGTGCAGACTGGCGGCGTAGCTTTCCAGGCTGTTGTAGCTGACAGCCAGTGCCGATTGCGCGTCGCTCTGATAGCCCAGCCGGCCCATGCGCAGGCTGGTGGCATAGGGCATGCCGAACGCGCCATCCGACAAACGCTGCAGCGGGTGTTCACGCCCGGCGATGAAGCTGGGGCACACCGCAGGGCTGGCGCCGAACAGCACCAGCAACAAGAAAGCATGGCGGCGGAAATTGCGGATCAGCGCGAAGTGCTCGGCGTTGGTCAAGCCCGGCAGCGACCAGTTGTAGTGGATGCCGCTGATGGTCTGCATGCGCCGGCCGTAGCGGTGGCCCAGGCCCATGCGGTAGACGCTTTTGGCGCGCGCCACGTTGCTGCTGCCGTAGACGCCCAGCGGAATCGTCTCGTCGGTGGGCAGGCCGCAAGGCATGCTGCCGACCCACAGGCGCTCGTCACCCTGCGCGGCCAGGCTGCGGTAGACGAACTGGTGAATGCGCGTCAATTCATCCAGACATTCTTCGACGCCGGCATGCACACCGGTGATGAGTTCGAGCTGGCTTTCGCTGAAATCAGTGGTGATTCGGGCGTGGGTGAGCGGCGCGCCCAGAGCCGCCGGGTGCGGTGTCAGCGCCAGCTGACCATTGTTAAGTGAGCGCAAGCTCTCCTTTTCGATCCCACGGCGTATGGCGCGCAGTCGCTCGGCCGGCAAGGCCTGCAGTCGTCGTTGAAGCGTCATGAATGGGGGATCAACAGGTGAGCGGGCCGCAAGGTTAAGCGCAAGACGCCTTTTACGCTGACGCGGGCATGCTTGACCTGGAACTGACCCCGGCAGGCGCAACGGCCAAAATCAACGGGATGGGAACACGACGCAAGTTCATTCTGGGTACGTTGGGCGCGGGCAGCGCGCTGGTCGTGGGCTGGGGCCTGCTGCCACCGCGCCAGCGTTTGGAAACATCCGACCCGCTGCCGATGGCGGCCGGTGAACACGCTTTCGGCGGCTGGCTGAAGATCGACAGCGACGACCGCGTGCACATCGTCATGCCGAAGTCTGAAATGGGCCAGGGTGTGCACACCGGCCTGGCCATGTTGCTGGCCGACGAACTGGATGCCGACTGGTCGCGCGTGCAGATCACCGAAGCACCGCTGGACGGTATCTTCAACAGCCTGGCCGCCGTCACCGACGGCCTGCCCTTTCGCCCGGAGAACGACGGCCTGCTCAGGCGCGGCGCCGTGTGGCTGACGGCCAAGGCGATGCGCGAAGTGGGCGTGAATCTGACGGGTGGCTCCACCAGCACCAAAGATCTGTGGGAGCCGATGCGCCAGGCCGGTGCCGGCGCGCGCGCCATGCTGGTGGGTGCGGCGGCGCAGGCCTGGGGCGTGCCTGCGACTGAGGTGCAGGTAGCCAGCGGCTTGCTCCGCCACGGCAGCGGGCCTGGCGCGCGTTCGGCGCGTTTCGGCGAGATGGCTGCAGCAGCCGCGCAACGGCCCTTTGTAGACGACGCGCCGCTGAAGACGCCGGCGCAGTTCAAGCTCATCGGGCAGCCCGTGGCGCGCCTGGACAGCCAGGCCAAGAGCGACGGCACCGCCGTGTTCGGCCTGGACGTGCGCCGGCCGGGCATGCTCTACGCCACGGTTCGCATGTGCCCGACCCTGGGCGGCCGCGTGGCCAGCTTCGACGCCACTGCGGCGCTGCAACTGCCGGGCGTGAAACACGCGCTGGCAGTGGCTGGCGAGCAAGGCGGCACCGCCGGCGTGGCTGTCGTGGCCGATACCGCCTGGCGCGCCTTGAAAGCTGTCAAGGCGCTGGACATCACCTGGCAGGACGACCCGGCCACCACGCCTGCGGCCAGCTATTCCAGCGACCAGGCGCTGGACGCGATGGCCAGGCAACTGGACACCGACAGCGGCACGGCTTTGCAGCGCCGCGGCGATGTGCAGGCCGCGCTGCAAAGTGCAGCCAGAACGCTGGAAGCCGAATACCGCGTGCCCTATCTGGCCCACGCCACGCTGGAGCCGCAGAACTGCACTGTTCACATCACCGGCAACCAAGCCAGCGTCTGGGCGCCCACGCAAGTACCCGGCATGGCGCGCGACGCCGTGGCGCGGGTGCTGGGCATCCCGGCTGAAAACGTCACCGTCCATGTCACTTACCTGGGCGGCGGTTTCGGCCGCCGTCTGGAAGTCGACTTCATCGCCCAGGCCGCAGCCATTGCCCGCGACGCGGCACCAGCCACCGCAGGCGCGCCCCTGCAAACATTCTGGTCGCGCGAAGAAGACACGCGGCACGACTTCTACCGCCCGGCCGCTGTGGCGCGCTTTCGCGCCGGCCTGGACGCGCAAGGCCGGCTGACAGCCTGGCAACAGATATCGGCCGGGCCCACATTGATGCCGCAACTGATGCAGCGCCACTTCGGCCTGCCGGCGGGGCTGATCGCCCTGGCACCCGACAAGACGGCGCAGGAAGGCGCTTTCGATCAGCCCTACGACTGGCCGAATGCGCGCGTGGCGCACGTGGCCAGCGACAGCCCCATCCCCACGGGTTTCTGGCGCGCCGTGGGGCATTCGCACCAGTCGTTTTTCAAAGAGTGCTTTCTGGACGAAGCCGCGCATGCAGCCGGCGCCGACCCCCTGGCTTTTCGTGCGGCATTGCTGGCCGAGCACCCGCGCGCGCTGGCCGTGCTGCAGGCAGCGGGTGCCCTCGCTGGCTGGGGCCAGGCGCTACCGGCCACGGAAGACGGCGCCGCGCAAGCGCGCGGCATCGCCTTTCATGCCAGCTTCGGCAGCTGGGTCGCACAAGTCGCGCAGGTGTCGCTGGGGCCGGACGGCGCGATCCGCGTGCACCGCGTTGCCTGCGCCATCGACTGCGGCACGCCCGTCAACCCCAACCTCATTCGCCAGCAGATGGAAGGTGGCGTGCAATTCGGCCTGACGATGGCGCTGCATGAGGGAATCGACATCGTTCGCGGGCAAGTGCAGCAAGGCAACTTCGACACCATGCCGCACTTGCGCCTGGCGCAAGCGCCGCCAGTGGACTGCACGATCCTGCCCGGCAACACCCGCCCCGAAGGCGTGGGCGAGCCCGTCATCACCTGCATTGCACCGGCCGTGGCCAATGCCGTTTTCGCACTGACCGGCCAGCGCTTGCGCAGTTTGCCGCTGCGGCTGCAGGGCCAGATCACGGACAAGGCGCGCGCATAGACTGCGCGCCATGCAGCTGAACACCCTTTATTTACGCCGCCTCGCCGCCGCGCTTTCCTTGGCCCTGCTCGGCGCCTGCGCCACGGCCCCGCCCCCCACCGAGTCTTTTGACACCTGGAGCGAACGCTTCGCCGCAGACTGGGTGCGCCTGTCGCCAGAGCGCGCCACTTTCAGCCAGTATTTCCAGGGCGCCGAGCAAGACCAGCTCGACGCGCAATGGAGCCCGCAAACGGAAACCCGCAGAGAAGCCGAACGCGCGCTGGCACAGCAAGGCCTGGACACCGTTGCACGCTATCTGGCGGGTCAGTCCACGCTGACCCCCGCGCAGCGCACAGCCGCACAAACGCTGCAATGGAGCTTGCAAAGCAGCCTGGCCGCCGCACCTTTCGAGGACTACGGCTTCGCTTTCAACCAGCTGCGCGGTTTGCAGGTGAACAGCGTCAACCTGCTCACGCAAAGCCACCCCATGCGACGGCCGGGCGACGTGCAGACTTACCTGTCGCGGCTGGCGCAACTGCCCCAGCGCATCGACGAGGCTATCGCGCGCACGCGCGCTGCTGCAGCGCGCGGCATCCTGCCGCCGCGCTTCATCCTGGAACGCGGGCGCGGCCAGATCGAAGCCTTTTTGCAGCCGGCGCCTTCAGACAACCTGTTCGTCACCGCCCTGGCCAGCCGCAGTGAACGCATCAGCAGCTTGTCGGTGCAGGAGCGCAGCGCGGCGCTGCAGCAGGCGCAGACGCTGGTGACAGACAGCGTGCGGCCAGCCTTCAGCCGTGCGCTGGCGCTGCTGAACGAACTGCACCCCCGCACCACGATGGATGCCGGGCTGTGGCGCCTGCCCGAAGGTGCGGCTGCCTATGGGCAGGCGCTGGCGGCCAACACCACGACCCGGATGTCGGCCGAAGAGATTCACGCCGTGGGCCTGCGCGAGGTGACACGCATCGAAGCCGAAATGGACCGCGTGTTGGAAAGCATGGGCCGCAAAGAAGGCAGCGTGCGCGACCGCATGACAGCCTTGCGTGCAGAGCTGCAACCACCCGCAGGCACCGACCCTCGCCCGGCGCTGCTGGCGCGCTACACCGACTACGTGCGCGAAGCCCAACGCCGCGCCGCGCCGCTGTTCAACCTGACGCCCCAGGCCCCCGTGGAAGTGCGCCGCGTGCCCGCGCTGACCGAACGCACCGCGAGCGCCTACTACACCACGCCCACGCCCGACGGCTCGCGGCCGGGCATCTTCTGGGCACCTTTGCCCGGACCCAGCTTCAACGTCATGGGCATGAAGACCCTGGCCATCCACGAAGCGGTGCCTGGCCACCACTTTCAGCTGGCCCTGCAGCAAGAGGAAAAAGGTCTGCCACGCTGGCGCCAGATGCGCGTGTTCGGCGGCGGCAGCGCGCATTCAGAAGGCTGGGCGCTGTATGCAGAAAGGCTGGCCATCGACAGCGGCTGGTACGAAGGCGAGCCCACTTCCTTGCTGGGCGCTTTGGACGCGCAGCTCTTTCGCGCCCGCCGCCTGGTGGTCGACACGGGGTTGCACGCCAAGCGCTGGACGCGCCAGCAGGCCATCGACTACGGCATTTCAGTGTCCGAAGTCGAGCGCTATGTCGCCAACCCCGGGCAGGCCACGGCCTACATGATCGGCATGCTGCACATCCTGGCCTTGCGCAGCGAAGCGCAAGCTGCGCTGGGCAGCAAGTTCAACCTGCCGGCTTTTCACGACGTCGTGCTGCGCACGGGCTCGGTGCCGCTGGACGTGTTGTCTGGCGTGGTGCGCCAGTGGGTGGCCGACACCCAGCGACAGGGATGAAAGCGCGGGCGCAGGCCAGCGCTCTGGCCCGTGCTCGGACCCGTGCTCTGGCGCAACAACCGGGCTAGATTTCCTCTGCCTCCACCTTCACGCTGCGCCGGCGCGAACCCTGGCAAGCCACGCTGACCACCAGGCGCAGCGCGCGGCCCACCGGCACGCTGTGCGTGAAGCGGTAGTCCAGACCGTCCCAGGCGCCAGGGTTTTGCGTGACCACACGGCGCTGCCATTGCTGGGTGCCGCCGGCCTGCACCGTCATCTGGTGCCAGGCTGCGCCCTCGGCTTCGCTGCGGTCTTCGCGCAGGGCTACGGTCATGGCGCAGCTGATCTCGAAGCGGCGCTGGCGCTTGGCGTCAGCAGGAATCGTCAGCACCGCCTGGGCGGCGTCGCCAGCGTCGATGAGCCAGTGTTCGGGTGGGTTGTTCATGTTGCGCCGCATTCTGCCGCCATGTCGCCAGCGACATCGCCTCTGCCACAGGCCACAATCACGGCCCGCGCTCTCTGCCCCACCGATGCCGATGTCTGATGTTGCTGACACCCCCGAGGTTCCCGAACCCTTGGTCGATACCGATGCCCGTACCGATATCGATACTGATACCGATACCGATACCGATACGGATACCGCTACGGACACCGCGGCTGCCACGGTGAGCGATGCCGTTTCCGATGTGGTTGTCGACGCCGATGTTGTGAGCGAGACAGCGGCTGCCGCGCCTGCACCGGCCGTTCCTGATTTGTCGCCCGCGCAATGTTCGGCACGTCTGGGCGAGCACTTCCCCGCGCTGTTCAAGCTGCAGCAGCCGCTGCCGCTGAAGCTGCGCATCCAGGCCGACATCCAGGCGCGCGCGCCGGGCGTGTTCACGCGCAAGTCGCTGTCTGGCTTTCTGCACCGCTACACCACAGGCACGCCTTACTTGCTGGCACTCACCCGCCAGGAGCAGCGCTTCGACCTGGATGGCCAGCCGGCAGGTGAGCTGGCAGCCGAGCACCGCGAAGCTGCGGCCACCGAGCTGACGCGGCGCCGCGGCATCGTCGAAGCCAGGCGGGCGGCGGAAAACACAGCCAAGCGCGAGGCTGAAGCCGCTGCGCGCCAGCAGCAACAAGCCAGCCACCAGGCAGATCAGCAGGCCCGGCGCGACCGCGCCCAGCTGCTGCGCGCTTTCGAAACCAGCCCGCTGACACCCGCCAATTTCTGTGCCTTGAAGGGCATCACAGGAGCCGAACTCGAACCCCTGTTGGCACAAGCGCGGGCGGAAGCTGCCGAACGACCGGTTTTGACGCCTGAGCCAGCGCACCAGCCAAGGCCGCGTGCTGGTCCGCGGACCGGTCCGCGCCCTGGTCCGCGAAACAGTCCGCGCCCACCGCGATAAAACGCTGCAGAGCGGCATGGCGCTGCCGATAACCTCGCCATGAACCGCTGCTGCTCACCGTGAGTCGCGCCCGTCTGGCTGATCTGGCCGGTTTGGCCCGTGTGGCCTGTCTGGCGCGTCTGTCCCGTCTGGCGGGTTCTCTGAAGCTGCGCCTGGCCCTGGCAGCCCTGGCCGCGCTGGCGCTGGGCATTGGCTCCAGCACGACCTACCTGGTCTACCGCGCAGAACAGGCCACGCTGGCCGAACGCAGCGCACAGGAAATCGCGCAGGTGTCGCGCATGGCGCGGCTGCTGAGCCAGCGTGTTCTGTCGCAGCAAAACAGCCTGACGGTGCTGGCTGGCCAACTGCAGCCAGCCCTGATGGCCCAAACAGGGCTGCTGCGGCAAAAGCTGCTCGACATGCCTTTGCTGCTGACGCAGTTCGACAGCATCACTTTGGTGGACAGCAGCGGCGCCGGCCTGCTGATGCTGGACGCCCAGGGTATCTGGCCGGCCACCATTCAAGTCGCCGACCGCGGGTATTTCTCCACCGCGATGCGTGAGCAGAGGTCGACGATTTCCGAGCCCGTGGTGTCGCGCGTCACCCAGGAAGTGGTGGTGATCCTCACCCACCCGCTGCCGGCGCAGGGCGGTTTGGTGCTGGGTTCGGTGCGGCTGCGTTCCCGCGACTTGCTCAGCGGCATCGCCGACATGGCCGACACCCCCGGCATCGACAACGCTGCGCTGGGCACACCCGTCGAGGCGCCCGCCCTGGTGGTAACCGACAGCCAGGCCCGCATCCTGGCTCACCCCGACAAGTCGCTGATCAGCGCACCACTGAGCGCCGAGCCCTTGTTCGTCGGCGCCCTGAACCGCTGGCGCCAAGCCGGCTCGCCTGCGGAATCCTCCGGCCTGGAATTCAGCGACGGGCAAAGGCTGGTTGCCGTGGCCGGCGTGGCCGGGCCAGACTGGCTGGTCTGGCAAAGCACGCCGCGCGTTGCCGTGCTGGCGCCGCTGATGAAAGCCCGGGGCGAAGCGATGCGCTGGGCCGCCAGCCTGACCCTGGGCCTGGCCCTGGCGCTGCTTTTCCTGATGTGGCGCCTGCTGCATCCGCTCAGCCGGCTGGAAGCCCGCGCAGAGCGCCTGTTCGACGCCAGCCTGGACCCGCAGGCCGGTTGGCCGCAAGCCAGCGGGGAAATCGGCCGACTGGAGCGCGTGATGCGCCATGTGAGTGCAGAGCGCGCGCAACTGGAGGCCTTCAACCACCGCGTCATCCAGCGCCTGGAATCGGTGATGACGGCCGCGCCGGTGGGCATCGCCTTCATGCGCGACCGCCGCTTCGAGCTCGTCAGCGGCGAGTTCTGCCAGCTGCTGGGCCGCTGCGAAAGGGAACTGCTGAACCAACCGGCGCAGCTGATCTTTGGCGCCAACAGCGACTATCAACGGTTGGGGGCCGAGGTCCATCCGGTATTCGCGGCGGGCCAGATCTACAGCGGCGAATGGGAACTGCTGCGCGGCGATGGCAGCCGCGTCTGGGCACGATTGCGCGCCCAGCCCGTAGACGCCCGCGAGCCCCTGGCGGGCACCATCTGGACCGCCCACGACATCACCACCGAAATCAGCAACCGCCAGGCCCTGGAATGGGCCGCGACCCACGACCCGCTGACGGGTCTGGCCAACCGCGCTGCCCTGGACAGGCGCCTGGCAGGCATCTTCAGCGCCCTGCCCCAGCGCCTGCCCTCGGCCTTGGTGCTCGTTGACCTGGACCGCTTCAAGCCCATCAACGACCAGCACGGCCATGCTGCGGGTGACGCCATGCTGCGCGCCGTCTCGGCCGCCGCCGCACGCCGCGTGCGGCCAGGCGACCTGCTGGTGCGCCTGGGCGGCGACGAGTTTGTCGTGGTGCTGGAACACTGCCCGGCCGACGTCGCCCTGCGCGTGGCTGAAGACGTGCGCCATGCCATCAGCAGCCTGCGGCTGGCCTGGGAAGGCTGCCAGCTGGATGTGGGCGCCAGCGCCGGCGTGGCGCAATTGACCGACCTGATGCCCGACGCCGCAGCCTGGCTGGCGGCCGCCGACTTGGCCTGCTATGAGGCCAAGTCGGCCGGACGCGGGCGCGTGTGCCAGACACCACAGGGCCCGGGGCAAGCCAATCTGCGGCTGGTCTTCAATCAAGGCAGCGAGAGCGGGCCCAGCGCGGCCAGTGCCTGAACACCGGCTGATCAGCGCACTCTCAGCTGTCCAGCCAGGTGTGAGGTGCGGCCAAGCCTTCTTCAAAAGCCTGCAACCAGCGCCCGGCATGCAGGCCGTCCATCAACGCATGGTGTACGTCCAGCGCCACCGGCATCCATTGGCGGGGACCGTCGGCGTCGATGCGACCGAAAGCCACGCGCGGGATGCTGTCGTTGAGTGCGTCTGCACGGCCTGGCCTGGCGTGGGTGAAGCTGCTGAAATGCAGCCAGGGCAGGGTGGTGAAATACATCAGCGCCACCGCATCGTCGGCCGCAGGCACGGGGTCTTGAAACCCCGGCGCGCCTTCGCGCACGGCCTGCATGGCGGCAGCGGCCTGGCGACTGAAATCAGCCAGGCCCGCGCGCCAGGGCAGGTGGGCAAAACCGAAACTTTCGTCGGCGCGCAAGACCGTGATGCTGGCATCCACGCTGTCGTGCATGCGCACGCGGGCCAACCCGCCGTGCCCCAGCAAGCGCAGCAGGAAGGGCGGTTGCTCGTTGGCCAAACGCAGCGCCAGGTGGTGGCAGGCCAGGCTCAAGCGCAGGCCAGGCCGCTGCGCCAGCGCGGCTTTCAGCGGCGCCACGTCCACGCGCGAACAGACGCTGAAGAAGGGTTGTTCGAAATCGCGGAAATGCTCATAAGCAGCTCGCCGCACCCAGCGCTTGGTGTCCAGATCATGGGCCATGGCAGAACTGTAACCAGGGGCGGGTAATAGCCTCACTCAATCGGCAGCATGGGTCCAATCAATCCCCAAGCAGGCTGGTTGCGGCGAAACTACGGGTTGTCCCGCGTTCACCTTCCCTTCCACAACGACACCCCAGGAGATTCCATGTCCCTCATCAACACCACCATCACCCCGTTCAAGGCGCAGGCTTTCCACAACGGCAAGTTCATCGAAGTGTCTGAGACCACGATGAAGGGCAAATGGTCTGTGCTGATCTTCATGCCGGCCGCTTTCACCTTCAACTGCCCCACCGAAGTGGAAGACGCGGCTGACAACTACGTCGAGTTCACCAAGGTCGGCGCCGAGGTCTACATCGTCACCACCGACACGCATTTCTCGCACAAGGTCTGGCACGAAACCAGCCCCGCCGTCGGCAAGGCCAAGTTCCCGCTGGTGGGCGACCCCACGCACACGCTGACGCGCGCATTCGGCGTGCACATCGAAGAAGAAGGTCTGGCCCTGCGCGGCACCTTCGTCATCAACCCGGATGGCGTGATCAAGACGGCTGAAGTGCATTCCAACGAGATCGCCCGTGACGTCAAGGAAACGCTGCGCAAGCTGAAGGCCGCCCAGTACACCGCCAAGAACCCCGGCCAGGTGTGCCCGGCCAAGTGGAACGAAGGCGAGAAGACGCTGACGCCTTCTCTTGACCTGGTCGGCAAGATTTAACTGCATTTGAATTAACCAAGGACACCCCGCCATGCTCGACAGCACCCTGAAAGCGCAACTCAAGGCCTACCTTGAGCGTGTCACCCAGCCCATCGAGCTGGTGGCGTCGCTGGACGACCGCCCCGCATCGACCGAGATGCGCGAGTTGCTGGAAGAAGTGGCGGGCCTGTCAGAAATGATCAGCCTGCGACTGGACGGCAGCGATGCGCGCCGCCCGTCGTTCAATATTTCCCGCGCCGGCCTGGACAGCCCCATGGGCCTGCGCTTCGCCGCCCTTCCGATGGGGCATGAATTCACTTCGCTGGTGCTGGCCCTGCTGCATGCCGGCGGGCACCCGCCGAAGGTGGATGCCGAGACCATCGAACAGATAAAGGGCTTAGCCGAAGAAGGCGACCTGGTCTTCGAGACCTACATGTCCCTGAGCTGCCACAACTGCCCCGACGTGGTGCAGGCCTTCAACCTGATGGCCGTTTTGAACCCGCGCATCCAGGCCGTGGCCATCGACGGCGGCTTGTTCAAGGACGAGGTCGAGGCGCGCGAGATCATGGCCGTGCCCAGCGTTTACCTGAACGGCCAGCCATTCGGCTCGGGCCGCATGGAGCTGGCCGAGATCATCGCCAAGCTCGACAAGGGCTCGGCAGCGCGCGACGCCGCCAAGCTGAACGAGAAAGCACCGTACGACGTGCTCATCGTCGGCGGCGGCCCCGCTGGTGCGGCAGCCGCCGTGTACGCGGCCCGCAAGGGCATCCGCACCGGCATCGTGGCCGAGCGCTTCGGCGGCCAGACGCTGGACACCCTGGGCATCGAGAACTACATCTCGGTACTGGAAACCGAAGGCCCGAAGTTCGCCGCCGCGCTGCAAGCGCATGTGCTGGCTTACGACGTGGACCTGATCAACGGCCAGCGCGTGGCCGGCCTGGACCCGGCTGAACATGCCGGCGGCGAGATCACGGTGCGCATGGAAAACGGCGCCGCGCTGAAAAGCCGCAGCGTCATCCTGGCCACCGGCGCGCGCTGGAAGAACGTCAACGTGCCCGGCGAGGCCGAGTACCGCAACAAGGGCGTGGCCTATTGCCCGCACTGCGACGGCCCGTTGTTCAAAGGCAAGAAAGTCGCCGTCATCGGTGGCGGCAATTCAGGCGTGGAAGCCGCCATCGACCTGGCCGGCGTGGTCGGGCATGTCACGGTGCTGGAGTTCGCCGACAGCCTGAAGGCCGATGCCGTGCTGGTGAAGAAGCTCAAGAGCCTGCCCAACGTGACGGTTCACGTGGGCGCGCAAACCACCGAGATCACCGGCGACGGCAGCCGCGTGAACGGCCTGAAATTCAAGGACCGCGTCACCGGCACCGAACAGGCCGTGGAACTGGCCGGCGTGTTCGTGCAGATCGGCCTGATCCCCAACACCGACTTCCTCAAAGGCACGGTGGAGTTGACGAAATACGGCGAAATCATCATCGACCCGAAGTGCGAAACCAGCGTGCCCGGTGTGTTTGCAGCCGGCGACGTGACGACGGTGCCTTTCAAGCAGATCGTCATCGCCGCGGGCGAAGGTTCGAAGTCGGCACTGAGCGCCTTCGACTACCTCATCCGCACGCCAGTTTCGGCCTGATCGACAGACCGCGTGAGTGCCTGATGCCGCTGCTCACGACCGACCCCACCAACCTGCCTGTCATAGCGCACGCCATACAGCTGGCGGTGGCGCCGGTGTTCCTGCTCACGGGCGTGGCCGCCCTGCTGGGCGTGATGGCGACAAGGCTGGCGCGCATCATCGACCGCGCGCGTTACTTCGAAGCCACCTGGCACGCCATGTCGGACGAAAACCGGCGTATCGCCAGCCTGGAACTCGTCAGCCTGGAAAGGCGTCGCGTGGTGGCCAGCTGGGCCATCAATTTCTGCACGGCGGCGGCTTTGCTGGTGTGCGTGGTGGTGACGACGTTGTTCGTCGACGCCTTTTTTTCCACCGACCTGAAATGGCTGGCCGGCGCGCTGTTCATCGGTTCGATGCTCACGCTGATCGCCGGGCTCGGCTGTTTCCTGCGCGAAGTCACACTGGCCAGCCGCACGGTGCGCGTGTTGACGCTCAGGCCGCGAGAATAAGTTCCGGGCGGCTCAAGCCAGGGGCGGCGCTGCCGATAGCGCAGGGGTCACCCCTCAAACACCGCCACCATGAACGCACCCGCCGAGCTGAAGTACCGCCTGATCACCCGCAGCGACATGGACGGCCTGGTCTGCGCCGTACTTCTGAAAGAACTGGGCTTGCTGGGTGAAATCGTCTTTCAGCACCCCAAGGACATGCAGGACGGCAAGGTGGCGGTGACCGACCGCGACATCATCACCAACCTGCCTTATGTGCCGGGCTGCGGCATGTGCTTTGACCACCACACCAGCGAGTTGCTGCGCAATGGTGGCGATGGCGGTGCAACGCCGCCCGACAACTACATCCTGCAGCCGCAAGCCAAGAGCGCGGCGCGCGTGGTCTACGACCATTACGGCGGCAAAGCCAGGTTTGCACGCATCAGCGACGCCATGATGGAAGCCGTGGACAAGGCCGACAGCGCCGGCTTCGACATGCAAGACGTGCTGGAACCCAAAGGCTGGGAACTGCTGAGCTTCCTGATGGACGCGCGCACCGGCCTGGGCCGTTTCCGCGACTTCCGCGTGTCGAATTACCAGCTCATGATGACGCTCATCGACTGCTGCCGCGACATGTCCATCGAAGACATCCTGGCTTTGCCGGACGTGAAAGAACGCGTGGAGCTTTTCCTGGCACAGCACCAGCTGTTCCGCGCACAAATCGCGCATGTGGCGCAGGTTTACGGCAAGCTGGTGGTGCTGGACCTGCGCAACGAAGAGGTCATCTATGCCGGCAACCGTTTTGTCGTCTATGCCATGTTTCCGCAGTGCGACATCAGCATGCATGTGATGTGGGGGCGCGAGAAGCAGAACACGGTCTACACCGTAGGCAAGAGCATCTTCGACCGCGGCAATGCGGCCGACGTGGGCGCGCTGATGCTGGCGTATGGCGGCGGCGGACATGCCGCAGCCGGCACCTGCCAGGGGCCCAATGCCAGCGCCGAGGTGTTGAAGCAAGCGCTGATCGAACGCCTGTCCGGGCAGCCTGTGGCCGCCTGAGCCAGACCCTGATTCGGCCGGCCGGCTGCAGCCGCAGCCCAGGCGTGGCATCCTGCGGCGCTGTTTCGATGCCCATGCCGCAGACCCTGAACCCCCGACCCGACGAAGCCGCACGCCAGCGTTCGCTGGCCAAGTACCGGCAACGCGCTGAGGCCTATGACAGCACCTGCGGCCCGACCTGGCCCATCCGCGAACGTGCTGTGGCCGCCCTGCAGCTGCAACCAGGCCAAACCGTGCTGGACGTGGCCTGCGGCACCGGCCTGAGCCTGGCACTGCTGCGCCAGCTGGTGGGCGACGCCGGGCAGGTCTACGGCTTCGACCACAGCGCAGAGATGCTGACGCAGGCACGGGCCCGCGTGGCCACGGCAGGGTGGCGCAATACGCATCTGATCGAGACGGCGGCCCAGCACCTGGTGCTGCCACAGCCGGTGGACGCGCTGCTGTTCCACTACACCCACGACATCCTGCGCTCACCCCAGGCACTGCGCCATGTGCTGGCCTGCGCGCGCCCGGGGGCGCGCGTGGTCATCGCCGGCATCAAATTCTTCCCGGCCTGGCTGTCGCCGCTGAACCTATGGGTGTACTGGAAGAACCACGCCTACAACGGCGCGCCGGGTGAATTGCGCAGCCCCTGGGACCGCATTGCGCCGCGGCTGGCCGACTGGCATCTCGAACCCACCCAGTGGGGCATGGGCTACATCGCCAGCGGTACCCTGCGCGAGGCCGAGCCGCCATGACCAAGACACGCGCGTTCCTGGCCATCCTGGGCCTGCTGCTGCTGAATACCGCACTGAGCCTGCGCAACCTCTGGCCCACGCCCGGCGTGCTGCCCGATCACCGGCTGGCGCCGGAGTTCGTGGCCTTCTGGCTTTTGCTGCTGGCGTGGGCAGCCTGGCTGGGCCGGGGTGGCGGGCGCCTGTCTTCGCGCTCGTCTGGGCGCTTGTCCTCACAATGGCTCACCGGGCTGAGTGCCGCTTACTTTCTGCTGGTGCTGGGGCGTTACGCCGACATCACCGTGCCCACCCTGTTCGGCCGCGCCGTGAATCTGTATTGGGACGGCAAGGCCATCCCGCGCTTCCTGTGGGTGACGGCTCGAGACGAACCCTGGTGGGCCAGCGCTGGCGTGGCCCTGGGCGCGCTGGCAGCGCTGGCCGCGCTGTTCTGGCTGCTGCACTGGGCCGTTGCGCGCGTAGCCCTGGATGCTGCGCCTTACGCCTTGCGTGCGCGCTGGACCTGGCTGCCCACCGGCCTGGCGACTGCGGCCGTGGTGGTGCACCTGGCCGGCTGGGCACCCAGCTTCACCTGGCACCTGGTGACCAAGCCGGTGACACCCACCTACGCACGCCAGGCCGTGCTGCTGAGCACCGCTTTCCTGCCCGGCCGCATCGAAGCCGCGCTGCCGCGCGCCACCGCGCTGGAAGCCGCTTTGCAGCTACCGCCCGGGCAGGCGCTGGCAGGGTTGCGCGGGCGCGACTTCAAGCTGGTGTTTCTGGAATCCTACGGCGCCATGGCCTTCGAGCACCCGCGCGCCGGGCCGCCGCTGCAAGCCGCCCAAGTGCGGTTGGCCAGCGAAATCGCAGCCAGCGGCCGCCTGGTGGCATCCGCCTACGTACGCGCCGCCACCTTCGCCGGCGCTTCAGAGCTGTCCAACCTGAGCCTGCTCTCAGGCATCGACCTGACCGACCCGCTGCGCCACGACCTGCTGCTGACCACCGACCGGCCCACGCTGACCACGCTGTTTCGCCAAGCCGGCTATGAAAACGTGGGCCTGTACCCGTCACTGAGTTGGGACTGGGCCGAACGTGCCTATTACGGCTTCGACCGTTTCATCGACGCCCGAGACCTGCACTACCAGGGCCCGCCACTGGGCTACTGGAAGCTGCCGGACCAGTTCAGCCTGGCGCAGTACGAGCATCTATTCCCGGTCACAGCCCAAACCAAGCCGCGCTTCCTGTTCTTTGCCACCATCACCTGTCACCTGCCCTTCGGCCCGGTGCCGCCGTACCAGCCCGACTGGGAACGCGTGATCAGCAACGACCCGTATGGCGCTGAAGAGTCGGCTCGATTGCTCAAGACTTATGTGGACTGGCTGGACATGTTGCCCAATTACGTGGCCATGATGGACTACACCTACCGCTGGCTGGGCGGCTGGGTGCAGCGCCCGGAAGCCCGGGAATCGGTGATGCTCTGGCTGGGCGACCACCAGCCCGCGGCCAGTGTCAGCGGCGAGGGTGCGAGCTGGGACGTGCCCGTGCACATCGTCACCCGCGACCCTGAGTTGCTGGCCCGCTTCGTGGCCATGGGTTTCACGCCCGGGCTGGTGCCCAAACGGCCTGCGCTGGGCGGCATGCACGACTTGACGACGATGTTGGTACGGGGCTTTTCGGCCGCCCCGCTGGGGGCAGCCGTTCCCTGACACTTTGCGCCGACCGCTACTCGCCCCGGCGCTTGTCGCGCCAAAACGCCCGATCTGGCGCCGGTCCCACGCCCGCTACAGCGTTCTGCGCCCTGTGTTGCGGTCTGCGCGCTCCGGGAATCGCGCAGGTCACAGCGGGATGACCCAAGACGAACTTCAGCAGCACCTGCGACCAGCTCGTGCAAGCGATTTCAGCCGCCCACGCGGGCAGGGGCTTGGCCGGCAACCCGCGCAGCAAACCACCCCCGCCAAAAGGCAACGTGGATCGAGGGCTGGTACAACCCGCGCCGCCGGCACAGTGGAATCAGCCAGAAATCCCCCATCAGCTTTAAAAAAGGACTGCAAGACAAAACCAACGCAAACTCTTCCGCCACCGCCGAGCTGACAACAGCAGGCCAGCTAAAACTCTAGTCCATCCGTGTCTGTGCGATCAGGGTAAGTTCACCTCTGAGATGGCTTTGCGCGTTCCACTCCATCCAAACGCGTTACGCCGAAAGCCCGCCTTGAAGGCTTAAACGTGGAACGCCGCTGCCATCACCCCTTGGCCAGCAGTTCCTCAGGTGTCTTGCCTGAAGCCAGCGCAGCTTTGAACCAGTCCGGGCGCTTGCCCATGCCGCCCCAGGTATGACCTTGGTCGTCTTTGAACTTCACCTTCTTCGCAGCCGGCTTCGCTGTGCCGTTGCGCGTCTTCTTCGCCACCTTCTTGCCAAAACCCGTCGGGAAGGTGCTGGACTTGTTGGGGGCGGTCTTGCCTAAACCCAGGTCGTCAGCAGTCAGGCCGTAGTGTTGAATGGCGTCCTTGACTTTGGC
>JBBQXN010000060.1:0-20358 GCA_038209585.1 Burkholderiales bacterium
GAATGGCCAGCAGAACATTGCGCAGCTTGCTGGTGTAGCCCATGAGGTTGGCATACAGCAAGCCCAGCGCTTCCAGCGTGAAGATGGAATTCAGGCCCGCACACGCGTCGGCCACCAGCAGCTGGTATTGGCCCACCGTCAAGATCACGCCGCTGCGCGCTGTGGGATAGCCGGCCCAGTGCATGATGCTTTCAGCCACATACGACACCGCGGTTTTCAGCGGGATGGTCAGTGTCTGCACCAGCACGCCCGGCAGCGGCACCAGAAAAATCAAGAAGAAGAAGGGGAAGGCCCAGACCTTCAGCGCCTGTGTGCCGCGCAGCAGCAGCACCAAGGCCACGCCTGCTGCCCAGATGCCGACCACTTCACCCTGAATGATTTGTTGGCTGCGGCCCAGCGCATACATCAGCATGCCCGCCACGAACAAGATACCGCCCAGCACATTGGCCGGCTTGTAAGGCGCGTCGATCACGCGTTGCCGGCTGCGCCACATCAGCCACAAACTGACAGCGCCGATGATCGGGCCGTGGCCTTGCTCGTCGGTGTGCCAAACCTGGCTCGCCAGGTCCATGATGGTGGGCACCATCAGCAGCATGAAACCCGCCAGCAAGGCGCCCATGGCGATGCGGGCATTCATGTCGGGGCCTGCGCCGACAGGGCGCGGCAGGACGCTGGACATTGTTCTGGGCCTCGTTAAGTAACTATGCGGGAAACCGGGCTGCGAAAGCTCAAAACTCGTTGAACACCACACCCGCCATCTTCACCGGCGCGCCGTCCAGTGAAGCCACGAGCTCGCGCAAGGAATCCGCACGAGATGCGTCCTTGCGGGCGATCACCACGGCAGCACCACAGCGTGCCGCGATCACAGCGCAATCTGCGCCGTAAACAGCGGCTGGCGTATCGACCACGACATGGTCGAACTTGCTCACCAGTTCGCGGATCAGCAGGCCGAATGCAGGGCGCTCGACCAGTTCAAGCGGGTTGGGTGGCGTGGTGCCCACCGGCAAAATGAACAGGCTGGGAATGCCCGCGACCTGTTGAATGACTTGTTTGTCGGCACGCCCTGACAAGATGCCCGACAGACCAGCCGTATTCTTGAGATTGAAGACTTCATGCACGCGCGGGCCGCGCATATCGGCGTCTACCAGCAAGGTTCTTCCGCCCAGTTGCGCCAGCGTGACGGCCAGATTGGTGGCGCAATAGGTCTTGCCGTCGCCCGGCTCGGGGCTGATGACGGCCAGGGCCGGGTGCACCGTGCCTTCGGTGAAGACACGCATCATCAGCTGGCTGCGCAGCGCACGAAAGCTCTCTGCACGCGGCGAGAAAGGCTCGTTCAGCGCCACCAGGTCGCGGCTGAGCTTGCGCTGCTCTTCTTCTGGCGCGTAGGGGTAGTGGAACTGCTGCGCCAGGGCGTACAGCACATCGTCTTTGGTGGCCAGGCCCAACGCCACTGCGGCCTCGCCAAAGCGCACGCCTGTGTCTCGCTGGTGCTGCAGAACCTTTTCGACCTGCTCAGCCGTGAGGTTGCGCAGTTCGGCAATGATGTCGCCAATGCTGCGGTCCAGCACAGGCTGGTCGTTGCTGGCGCCCGACAACGGGGGTGCAATGGGTGCGGGTTCACGCGCAGCGGGTGACTGATCGATGAGGTCGATCGATGAATCTCTGAACTTGGCCATCAAGCCACCTTTGCCGCAGAAGGCAGCGGCGCCATCAGGCGCTGCTGCATCAATGAAGGACGTTTGACCAGTGCCAGCTTGGAACCCGGCTTTGGCATGGCGCCAATGACGGGCAGGCCCAGCGTGGTCACCACGTCGTCGATGTTGCGAATGCGGCGATCGCGCAATTCCAGCGCCATCGCCAGGCCGATTGCCAGCAGGGTGCCGCCAATGAAGGCCAGGATGGTGTTGAGGGTGATGCGGGGCGCAGCAGGCTTCAGCGGCGCTGCAGCCTGCGTCAGCACGTTCACGTTGCTCTGCGTGGTCTGGCTTTCCAGGCTGGTCTGGGTGAAGCGCTGCTGAACGGCGTCATAGGCACGCTGGGCGTTTTCCACGTCGCGCATCAGCACCATGCCGTCGTCGCGAACAGCCTTCATGCGCAGTACCTTGGCCCGCTGGGCTTCAAGAGAACTGCGGATTTCAGCTGTGCGGTCACGGTTGATGGTGTTGGACACGGTCACGCCGCCGGTGACACGGCGCACCTCGGCGTCCAGGCGGGTGCGCTGCTCTTGCGCACTGGCACGGGCTTCAAGCACTTGCGGATGGTTGTCGCCCAGGCGCGTGGTCAATTCTTTGAGACGGGACTCGGTGCGCGCCAGGTCAGCCTTGAGCGCACCCACGATCGGGTTGTTCAAGACTTCCTGCATGCGGTCGCCGGCACCGCCCTGGGCTTGCGCCTGGCGGCTGCTGGATTCGGCGCCGATGGCTTGCAACACAGTGAATTGCGACGACAGCTCGTTCAGACGTGTGTTCTCCACGTCCAGCCGCTCGTCGGTGGCAATGATGCCGTTCGCTTTTTGGAAGGTGCTGACGCGTGTTTGCGCCTTTTCCAAAGTCTCGCGTGCTTCGTTGGAGCGCGTGTCGAAGAAGGCGCTGTATTGGCGCGCCGGGTCTACACGCAGCTCCAGTGCCGTGTCGATGTAGGCCTGAACGAAGGCATTGGCCAAACCGGCAGCAAAGCGCGGGTCTGCGGCTTTGTAGCTGATGGAGATCACGCTGCTTTCGCGCGAAGGCTCTACGTCCATGTTGCGCTGAAACACGGTGGCCAACCAGGCCTCGATGCTGCCTTGACCGTCGGTTTCTTGCTGCCACTGCTGGCGAATCGCCGGGTTCTCGTTCAGCTTCAAGTTGCGCACCACGCGCTGGGCCACGCGGTCGCTCTCGATGATGTCGACTTGGGTGGCCATGATCGCGGGGGAGGCCACGCCGCCGTAAAGCGCCATGCTGACCGGGTCTGGCTTGAAGTCCAGCACCACGCTGGCCGTGGCCTTGTATTCCTTGGGTAGCAACAAGTTGATGCCCAAGGTAGTGCCGGTGACGACAGCAATGACCAGCAGCACCAGCCACCAGCGCGCTTTCAAAATCGATAGAAACTGCCCGAAAGTCATCTCATCACTCCGTCAGAACAAGCTTTCGCGCACAAACACCACATCGCCTTCGCGCATCTGGTCGGTCATCTCGGGGGTGACGACTTCGACCTTGCTGCCAGCCGCGCGGCGGTGCACCACGATGCCTTTGGCCGTGCCGCGCTGGGTCAGGCCACCGCCAGTGGCCAGGGCTTGCAGCAGCGTCATGTCTCGTTCCATGCGCATCGGACCCGGGCGCTGTACTTCGCCGTAGATGTAGACCACGGGCTGACGGTCGACCCAGATGGTGTCGCCGTTCAGGATGAAGAGGTCTTTCGCAGCACCACCTGGCGCAAACAGTGAAGGCAGGTCCATTTCCTGGCGGAAGGGCTTGCCAGCACGCGTGCCGGTGATGATGACGGTGTCGGCGCCACTGTTGGCCGTGCCGCCGGCCATGGCCAGCAGATCGGTCAGGCGCATGTCGGCCACTTCCAGAGGAAAACGGCCAGGGCGATTCACCTGGCCCAGCACGCTGGCCTGGTTGCCACGCACCTGCAACACCACCAGAGTGACTTGCGGGCTCTTGACGAAGTTGCCATTGCGCAGGCCTTCAGAAATGAGCTGTTCTGCCCCCGTAACGGTTTGGCCACCAAGCCGGATGTTGCCCAGCAGGGGGTACGACACCAGACCGGCTTCGGTGATGCGCGTTTCCAGTGTCAGGTCGGCATTCTGGAAAACCGCGATGCGCACCACGTCGCCTGAACCCAGGCGGTATTCGTTGGTGGCAGGCGCCGAAGGCGCCGGTGCGCCTGCAGGGGTCTGAGCCAGCGCTGGCAAGCTGGCAAGCAGCAGCAACGGCGTCAGCGACGCCAGGAAACGCGTCAAACCGCGTGAAAACAGATTCTTCATCACTTCAGCCCCATGCCCTTGCTGATGTCAGAGCTGCTCAGGCCAGCGCTGGCAGCGGGTGCAGCCGCGGCCGGCGAGGAAGCTGATGCCGGCGCAGAAGCAGCCGGTTCGGCGAACTTGCCGACATATTCGATCTTGGCTGCAGAGCGAAGGCTCTTCACGTCGTCTTCGACGAGCTTGCGCTTGCGTTCGTTCATCATGAACTGCTCGATGGCCGGGCGGGCTTGCTCTTCCGTCACCGGCTGCATGCGTGAACCTGCCAGCACGATGACCTGCACGCCGTTGGGCGCCGGAACCAGCGCGGCCTGGCCGTCTTTCATCTTGGCAAATGCGTCCAGGCTGGCCAGTGGCAGTTGCTCGGCAGCGCGCACGGCCTGGTTGCCCGTGAACTTGTATTCCTTGGCCTTCAGGTATTCGATGAAGTCGTTGATGTTCTTGGCCGAGGCCAGTGCATCGCGCAATTCGCCCTGCTGTGCAGGCGTGGCTTCGATGCCGATTTCCTGGATGCTGTAGATGCGCCGTTCGCTGAACAGCGCCGGCTTTTCGTCGAAGTACTTCTTGATTTCGTCTGGCGAAGGCCGAGGCGCGTTTTCACCTACTTTTTCCAGGTAGGCGCGCGCCACGATCTCGCGCCGTGCGGCTTCCACGGCTTGCACCACGCGTGGGTCGCGATCGACCTTCTGCTCTTCTGCCTTTTGCAAGGCCACTTGCTGGTCGACCAGCCTTTCCAGAATCTGGCGGCTGGCAGCGTCTGTCTGCTCGGGCTTCAAGCCGCGCTGCTGTTGCAGCACGAAGTTGATCTGGTGAACGGTGATCTCGTCCTTGTTGACCTTGACTGCCGTTTGACTGGCGCTCTTGGTGTCTTTCTTTTCGCCGCAACCGGCGACCAGAAGGGCCGTGGCGATGGCAGTCAAGGGGAGCCAGCGGCGGGCGCCAGCATGGAACATCGTCAGCTTCATCTGCAAGATCCTTGCGTCAACGGGTTGGGCGCAGCGACACAGGAAACGCATCAGCGACCTGCGTTGCCGGGAACTGCGCTGCCTCTCATGGCAGCGCGTTTCCTTGCAATCGAAGTTTTTGAGTGTAACCCCGGCCCTCCTACAGAATGGGCATCAACCTGCCCCTGTGTCTGGGTGTGCTGGCGGCATAAACGCACGCGAAAGGCCGCGTCAGCACACCCGCAAGGAGCCTACACGCGCCAGATGACAAGTTATCCCGTGGTCGTCGCGATAGCCCCGTATGTGCGGGGTGGGTCGAAACTCAAGACAGAGACTGCACGCGAGCCAGTTGCCAACCTTGGCCCGGCGCCTTCATCTTGGCCAGCAGCCACAGCTCGCGAAACGGGGCGGCGCTGGCGTCGCTGCGCTCGCGGATCAACCCGCTGAATTCCACGCTGGCCACGAAGGCCTCTTGCAGCTCTTCCAGACGCAGCAAGCGCGCCTCCAGAGACAGCACCTCTGTGTGGTTGGGCTGTGGGCCGCGCTCGGCCAGCTGGCAGCGCAGGTCTTCAAACAAGGGTGCCGTGGCCAGGCTGCCCAGCACGCGCAGGTCAGCGCGGTCCCAGGCGGCCTGCATCTGCACGAAGCTCAGGCGGGCCACGCGCAGCAATTCTTCGACTTCACGTGGATTCCTGTCCCCGCCTGGCGCGCCTGGAACCTGCAGCAGGTGCTGGCCCAGATGTTTGCCAACGCGCTTGCCCACCCGCTTGCCCAAACCCCCCAGCTCGCGCAGGGGTCTCAGCACTTCACACCCACATGCAGGGCCACGATGCCAGCGGCCAGGTTGTGCACGTCCACATGCGCAAATCCCGCGTCTTTCATCATCGCCTTCAGCGCGGCCTGGTCAGGGTGCATGCGGATGCTCTCTGCCAGGTAGCGGTAGCTGTCGGCGTCGCCAGCAACGAGCTTGCCCAGCATGGGCATCAGGCGGAAGGAATACCAGTCGTAAGCCTTGCGCAGCGGCTCGGCCGGGCGAGAAAATTCCAGCACCAGCAGGCGACCTCCCGGACGCAGCACGCGGGCCATTTCTTTCAGCGCTGCTTCCTTGTGCGTCATGTTGCGCAGGCCGAAAGCTACGGTGGCCAGGTCGAAGCTGCCGGTGGCGAATGGCAAGTGCTCTGCGTCGCAAGCGGCTGTAGGCAGGATGCGACCTTCGTCGAGCAAACCATCGCGGCCGGTGCGCAGCATGGCTTCGTTGATGTCGGTCAAGACCACGCTGCCGGTTTCGCCCACGCGGGCCGCGAAAGCCCGCGCCAGGTCGCCCGTGCCACCGGCGATGTCCAGCACCTTGTCGCCAGGCTGCACGTTGGCCACCGCCACGGTGTAAGCCTTCCAGGCGCGGTGCATACCGCCGGAAAGCACGTCGTTCATCAGGTCGTAGCTGGGGGCCACTGAATCGAAGACGCCGCGCACGCGCTGCGCTTTCTCAGCATCGTCCACTGTCTGGTAACCGAAATGCGTTTGCGCCATGGGGTGTTTCAGTGCGTGGCACAGGCGCTGCCGCCCTTGGCCGCCATCGGCGCGTCGCGTGCCATGCCGGCAGCCTGCAAGCGCGCTTCGTAACGCTGCCAGAGATCGGCTTCGTCCAGGCCCAGGTGGTACAGGTAGGGCCAGGAAAAAATGCCCGTGTCGTGGCCGTCAGAAAAGCGCGGCTGCACGGCGTAATGGCCCACCGCTGCAATGTCGGTGATGACGACTTCGCGCTTGCCGGTTTGCAGCACTTCCTGGCCCGGGCCATGACCTTGCACTTCGGCAGAAGGCGAGTACACGCGCATCAACTCAAATGGGATGCGAAAACTCGCGCCGTCGTCGAACGCAATTTCCAGCACCCGCGAAGACTGGTGCACGGTCAGCGCCGTGGGCGCGGCGCTCGGCGCGGTTGTTGACGTGGCGGTGGTTGGCGAAGAGGTTTTGGCCATGAATTCAGTGTATCGCCGGGCCAGGGAAACCCGGAGTAAAAGAGCTGAAGGCTTAGGAAGACTCCGGCTATGCGTTAGACGAGCACACGTTCGATGCCGCCCGCATTGGCGCGCGCCACGTAGTCCTCAAGCCAGGTCGGGCCCAGCAGTTGACGCGCCATTTCAACGACGATGTAGTCGGCTTCCAGCAAGCCGCTGTTCATGTCGCCCTCGAAACGCTTGAGGCCTTGCAGGCAACTCGGGCAGCTGGTGAGGATCTTCACATTCGCCTGTGCGGCAGCGCTCAGGCCCGGCGTGGCGGCCATCAAGGTGCGCAGCGCGGCTTCGCCCTTTTGCAGCTCTTCTTCCTTGCGGAAACGAACCTGCGTGCTGATGTCGGGCCGCGTCACACCCAAAGTACCGCTTTCGCCGCAGCAGCGTTCGTTCTTCAGGACAGCGTCGCCCATCAGCGCCTTGACGGTCTTCATCGGGTCTTGCAGCTTCATCGGGCTGTGGCACGGGTCGTGATACAGATAGCCGGCTTGGTTGTTCTGCAGCGTGATCCCTTTTTCCAGCAGGAATTCGTGGATGTCGATGATGCGGCAGCCAGGGAAGATATCTTCGAACTGGTAGCCCTGCAGCTGGTCGTAGCAGGTGCCGCAGCTGACCACCACGGTCTTGATGTCCAGGTAGTTCAGCGTGTTGGCCATGCGGTGGAACAGCACGCGGTTGTCAGTGATGATCTTGTCGGCCTTGTCCTGCTGGCCACTGCCACGCTGCGGGTAGCCGCAGCACAGGTAGCCAGGCGGCAACACGGTTTGCACGCCGGCCTGCCAAAGCATGGCTTGCGTAGCCAGGCCCACCTGGCTGAACAAGCGTTCGCTGCCGCAACCCGGGAAGTAGAAAACGGCTTCTGTTTCTGCCGTGGTGTTTTTCGGGTCGCGGATGATGGGGACGTAGTTCTTGTCCTCGATGTCCAGCAACGCACGCGCCGTTTTCTTGGGCAATCCACCCGGCAGTTTCTTGTTGATGAAGTGGATGACCTGCTCTTTCAGCGGCGCCGTGCCCAGCGTGGCCGGTGGCGCGGCCGTTTGCTTGCGCGCGGCCAGCTTGAGCATGTCGTTGGCGAAACGCTGAACCTTGAAGCCCACACCCACCATGGCGCTGCGCATCAGCTTGATGGTTTGCGGGTTGGTGGTATTCAGGAAAGCCATGGCCACGGCATTGCCAGGGCGGAAGCTCTTGCGCCCCATCGTGCGCAGCAAATTGCGCATGTTCATCGTCACTTCGCCGAAGTCGATGTTCACCGGGCACGGGGCTTCGCACTTGTGGCACACGGTGCAATGGTCGGCCACGTCTTCAAAGTCTTCCCAGTGCTTGACGCTGATGCCGCGACGCGTTTGCTCCTCGTAAAGAAAGGCTTCGATGAGCAGGGACGTGGCCAGGATCTTGTTGCGCGGGCTGTAGAGCAGGTTGGCGCGCGGCACGTGGGTGGCACACACGGGCTTGCACTTGCCGCAGCGCAGGCAGTCCTTGATGCTGTCGCTGATGGCGCCGATTTCGCTGCGCTGCATGATCAGCGATTCGTGCCCCATCAGGCCGAAGCTGGGGGTGTAGGCAGCGTGCAGGTCGGCCGCCCTGCTGTCGCTGGCCGTGCCACGCAAGAGCTTGCCCTTGTTGAAGCGGCCTTCGGGGTCCACGCGTGCCTTGTAGGCCGCAAAAGGTGCCAGCTCTTCGTCGGTCAGAAATTCCAGCTTGGTGATGCCGATGCCGTGTTCGCCGCTGATGACACCGCCCAGCCGACGCGCCAGCACCATGATCCGGGCCACGGCTTCGTGGGCCATTTGCAGCATGGCGTAGTTGTCGCTGTTCACGGGAATGTTGGTGTGCACGTTGCCGTCGCCGGCATGCATGTGCAGCGCAGCCCAGACGCGGCCACGCAGCACCTCGGCGTGGATGCGCTTGCATTCGGTGAGCACGGGCTCGAAGGCGCCACCTGCAAACAGCAGCTGGAAGGGCTTGAGGATCTGCGTCTTCCAGGAAGCGCGCAGACGCCAGTCTTGCAACTGCGCAAACAGCGGCTCGCCGGTTTCTGCCTGCACCACGTCCAGGTTGTCCAGCCAGAACTGCCAGAGCGCTTTCACTTCCGCCAGCAAGGCCAGTGCTTGCTGCACGCGGTCGCCCAGCAACTCTGCGCTGGGGATGTCGCCGGCATCGTCGCTCTTGCCCAAGGGCAGAGGGCTGCGCTGCAGGAAGTGCTCCAGCGCGTTGGCCAGCTCCAGCTTGTTGCGCAGGCTCAGCTCGATGTTCAGCCGCTCGATGCCTTCGGTGTACTCGCCCATGCGTGGCAGCGGGATGACCACATCTTCGTTGATCTTGAAGGCATTGGTGTGCTTGGCAATCGCTGCCGTGCGCTTGCGGTCCAGCCAGAACTTTTTGCGCGCATCAGGGCTGACGGCGACGAAACCTTCGCCTGAACGCGAATTGGCAATGCGCACCACTTCGCTGGCCGCGCGCGCCACGGCGTTTTCGTCGTCGCCGACGATGTCGCCGATGAGCACCATCTTCGGCAGGCCTGAAGCATGGCCCGTGGTGCCGTTCAGCGCCCGCTTGCTCTTGGTGGCGTAGCCCACCGCTTTCAGGTAGCGGTCGTCCAGGTGCTCCAGGCCTGCCAGCTTGACATCCGTCTGCGCGAATAGATAGTCCTTGATCTCGACGATGCTGGGCACGGCTTCGCGCGGGTTGCCGAAAAACTCCATGCACACCGTGCGCGTGTGCGCCGGCATGCGGTGCAGCACCCAGCGCGCGCTGGTGATGAGCCCGTCGCAGCCTTCTTTCTGGATGCCGGGCAGGCCGGCCAGAAATTTGTCGGTGACGTCTTTACCCAGGCCTTCTTTGCGAAAGCTGCGGCCGGGAATGTCCAGCTGTTCGGTGCGTTCCAGCGTTTGGCCGCTGGCGTCGAAGTAGCGCAGCTGAAAGCTGGCCACAGCCACGTCGTGAATCTTGCCCATGTTGTGGTTCAGACGCACGACTTCCAGCCATTTGGCGTCAGGCGTGACCATCTTCCAGCTGGCCAGGTTGTCCAGCGCCGTGCCCCAGAGCACCGCTTTCTTGCCGCCGGCATTCATGGCGATGTTGCCGCCGATGCAGCTGGCTTCGGCTGAAGTGGGGTCCACCGCGAAGACATGGCCGGCCGCTTCTGCTGCGTCGGCCACGCGCTGCGTCACCACGCCGGCTTCGCTGGTGATGGTGGCGACAGCTTCTGCCATGCCCGGCAGGCGGATGAACTCGACCTTGCCCAGCGCCTCCAGCTTTTCGGTATTGATGACCGCGCTTTTCCAGGTCAGCGGCACGGCGCTGCCGGTGTAGCCGGTGCCGCCGCCGCGCGGGATGATGGTCAGGCCCAGTTCCACGCAGCCCTTGACCAGGCCAGCCATCTCTACTTCGGTGTCGGGCGTGAGGACGACAAACGGGTATTCCACACGCCAGTCGGTGGCGTCGGTGACGTGCGAGACGCGCGACAGGCCGTCGAACTTCAGATTGTCTTTGGCGGTATGGCGACCCAGCGTGCGGCGCGTGGTCTTGCGCAGGTCCCAGACCTGGCGAAAACGGGCGGAGAAAGCTTCCACGGCCTGCGTGGCCGCATCCAGCAATTCGCCCACCAGCAGGTCACGCTGCGCATCTTCAGCCGGGCTGCGGCGCTTGGCCACTTCGCCCAGGCGGTGTTGCAAGGCGTCGATCAAGGCCTGGCGGCGCTTGGGGTTGTCCAGCAAATCGTCTTCGAGATACGGATTGCGCTGCACCACCCAGATGTCACCCAGCACCTCGTATAGCATGCGCGCCGAACGGCCAGTACGGCGCTCGCCGCGCAGCTGGTTCAGCAGTTCCCAGGCACGCGCACCCAGCAGCCGAATCACAATCTCGCGGTCAGAAAACGAGGTGTAGTTGTACGGAATCTCGCGCAAACGCGCCTGTTCGCTGTCGGCTGGCATGCCGGCGGGGTTCGTCAAGACACTCGTGAGGGGCAGAGGTGCGTTCATAGGGTAAGTCCGAGTGAAAGAAGATGCTAACGCAGGGCTCCTGACCCGGACCGTGGCATGGAGGCTGCGCTGGCGGGCAAACCCCTAATGGCCAGCGTTCGCTTCCATGACAGAAACCGACTTGACACAAATGCTGGCCAGACTTGCGGGCCAAGCCCAACTCAGCTGATGGAGATTCGATGAAACTGCGCACCCCTCTGGCCCTGGCGGCCTTTACCTTGTTCACGGCCTTGCCTGCCCAGGCGCAAACCGAAGTTGTCTGGTGGCATTCGATGGGCGGCGCCCTGGGCGAATGGGTCAACGACCTGGCCAAGGACTTCAACGCCACGCAGCAGGACTACAAGATCACGCCCGTGTTCAAGGGCAGCTACGACGAGAGCATGACGGCCGCCATTGCCGCCTTCCGCGCCGGCAATGCACCGCACATCCTGCAGGTGTTCGAGGTCGGCACAGCCACGATGATGGCCAGCAAAGGCGCCATCGTCCCCGTGGCCAAGCTGATGACCGACGCGGGCCAGAAGTTCGACCCCGCCGCCTACATCCAGGCCGTGTCTGGCTACTACACCGCGCCCAACGGGCAGATGCTGAGCTTTCCTTTCAACAGCAGCACACCCGTCTTCCACTACAACAAAGATGCCTTCAAGGCTGCCGGCCTGGACCCGGAAAAACCGCCCACCACCTGGCCCGAGGTGGCCCTGGCCGCGGCCAAGCTGAAGGCCAACGGCCACAAGTGCCCGTTCACCAGCAGCTGGCAAAGCTGGACGCAGCTGGAAAGTTTTTCGGCCTGGCACAACGTCGAATTCGCCACCCAGCGCAACGGCTTCGGTGGCTTGAATGCGAGATTGGCCTTCAACACGCCTTTGCATGTGCGCCACATCGAGAACCTGGCCAACATGTCCAAGCAGGGCCTGTTCGTCTACAAGGGCCGGGGCAACGCGGCTGACGCCACTTTCGTCTCAGGCGAATGCGCCATGGCCACGGGGTCGTCGGCCCTGTACGGCAGCGTCAAGCGCAACGCGAAATTTGCCGGCGGGATCGGCACCCTGCCCTTCTACCCGGATGTGTCGGGCGCGCCGCAGAACACCGTCATCGGCGGTGCCAGCCTGTGGGTGATGGCTGGCAAGAAGCCGGCTGAATACAAAGGCGCGGCGGCCTTTTTCGCCTACTTGTCCAAGCCTGAAATTGCTGCCACCAGCCACCAGCGCACGGGCTATCTGCCGGTCACGCTGGCTTCTTTCGCGCTGACCGAGAAAAGCGGCTTCTACAAGGCCAACCCGGGCACCGACGTGTCGGTGAACCAGATGGTGCGCAAGGTCACGGACAAGTCGCGCGGCATCCGCCTGGGCAACTTTGTGCAGATCCGCACCATCATCGATGAAGAGATGGAGCAGGTCTGGTCGGGCAAGAAGACCGCCCAGGAAGGGCTGGACGCAGCCAAGCGGCGCGGCGACGAGCAACTTGAGCGATTTCAGAAAGCCAACAAGGGCTGATGTTTCTTGGCTGATATTTCTTGGCTGATGAGTCTGGCTGCTGAAATTGGCCGCTGAAAAACGGGTCTGGTTCAAGAGCCGCTGGCTGCCCTGGCTGCTGATCGCGCCGCAGATGGGCGTGATCCTGGTGTTCTTCTTCTGGCCTGCGGGCCAGGCGCTGTACCAGAGCGTGCTGCAGTCAGACGCGTTCGGCACGAGCGTGGAATACGTCGGCTCCGAAAACTTCCTGCGGCTGTGGAACGACGAGACCTATCTGGCATCGTTCCAAACCACGGCGGTGTTCTCGGTGCTGGTGGCCTTCTTCGGCTTGTCGATTGCGCTGGTGCTGGCGGTGATGGCCGACCGCGTGGTGCGCGGTGCGGCCTTGTACAAGACCTTGTTGATCTGGCCCTATGCCGTGGCGCCTGCCGTGGCCGGCGTGCTGTGGCTGTTCATGTTTGCGCCCAGCATCGGCGTGGTCAGCTATACGCTGCGCGCCTTGGGCATCGACTGGAATCACTTGCTGAACGGCACCCATGCCATGACGCTGATCGTCATGGCTTCGGTGTGGAAGCAGATCAGCTACAACTTTCTGTTCTTCCTGGCCGGTTTGCAGAGCATCCCCAAGAGCCTGATCGAAGCCGCCGCCATCGACGGCGCCGGGCCCTGGCGACGCTTCTGGACGGTGCAGTTCCCGCTCCTCACACCGACCACCTTCTTCTTGCTGGTGATCAATATCGTCTACGCCTTCTTCGACACCTTTGCCATCATCGACGCGGCCACGCAAGGCGGCCCGGGCAAGGACACGGCCATCCTCGTCTACAAGGTCTACTACGACGGCTTCAAGGCACTGGACATGGGCGGCAGCGCGGCGCAAAGCGTGGTGCTGATGATCATCGTGGTGGCGCTTACCGTGGTGCAGTTCAAGTATGTCGAGCGGCGGGTGAACTACTGATGGTCGAGAACAGGCCACTGGCCAGCGTCATCAGCCACCTGGTGCTGGTGCTGGGCGTGCTCATCATCGCCTTCCCGGTCTACATCACCTTCGTGGCCAGCACGCAGACGGCCGAAGCCATCGTGCAGAACGTGCCCATGTCGTTGCTGCCGGGCGGCAACATGATCACCACCTACAAACTGGCGCTGTTTGGTGGCCAGACAGAGATGGGGTCCACCATCCCGCCGGTGGCGCCCATGCTGGTGGTCAGCTTCATCAGCGCCATGATCATTGCCGTGGGCAAGATCGCGATTTCGCTGCTGTCTGCCTTTGCAGTCGTCTACTTTCGCTTCCCGTTTCGGCAAACGGTGTTCTGGATGATCTTCGTCACCCTGATGCTGCCGGTGGAAGTGCGCATCGGGCCGACGTATGAAGTGGTGTCCAACCTGGGCATGCTCAATACCTATGCCGGGCTGACCGTGCCGCTGATCGCCAGCGCCACGGCCACCTTCCTGTTTCGCCAGTTCTTCCTGAGCGTGCCCGATGAACTGGTGGAAGCCGCGCGCATCGACGGTGCCGGCCCGATGCGCTTCTTCAAGGACATCCTGTTGCCGCTGTCGGTGACACCGATTGCAGCGCTCTTCGTCATCCAGTTCATTTACGGCTGGAACCAGTACCTGTGGCCGCTGCTGGTGACGACCAGCGAAGACATGTACCCGGTGGTGATGGGCATCAAGCGCATGATCACCGGCGGCGACGCGGCCACCGAATGGAACGCGGTGATGGCCACAGCCATCTTGGCCATGATTCCGCCGGCCGTGGTGGTACTGCTGATGCAGAAGTGGTTTGTCAAGGGCCTGGTGGACACGGAAAAGTGACAGAAACGTAGAACATGGCCGCCATCACATTGCGCAGGGTCGAGAAGACCTACGGTGCCGGCCCGAAAGCCGTGAAAGTGATCCACGGTGTGGACGCGGAAATCGCCGACGGTGAGTTCATCGTCATCGTCGGCCCGTCAGGCTGCGGCAAGAGCACATTGCTGCGCATGGTGGCGGGCCTGGAAGCCATCACGGGTGGTGAAGTGGACATCGGCGGGCGCGTCGTCAACGGCCTGGAACCGGCTGAGCGCGACATCGCCATGGTGTTTCAGAACTACGCGCTGTACCCGCACATGAGCGTCTTCGACAACATGGCTTATGGCCTGAAGATCGCCAAGAAGTCGAAGGCCGAGATCGAACAACGCGTGCAGAAGGCGGCGAAGATCCTGGAGCTGGGCACGCTGCTGCAGCGCAAGCCGCGTGAGCTGTCAGGCGGGCAGCGTCAGCGTGTGGCCATGGGCCGGGCCATCGTGCGCCAGCCACAGGTGTTTCTATTCGACGAGCCGCTGTCGAACCTGGACGCCAAGCTGCGCGCACAGACCCGGCTGGAAATTCAGAAGCTGCATGCCGAGCTGGGCGTCACGTCACTCTTCGTCACCCACGATCAGGTCGAAGCCATGACCCTGGCCCAGCGCATGGTGGTGATGAATGCCGGCCGAATCGAACAGATCGGCACGCCAGAGCAGGTTTACGGGTCACCGGCCACCACGTTCGTGGCCAGCTTCATCGGCAGCCCCCCGATGAACCTGATGGACGGGCAAGCCGCTGCGGGCGGTTTCATGCTCGACGGTGTCGCGCTGCCCTTGCAGCAGCCGCCACCGCGCAGCGGCCCGCTGACCCTGGGCGCCAGGCCTGAGCATGCCGAGCTCTGCAGCCAGGCTGAACCCGGCCGCACCTGGCCGATGCAGGTGGAGATGCTGGAAATGCTGGGCGCCGAACGCCTGGTCTACGGGCGCCTGGGCGGCAGCCGTCTTGGCACCGGCCGTTTCACGCTGCGCCTGGATGCGACCCTGCCCGCGCCCCGGCCTGGCGACACCGTGCCCTTGCACGTGCAGCCCGAACGATTGCACTGGTTCGACAGCAGTACCGGGCAGCGAGTGGGTTGACGCGCATGGACGCCTGGCCCTACCCGTTCTGGATCGCCCATCGCGGCGCCGGCAAGCTGGCGCCGGAAAACACATTGGCCGCATTCCGCCTGGGTGCCGCGCAGGGCTACCGAGGTTTCGAATGCGATGTGAAGCTCAGCGCCGACGGCCTGCCTTTTCTGCTGCACGACGCGACCCTAGAGCGCACCACCGACGGCAGCGGAACGGCAGGCGACCTGGCCTGGGCCGATCTGTCGAAACTGGATGCCGGCAGCTGGCATTCGGCGACTTTCGCCGGTGAGACCTTGCCCACGCTGCAGGCCGTAGCACGCTGGGCGCAGCGCAACGACCATGCGCTGAACATCGAGATCAAGGCCACGCCGGGTCTGGAACAAGCCACTGGCGAAACCGTGGGCCGCACGTGCATGGGGCTGTGGCAAGGCAGCGCACTGCAGCCGCTGTTCAGTTCTTTCAGGCCCGAAGCGCTGGCCGGTGCCCTGAGCACCGCGCCCGGGATCCCCAGGGCGCTCCTGCTTGACACGCTGTGGGAAGGCTGGATGCCGATTGCAGAACGCCTGGCCTGCGTGGCCGTGGTAACGAACCACCGGCTGATGGATACAAACCTGATGCACAGCCTGCAGGACATGGGCTTGCGTGCGCTCTGCTACACCGTCAACGAAGCGGCCGAAGTACAGCGGCTGCGCGAGCTGGGCGTGCATGGCGTCATCACCGACGCGGTGGATCGCTTCGACCCGGACGCTACTTGAAGGTCAGCGCGGGCAGGGTCTTCAGATCGCGGATCAAGGGCAGCCGCCAAGCCACCACCACCAGGATCGCCGAGACGATGGCGGCAAAGGCGAGTGAAGAGCGCAAGCCGAAATGCTCGCCCAGCCAGCCGCCCAGCAGCGCGCCGGGACCTGCGGCCAGCAAGGTCAGCCAGCGCATGGTGCTGGTCATGCGGCCCAGCATGGGCTCAGGCGTCACGGCCTGGCGCAGGGCCAGGAAGTTGATGAAGATGAAAACAGCCCCGCCGGCAAACAACATCATCATCAGCGCAAACGCGGCCACGCCCCAGGCATTGGCCGGCGCGATGGCCAACAGCCCCCAGCCCGCACCGCAGATGGCATAGCCCACCACCAGACAAGGCCCGGGTCCGATGCGCTGGCTGACACGGCGGCCGAACACGCTGCCCAGAATAGTGCCCACGCCCACGCCGGTGTAGCAAAGCCCCACAGCCTGTTCAGACAAGCCCAGCGTGCGCGTGGCGAACAGGATCTGCACCACCATGGCCGCGTAATGGCACATCTGCCAGACGCCCATGAGCACGCCCAGCGTCAGCAACAGCCGGTTGCCGACGACGAAGCGCACGCCTTCGCGCAGGTCCCGCCAGAAGTCTGCATCGGGATTGGGCTCGCGGCGTTCTTGCACTTGGACACCGCGCAGGATCAGGGCCGAACCCAGCAGCAACACAGCATTCAGCACCAGCGCCATGGGCGCCCCGGCCAGGCGAATCAGCAGGCCGGCAAACCCTGGCCCGGCCACTTCGGCGCCTGAACTGGCCAGCGCGTTCTTGGCATGGGCTTCGACCAGACGCGAACGCGGCACCACCTGGGTCAGAACGATTTGCGCGGCCGTGCCGGCCACCGTGTGCACCGCGCCGATGATGAAACCCACCACATACAGCCAGCCCATGGTGAGCCAGCCCATCCACCAGGCCAGCGGCACACTGAGCGCAGCCACGGCCAGCAGACTTTCGCCCACCACGTACACCGGCAGCTTGCGCACCCGGTCCAGCCACACGCCCGAGGGCAGAGACAGCAACAGAAAGGGCGCCAGCTCGATGGCCATCAGCAGACCCATCTGGATGGGGCTGGCCTTGAGCAGCACGGCCGCTGTCAGCGGCAGCGCCAGCATCATCACCTGGTTGCCGAAAGAGCTGGTGAGGATGCTGGTCCACAGCCGCAAGTAAGCCGGGTCGCGCCACAGATCACCCGGCGGAATGCGCAGCGCGTGGGGCCAGCGCAGCCAGCCGGCCAGGCCAGGCTTCAAGAGCGGTAATCGGCGTTGATGGTCACGTACTCGGTCGAGAAATCGCAGGTCCAGACCTGGGCCTGCGCTTGGCCGCGGTGCAGGTTCACGCGCGCGGTGATCTCGGCCTGCTTCATCACACGCTGGCCGTCTTCTTCGCGGTAGTCGGGGTGGCGGCCGCCCTGGCGCACCACGTGCACGTCGTCCAGGAACAGGTCGATCAGGCCCTGGTCCAGGTCATCGATGCCGGCATAACCCACCGCAGCCAGGATGCGGCCCAGGTTGGGGTCGCTGGCGAAGAATGCGGTCTTCACCAACGGCGAATGGGCAATGGCGTAGGCCACCAGCTTGCATTCAGCTTCGCTGCGGCCCCCTTGAATGTCCACAGTGATGAACTTGGTGGCACCTTCGCCGTCACGCACGATGGCTTGCGCCAACTGTTGCGACACCGCCAGCACCGCACCTCGCAGCGCTTGCCCTTCTGTGCTGTTCAGCGAAGCGATGGGCGCATGGCCGGCCTGCTGCGTGGCCATGAGGATGAAACTGTCGTTGGTTGAGGTGTCGCCGTCGATGGTGATGCGGTTGAAGCTCAGGTCGGCGGCTTCTTGCAACAGCGGCTGAAGCAGTTCAGGGGCGATGACGGCATCGGTGGCCACAAAGCCCAGCATGGTCGCCATGTTCGGGCGGATCATGCCGGCGCCTTTGGAAATCCCGGTGACGCTGACCGTGCGCCCGCCGATCTGCACCTGGCGCGAAGCCGCCTTCGGCAGGGTGTCGGTGGTCATGATGCCGGCAGCGGCTTCAGACCAGGCTGCGCCGTCTGCTGCGCGCAGCGCCTGCAGGGCGGCCGGCAGCGCGGCTTCGATGCGTTCGACCGGCAGCGTTTCCATGATCACACCGGTAGAAAACGGCAGCACCTGCTGCGCTGGCACACCCATCAAGCCGGCCAAGGCATCGCAAGTGCGGCGCGCGCGCTGCAGACCATCGGCGCCCGTGCCGGCATTGGCATTGCCGGTGTTGATCACCAGCGCGCGCACATTCGCACCACCACCCTCCGCCAGAAATTCGCGGCACAACTGCACCGGCGCGGCGCAAAAGCGGTTGGCGGTGAAGACACCAGCCACAGCGCTGCCCTCCATCAGCGCAAACACCACCAAGTCGCGCCGGTTGGGCTTGCGTACGCCTGCCATGGCGGTGGCGATGCGCAAGCCGGCTATCGCATGCAGATCGGCCGCTGGAGGGGCCAGAAGATTGACGGGCATGCGAGAGCTCGGGTGATGAGGAAAGAGCGAAATTGTAGTGAAGGCCCCAAGGTATCCGATAGTTCGTTTTGCCAACGAAAAACCCCGCCGAAGCGGGGTTTGCAGGTGGGTGCCGAGGGGCTGTCAGCGCTTGACTGCAGTTCGAACGATCGGGGTGAAGCTCCAGCCAATATCCTGGAACAACGAGAAGGTCAGGTCGGAACGCAGCACCAGCCCAGGAATCGGCAGCGGGTTGACTGTCGCTGATTGCGTCAGGTCGCCGCTGATCGAAGGCTCCATCAGCTGATTCGGCGCAGCGCTGGTGTCGAAGTGAGAGACCGACGACCCCTGCTGGAAGGGGTTCGGCGCGAACATCAGCGCACGACCCAGACTGTCCGCACCAGCGATCTGGCTGCCGAACAAGCCGATGCGTGCAAACACTCCGCTGCCGGTGCGTGAACGCTTGGCCAACTGTGCTTTCAGCGCGTTGCCATCAGCCAAGGTGAGACGAACTGCCGGGATAGTCACCGTGGGGTCTGATCCACCCAAACCCGCGACAGCGCCAGGCATGTTGTCGGCAATCAGCACGCCCACAGCACCGGCGTTCTGGGCATTCTTCACCTTGACGGTGAAGCCGCAGGTACCGCGATCGATCAAAGCGATATTGCCGTTGACAGCACGCGCGTCGTTGGACGACAGCGGATCACAGCCGATGGTGGTGATGGGCATCACCTGCGACGTCACACCTGCTGGGGTCAGTACAGGCCCGAAGCTGGCTTCGCCTGCGCTGATCGTGCTGCCCGTCAAGGGGCCAGCTGCACGGCCGGTGTAAGCCACACCCGGCAAGCCGATGCGCAGTGCCTGTGGCACGCCAGCGGTTACCGAAGCACCTGTCCACACCAACTTGTCCACGCTGATGGCTGACGAAGCGCGCTGGGCTGTCGTCGCGTCGGCCCAGTTGACATTGTTGGTGGCGTCAAAAAGGAAATGGTCCCAGATCGATGGACGGCCACTGAAGAACGCACCTGTGCTGCCGCTCGTGAAGGTCTGGAAGCCCAGGCCGTGCGCCATTTCGTGCTGCAGCACGGCGACGAAGTCGATGGCGCCTGCGGGCTCGTTGCTGTCCAGGCCGTAGTACCAGCGCGAAGTCTCCAGGCAGCCCGGGGTACCCAGGTTGGAGTTGAAGTTCGAGTTGATCTGCGGCGATGCAGCCACGGCGCCCAGGTCGGCGCCAGCCAGCTTGTTGGCCAGCGCGAACGAGTACCAGGTGTTGGGCTTCTGCGAGTTGGCGAAGTCGGCGAACACCTGCGTAGCGCCGGCGCTGCCCAGCACGCCTTGTGCTGCAGTGCAGGTCAGCGGCGTGAACTGCGCGTTGACGATGATGGGTACATTGCTGGTGAGCGTGCGGCCCCAGATGTTGGCGGCGTGGGTGAAGGCGATCAGCCGCTGCTCACCTACCGTGGTGCCCGTATTGCCGCCCACCGGAAGGGCAGGCGCCGGGTCGTTGAAGCCAATGCCTGCTGCATTGATGTTGTTGATGATGATGGTGGCTGTGGCCTGGGCTTGACTCACCGCTGCCAGACCCGTCACAGCCGTGGCGGCTGCGACCAGGGCCTTCAAAGCGAAGCGCTTGCTTGACAACTTATTTGACATCATATTTCTCCTTGGAAGCGGCAGCCGTGGGGCTCATGCGCTTGGCAAATGCGGGGGCTTGCGCGGCGCGTTGCGCGTCCTCGGCGCCGCTGACGCAGACCTGTTCCACCACGCCGTCTGCCTGGATGCGGGCGACCGAGAACACCATCGTGCTGGCGTCGAGC
>JBBQXN010000061.1:0-20353 GCA_038209585.1 Burkholderiales bacterium
CACAGTGGACATGCCCAGGCCTGTGCCCAACGACGCGATGGCCTGCATCATCCAGCGTGCCTGCCGACCTGGCTTCGTATCGGACTGGGCATCGGTCGGCAGTTCGCTTACGAAGGAGCGATCGATCTTCAGCCGATCGAAAGGATAGTGCGCCAGCTGGCTGAGCGACGAGTAGCCGGTGCCGAAGTCGTCAAGTGACAGACACACGCCCAGCGCCTTGATGGCGCACAGCGTCTCCAGTGCGTCACCTATCAGCGCGCTTTCGGTGATCTCGATTTCCAGCCGGTCCGCCGGCAGGCCCGATTCGGCCAGGGCTTCGGAGATGCTGGCCACCAGGGCGCGCCTCTCGCGCAGCTGAATGGGCGACACGTTCACCGCCACCTGAAGCGGTGCCACAGCATGAAGCTGTGGCCACGCGGCAGCGGCTCGGCATGCCGTGCGCAGGACCCAGTCGCCAAGCAGGCCGATGAGGCCGATCTCTTCAGCCAGCGGGATGAACTCGTCGGGCCCGACCATGCCGCGCACCGGGTGCCGCCAACGCACCAGCGCCTCGAATCCGAGCAGACGGCGATCGGGCATCGACACCTGGGGCTGGTAGTGAACCTCGAACTGCTCGATCGCCATCGCCTTGCGCAACTCGATGCGGTTGATCGCCAGTGCGGCGCGGAGGTCCATCTCAAGCGTCTGCCGCTGCCTGGCACGCTCCTGCATCCAGGGCTCGAACAGCCGCCATTGATTCTTTCCCTCGGCTTCAGCGCGGTGCAGCGCGATGTTGGCCGCTTGCAGCAGCAATTCGGCGTCGCAAGACAGCGGCTCGGCAATCGCCAGGCCGATGCTCACGCTCAGTGTCAGCGCGTTGCCGTTCACGGCGTAGGGTCGGCCGATCAGATCCAGCAGGCGCGCCGCCACCTCGGCGCTGTTGCCACCATCGGGAAGCAGCACAGCAAACTCGTCGCCACTGATGCGCGCCACGGTGGCACTGGCTGGCACTGCACCGACGATGCGGCGGGCCACCCGGGTCAGGACACCGTCACCGGTGGCGATTCCGGTGCTGTCGTTGATCGCCTGGAAGCGGTCCAGATCCAGCGCAAGCAATGCCGGCCGCGGGCCCCCGGACAAGGCAGCACCAAGTATTTGCTCCACCGCGCGATGCAATGCTGGACGGGTGCACAGGCCGGTGAGTCGGTCGATGTTCGGGTCGTCCATCCCCACGTCGCAGAGTTCGGAAGTGATGGTCATGGCTGAGCTCCGGCCACCGTCTGCTGCACCGGCGAACCGTACGTCTCAATGGTGTTCTGATGTCTCGTTATCGACGCCAAATTGAGCCTGTGTAGGCGACTTCCGCGCCACCCGAACAAAAAAATGGTGGCGCGTTCAGGGTTGGATCGTGAAATCTGCAACCCGGTGCCAGGTCACACGGCAGTGCGCAACGTGCCATCAGATCGCCACGCGGCGGCGTGCGGGCAGGGCGGTAGGTGGATTCGGTCTCGCCTGATCCATTGCGTGCGCTGACGAACCGACAGAACGTCCCTGGGCTGCGACGCTCGATCTGGTCGAACCGTGTCGTCACTTCAAGGAGTTCCCATGTTCAACCAAATCGACGAAGCATGCCTGCGGGCATGCAACGAATGCGCCGCCGCATGCCTGGAATGCGCGACAGCGTGCCTGCAGGAACCCGACCCGAAACCCATGGCGCGCTGTATTGCTCTGGATCTTGAATGCGCCGATGTTTGCCGGCTTGCCGCAGCGTCGATCGCCAGGGGCGGAGAACACATGCAGGCCATCTGCGCGCTCTGCGCGAGGGCATGCCACGGCTGCGCAGCGGAGTGCGGCCAGCACAACATGGATCACTGCAAGCGCTGCGCCGAGGCATGCAAGCGCTGCGAAGACGCCTGCCTGGCCATGGTTCACTGAGCACACCTGTTGGTGCCGTGAAAGGGGGCGTCGCGCTGACAACACGGCGAGTTTTCCGTTCGGTAGATGCCCGATGCCCGATGGACGCGATGGGCGTCGACACCAGTCGCCGGTCTTCAGTCAGCCAGGTCAAGGGGTGATGGTCAGTCAAACCTCGAGGGCTGCCCGTTGTGCCCAGGCAACTCAACTGTAGGCCCTTGCCTACGCTTCAAGGCGCGTGGGGCCGATGGCATTCAAAACGCGATCGTCAGCATGCTGTTGCTCCATGCCAAGTCAAGCCCCCGACCGCCACGTTCGACAACCTCGCAGCGGTGCCGCTGACCGTCGCAGCCTCAGACTGAAAGTGCTTGCCTGGTTTGGCGGCGCAATGTTGCTGCTGTTTTCCGCGTTGCTATTGGCTGAATGGGCTGGCTGGCCCTTTTTGCGCAGTCCGCTGCAGCAGCAATTGCAAAAAACCCTGCAGGTGCCCGTCTCTCTGCAGGGACCGTTTCGTCTGCAGTTGCTGTGGCGTCCAAGCCTGGCCATCGGCAAGATTCAGCTGGACGCTGCGCCCGGGGTAGGTGTTGAACGCCTTCTCGATGCAGAAGCCCTGCTGGTGCGTTGGCAATGGCGCGAACTGTGGTCACACCAAAACGGGCAACCCTGGTTGCTGCGCGAAGTCAGTGCCCGCCGTTTGCAGGCCCGGCTGGTGCGCCTTGCGGATGGGCGCAACAGCTGGTCGGCCTCGCCGTCGGCACCGAGGGAGGCAGCCAACGCGTCTGTCCGCGATACGCTGCCTGTGCGGGTGGCACTGTTGCAGTTGGAGGACGGCGACATTTTGTACCGCGACGCCATCACCGCCGTTGATCTGCAAGTCAAGGTACGGGGTGAAGAATTGGAAGGCGGTGCCAGCCGAATCTCGGCCACGGCTCAGGGCAGCTGGCGCCAGCGGCCGCTGTTTCTGCAGGCCTCTGCCGGTGGTGGCAGTGCCTTGCTGCAAGCCGGGGACGTGGTGCCGTTGGCGCTGCAGGGGCGCATTGGCGCCACGGAGTTCAGCTTTCGGGGCGTGGCCGCCGATCTCTTCAGCGCGCGCGCCTTGCGTGGCAGCCTGTTGGTACTGGGCCCTTCGCTGGCTGCCGTCGGCGACGCCTTGGGGGTAGCGCTGCCCAGCACACCGTCGTTTCGCCTGGCGGCCGCCTTCACGCACGACGCTGGTCTGTGGACGATCTTGACGACCCAGGCCCGCATTGGCGGCAGCAGCCTGCAGGCCAATCTGAACTTCGATACCCGCCAGGCCCGACCGCTGCTGAGCGGCCGTCTGGGCGGAGAACTCTTGCGCTTGAAAGACCTGGGACCGGCCATTGGCGCTGCGCCACCGGCAGACACGCCCAAGTTGTCCACGGTACTGGACGAAAGTGGCTTGCCCAACGCGTCGCAGACACCGGCACCGGTTGCCCCGGCCCGCACTGCCCGCCCTGGTCGTGTGCTGCCCAACCGCAGCTTCGACTTGCGCGCGCTCCATGCCATGGATGCCGACGTGCAAGTGGCGATTGATGTGCTCGACCTGGGCGACGACGCCGTGATCGCCCCACTGCGGGACCTGGCGGCGCAGTTGACGTTGCGCAGCGGCGTGCTGAAGCTGGCCGATCTTCAAGCAAAGGTGGCCGGGGGCCGCATGAGCGGCAGCACCAGCCTGACCACCAACCCTGCCAGCAGCGCGGCGCGCTGGCAGGCTGACTTGCGCCTTGTCGGCGTGCAGGTGGAACAGTGGTGGCGCCGCCTCAAGGCGAATGCCGACGCCCGGGACACAGGCAACAGCACCCCCTTCTTGAGCGGGCGCATGGCGGCCAGGTTGCAGGTGCAAGGCACCGGCAACTCGACCGCCTCCATTCTGGCCAGCCTGCAAGGCCAATTGGGTGCCAGCCTTCGCAAGGGCACGGTGTCGCACCTGCTGGTGGAACTGGCCGGGCTTGATGTGGCCCAGGCACTGGGCGTGTATGTACGCGGCGACGGTCCGCTTCCGCTGAACTGCGTCAATCTTCAGGGCAGCATCCACCAGGGCCTGGTGCGTACGCAGCATGCCATCCTGGACACCCGGGACAGCACCCTGCTGGTCACCGGGCAGCTGAACCTGGCCGACGAATCACTGGCCTTGCGCGCCGAGGTCAAGCCCAAGGACTTCAGCCCGCTGTCCTTGCGTACGCCGCTGGTGGTGGGCGGCACCTTGGCCGCGCCTGAAGTGGGCGTAGACCAGCGCCGGCTGATCACGCGTGTGGCCGCAGCCCTGGTCCTGGGGGCCGCCGCGCCGCCCGCAGCCCTGCTGGCCTTGTTGGACCTGGGCAGCGAAACGGCCGAGGGCGAAGACCCTTGTGCAGCCGTGCGCTGAACAGCCGGCCGTGTCCTGTTGTTGGCGTCGGACAAGTTTGCGGGCACGCATCCGGCCCGACCCGGCCATGGTCTGCTGTCATCCAGGGCCGGGTCAGTTGCTCGACCTGCGCCCCCATGTGGGTGGCCTGCCAGGCCGCCGTTGCAGGGGCCTTCGTTTCGTAGGACAACGGCTACCTAGTCTGTCGCCGCTATCCGCTTCACACGGCGCCGCTTCGACTGCAGTCTGAATTATTTGATCTGTTAAACGGGGCAGCACGATGACACAAAGCGCAAACATCACCGGCAAGGTCGAGTACCGCGAAGGCGACGGGGTGAACATCGTCATCCGTCCTGGCCGGGTGGATGTAGAAACGACGGCCCTTGACGCCACTTTGAGCTGGGTGGACGAGGAGACACATGGCACCGCTGCGATGCCGATCGATGACTTCAAAGGCTATGTCGCCAGCGGCGCGATCGTGCTGGACGTCGACACCGCCTGTCCTTGAGGCCCGGCTGGCCAGACTGCCCGCCGGCGGCACGCGGATTGCCCTGATGGATTCACCTTAATCCTGCGGGAGTCTTCCATGAAATTGCATCTGAAGCTGATCGTCGCTATCGCCGCCTCTACCCTGGCGGCAGTTGCTGGCGCGCAGACCACCGACGACAGGACCCGTAGCGCTGGTGAAGCCACCCGCGACGCGGGCAACGCCGTTGGCCGCGCAGCAAGCGCTGCCGTCACCCCCGGCGACCAGAACATGGGCCGCACGCCAGAGAACCGCAGCGGTGGCCTGATGGGTAACGACCGCACGGGAACCGGTTCGCCTGCAACCGACAGCACGCGAGGCGCGGGCCGTAGCGCTGGAGAAGCCACCCGCGACGGGTCAAATGCGGTCGGCCGTGCGGGCAGTGCTGCCGTCACTCCCGGCGACCAGAACATGGGCCGCACGCCGGAGAACCGCAGCGGTGGCCTGATGGGTAACGACCGCACGGGAGCCGGTACGGGTACGACCGACGGTCGCCGTCTCGCCCGCGCCGACCGCGGCTGACCGGGCTGACGCGGCTGGGCCACTGTTGTCCAGAGCCAGCCTGATCGGCCGTACACCCCGGCGGGTCGCCGCACGGCCGTGCGCTTTGCTTGGTCCGGCAAGGCGCATTGCCTTGGCCTTTTTGGCTGGCAACCTCGCTTGAACGTGGCTTGGCTCTTCAACTGCCCTTCATCCGTGCGGGGCTTGCTTTGCTTCATACCAACCACCGATCAATCAACGATCAATCACCGATCAATCACCGATCAATCACCGGAAAAAATCATGTCCGATATTTCGAATCTGTCAGACCTCTACCTGGGCGAGCTCAAAGACCTCTGGTCGGCAAACGATCAAATGGTCAAGGCGCTGAAGAAGATAGCGCCGAAGGCATCCCATCCCAAGCTCAAGCAAATGCTTGAAAAGTCGCAAAAAGGCATCGCGGGTCACACAGATCTACTGAAAGCCCTGATAGCCAACCAAGGCGGTGAGGTCTCTAAAGAACACTGCAAGGGCATGGAGGGCCTGGTGAGCGAGGCCATCACGCACACCATCGACGACGCCCCCGACAAGGGCCCCGTGCTCGACGCAGCCATCATTGCGCAGTATCAGCGCATGACGCACTACGGCATCACGGGCTTCGGCACGGTGGCCGCGTTTGCCAAGGCCCTGAAACTGAACGACGACAACAAGCAGCTGAAGGCAGCCGTCAAAGAAATGTATGTCGCCGACGAGTTGATGACGGAGCTCGCCGAGGCAGCCGTCAATGAAGACGCAGTCGACGAGTAAAGCAAGCATTGGAGGCGGCTGGCTGCCGCCTCCTGTAGGAATGGCAACTTGATTCAGCCGCTTGATCCGGCGGTAGCGAAAGGGCAGCGGGCGCGCGGTTTGCCCTGGAACGATTTACCTAACCCACCCCGGAGTTCCACGATGGCAACTGACCAGACCCCTTATCTCACCGGCCTGTTCCGCGACCGTGACAGCGCCGACCGCGCCTACCAGGGCGCGATGGATCGCGGCTACAAGCAAGACGACGTGAACCTGGTGATGTCCGACGAGACACGCAAGCGACATTTCTCCGATCACCCCGACTCGGGCCAGACCGAACTCGGTACCAAGGTCGGTGCCGGCGCAGGTATCGGGGCCAGCGTGGGTGGCACGCTGGGCGCCATTGCGGCCGCCGTTGCGGCGGTGGGCACCAGCATTGCGCTGCCGGGTTTGGGGCTGGTGATCGCCGGCCCCGTGGTGGCTGCCTTGGCTGGCGCAGGCGCCGGTGGGGCTGCCGGTACGCTGGTGGGTGCACTGATCGGCTGGAACATTCCTGAAGAGCGCGTGAAGGAATACGAAAGCGGCATCCGCGAAGGAGGCATCCTGATGGGCGTGCGGCCGCGCAACGACGACGATGCCAACCATCTGGAAGACCACTGGCGCCAAGCCCAGGGCAGCGGCATTCACCGCGGGGCGGGGATGAGCAGCAGCTGAGGGATCCGTCCCATGGCAGACGACCATTCCCCATCCGGGCATCGCCACCCTCGCGCGTCACGCACGACTGCAGCCCTGCTCGCATCTGCGGCTCTGGTCCGGCCCGCAGTGGCCGGTGCCCGGTGGGGGCCGCATCGCCCCCGCCAGTGCGGGCGTGCCTTATGTGGGTTGACAGCCGCGCTGTGGCTCGGCAATCGTTGATCAAGGGGAACACCCAGTGGCTGCACGTTCGATCGCTTCACTCAATCTCAGCTTCGGCCTGGTATCCATTCCAGTGCGGCTTTTCTCGGCCACCGAAAGCGCGGCCAACATCCACTTCAACCTGCTGGCCAAAGACGGCTCTCGCGTGAAGCAGCAGTACGTGTCGGAGAAGGACCAGAGCGTGGTCGCCCGCGCCGACATGGTCAAGGGCTACGAGGTCGAGAAAGACCGCTTCGTTCTGTTTTCTTCAACCGAACTGAAAAAGCTGGAAGAGGGCAGCAGCCACGTCGTCGACATCGTCGCGTTCGTGCCTGAGAAGTCTGTCGATCCGCGTTACTACGACAAGGCCTACATGCTGGCACCCGACAAGCGGGGTGCCAAGCCCTATGCCCTGCTGCTGGAAGCGCTGCGATCCAGCGGCAAGTCGGCACTGGCGAAATGGTCCTGGAAGGCCAAGCAATATGTGGTGCAGGTGCGTGCGACCGAAGAAGGTCTGGTCCTGCAGCAACTGCTCTACGCCGAAGAAGTTCGCTCCTTCAAGGACTTGGCCATCGAACAGGTGGCTGTATCGAAGCCAGAACTGCAACTGGCCCTGAAACTGATCGAACAAATTTCCGAAGACGCCTACGACCCCACGAAGTTCAAGGACGAAGAGAAGGAAAGAGTGCTGGCTGCCATCGACGCCAAGATCGCGGGCAGCGAAGTGGTCGTCACCACACATGCAGAAGAAGCGCCAGCAGGCGGGCAGATCATCGACCTCATGGCCGCCTTGCAGGCCAGCTTGAGCAAGAAGCCCCCCGTCAAAGCCGAGGCTGCAGCGCGCAAGAAAAAGACTGCTGCGTCGAACGTCTCGTCGATCGTTGAAGCCAAGAGCCGCAAGAGCGTGAAACGCGCGCCCGAGACGGAGGTCGAGGTCGAGGTCGAAGTTGCGGCGCCACCCCGCACACGCAAGAAAAAGTGAGCGCGCTGAATCTGGAAGCCAGCTTCAGCACCCGGCGCGTTCAGGAGTTGCTCGGCGCCTCCAGAATCTCGCGCACCACACTCACGGGTCTCATCCGCCTGAATTTCGTTTCGCCCGCACGCGGCCCGAGAAACGAATACCGCTTTTCGTTTCAGGATCTTTTGATTTTGCGCACTGCCTGGCAATTGCAGCAGGCGAATGTGCCACCCCGAAAGATTCTTGGCGCGCTGGACATGCTCAGGGGCGGCATGAGCCGCCAGCTGCCGTTGACAGGTTTGCGGATCACGGCGGTAGGCGCTGCCGTGGCGGTACGGGAAGCCTCAGGTCAGCTCAGGGCTGAATCAGGGCAGCTGTTGATGGATTTCGATCTCGCGCCCATGCCTGGCCGGGTCAGCTTGCTCACGCCCGACGGCCCCCCCGCAGCCGTGACAGCACACAGTTGTTTCAGCCGCGGCCAGTCGCTCGAGCCCACCGACCTGGCAGCGGCAGAAGCGGCTTACCGCAGCGCGATTGCCATCGATCCTGTTCATGCGCCTGCGTATCTGAACCTGGGCGCCCTGCTGTGCGAGGCGAGCCGCAGCGAAGAAGCGGCTGCCCTGTGCGACGCGGCGCTGGCGCGCGGCGTGGTGAGCGCACATCTGCACTTCAACCATGCCATCGCACTGGAAGACCTGGGGCGCCGTGCGCAGGCGCTCGAAAGCTATGTGAAAGCGCTGGCACTGGAGCCGACGCTGGCTGACGCGCATTACAACTCGGGCGTGATCCTGCAAGCAGCGGGCGACAGCCAAAGCGCACTGCGTCATTTTTCCGCTTGTCGGCGGCTGGAACAGTCGCGGTAGCCGCATGGCATTCGAGCTTTCCTCTGTGCCAAGCGTCTAAGTCAGGGTTTTATGTCGCGCCCTGTCCACACGCCAACTGCCGACAGTTCATCGGCCAGCGCGCCGCTGGCGCAGTACCGGTCGAAGCGTGATTTCGCGGTCACGACAGAACCCCAGGGCGACCTGGCGGCAGCCAGCGACACACTGTCGTTCGTCGTCCAGAAGCACGCGGCCAGCCGCCTGCATTACGACTTTCGCCTGGAATTCGGAGGCGTTCTCTTGTCGTGGGCGCTGCCTAAGGGCCCCAGCTTAGACCCCACTGAAAAACGCCTCGCCGTTCGTACGGAGGACCATCCGCTGGACTACGCGGCTTTCGAAGGCGTCATCCCGCCGAAGCAGTACGGTGCAGGCACCGTCATCGTCTGGGACCAGGGCACCTGGGCGCCGGTAGGAGACGCCACGCAAGGTCTGGCCAGTGGCAAGCTGCTTTTCAGGCTGCACGGCCAAAAGCTCATGGGCCTGTGGGAGCTGGTCGACATCAGCAAGGCAGGCGACCAGCAGGCGCTGTGGATCCTGTTCAAGAAACGCGGTGATGGTTACGCCAGGCCGAAAGCCGATTACGACGTTGTGAGCGCGCTGCCCGACAGCGTGCTGCAGAAGCCTTTGCGCCTGCCCGACATCGGGTTGCCGGCACTCTCGACCCTCGCCGGTGCCAGGCCAGCGCCGCTTCCTGCAGAACTGCAGCCGCAGCTGGCCACGCTGGCATCCAGCGTACCGACCACTGGCCTGTGGACCTGCGAGATCAAGCTCGACGGCTACCGGCTGATGGCCAGGGTCGAGCGCGGCCAGGTCGCCCTGTTCACCCGGGGCGGCCACGACTGGTCTGCCAGGTTGCCAGGGCTGGTGGCGGAGATCAAAAAACTCGGCCTGAAGTCGGCCTGGCTGGACGGCGAGATCGTGGTGCTGGGCAAAGACGGTTTGCCGAGTTTCAGTCGTCTTCAAAAATCGTTCGACGGGCAGGTGGCTGCCGGCATCGACTACTTTCTCTTCGACATGCCTTACTGCAACGATTACGACCTTCGGCAAGTCAGGCTGGTCGAGCGGCGGCGATGGCTCAAGGCGCTCATCGACGGAAAAGCGTTGGAGCACATTCGCTACAGCGCCGATTTCCCTGGCGACGCGGCTGCCGTCGTTCAGTCCGCCTGCAAGATGAAGCTCGAAGGCGTGATGGCCAAGCGAGCAGACGCTGCGTATGCGTCGGGCAGGACGACCACCTGGCTGAAGCTGAAGTGCAAGCTGCGACAGGAATTCGTCGTTTGTGGCTATACCGATCGAAGCGATGGCACGGCGCAGGTAGGCAGCCTCTTGCTGGGCGTTTACGACCAGAACGGGGCTTTGATTTCGGTAGGGCGTGTGGGTACAGGATGGGACGCTGCACAGGCTGCTGCACTCAAAACGGAACTTGCGACGCTGGAGATCGCTGCTGCTACCGCGCCATTGGCTGCCGGCGCAGCCAAGCCGGGCCGCCGGTCGAAACGCGCGGCGGGAACCCCGCGTTGGGTCGAGCCCCGGCTTGTTGCCGAGGTCGAGTACAGCGAGATCACAGCCGACCATCAAATTCGGCACGGCGTCTTCATCGCACTGCGGTCGGACAAGGCGCCGCAGTCGATCGGCCTCGAATCCGCTGTCGATCCACCGTCTTCCAGGCGCGTTCGCTCATCGAAGGGGGCTGCCGTGAGCGCGGTCAAGGTGAGTCACGGCGACAGAATCATCGACACATCGACGGGGCTGACCAAGCTCGACCTGGTTCGCTACTACGAGTCGGTGGCGCCGTTCATGTTGCCGCACTTGAAAGGGCGCCCCTGCGCCCTGGTGCGGGGCCCGTCAGGTGTTGGCGGTGAACTTTTTTTTCAGAAACATGCCGAGCGGATGGTGATTCCAGGCGTTCGGGAAATGGACAGTGAACTCTGGCCCGGGCATGCTGCGATGCTGGAGGTGTTCAGCGCCGAGGGCCTGGCAGGTGCTGCGCAGATGAATGTCATCGAATTCCACACCTGGAATTCAACGATCAGGCGAATCGACTGCCCGAACCGGATGATTTTCGATCTGGACCCGGGTGAAGGCACGGCATGGGAGCAGGTTCAGGAAGCGGCGTTGCTGGTTCGCGGATTCTTGACGCAACTGGGGCTGGTCAGCTACCTGAAGACGTCTGGCGGCAAAGGCCTGCATGTGGTCGTGCCGCTGGCGGCAAAGCGCGAGTACACCGTGGTCAAGGATTTCTCCAAGGCCGTGGTGACGCACCTGGCTGCGGTTATTCCGTCCCGGTTCGTCGCCAAGAGCGGCCCGGCCCATCGCATCGGCAAACTCTTTGTCGACTACCTGCGAAATGGCCATGGTGCAACGACTGTGGCGGCATTCTCTGCGCGTGCCCGGCCTGGGTTGGGGGTGTCGATGCCTGTGCGCTGGGATGATCTGGACAAGCTCAAAGGCGGCGCCCAGTGGACGATCGAGAATGCGCGCGAGCACTTGTCGTTTCAGTCGCTGGACCCCTGGGCCGACTTCTGGAAGTCCAGGCAGACTTTGGCGGGTGCGATGCGACTGCTGGGTTTCGACGCCAGACAACAGGCATGAAGACCGCGCGCTCAGCCCGGCAGCGCTGCCACCCAACTCGCCAGGCGATCGCCTTCAGCGCCGGGCGCAGCCGCTGCCAAAGCCAGAACCGAGCGGCCGCCGACGATGTAGCCCGCATCAGCCAGCGGACCATTCGTTTCCTGAACATTCAGCGCGGTGTCGAACAGCCGAACCCACGCCGCACCATCCGCTGCAGGCGGCAGCGTGAACGACACCCCTTCATGCCAGGCGTTGAAGACCAGCAGCACAGTGGTGTCCGTACCGCGTCTCGGGATCGAAGAGGTCGGCGCGCTGCCGTCCAGCAGCATGCCGAAGCAACGCAACTGGCCGTCGTCCCACTGCGCTTCGGTCATCTCTGAACCGTCGGCCGACACCCAAGTCAGGTCCCGGATGCCGACCGTCGTGTGTGCCTTGCCCGTGAGGAAGCGGTTGCGCCGCAGCACAGGCAGCGCTTCACGCAAACGGAGCAGTCGCTGGGTGAACGCCAGCAGGGCGCGTCCTGGTTCGTCGATGCCATTCCAGTCGACCCAGGAGATTTCCGAGTCCTGGCAGTAAGCGTTGTTGTTGCCCTGCTGCGTGCGGCCGAATTCGTCGCCGGCCAGAAGCATCGGCGTGCCCTGGGCCATCAGCAAGGTGGCCATCAGGTTGCGCTGCTGGCGCGCGCGCAGGGCCAACACATCGGCCTGGTCGGTCGGGCCCTCGGCACCGCAGTTCCAGGACTGGTTGTCGGAGTGGCCGTCGCGGTTGCCTTCGCCGTTGGCGTCATTGTGTTTGTCGTTGTAGCTCACCTGGTCGGCCAGGGTGAAGCCGTCGTGCGCGGTCAGGAAATTGACGCTGGCCCAGGGTCGTCGGCCGCGGTGGTTGAACTGGTCGCCGCTGGCGGTGAGCATCAGCGCCATGTCGCGCATCAAACCTTCACCGCCTTTCCAGAAGGCGCGTACGGTATCGCGAAAGCGGTCGTTCCATTCGGCCCAGCCGGGTGGAAAGTGGCTGAACTGGTAGCCACCCGGGCCGCAGTCCCAGGGTTCGGCGATGAGCTTGATGCTGTTGAGTACCGGGTCTTGCCGGCAGCTGTCGAGAAAGCCGCCGCTTTCGTCGAAGCCGTGTGCCTCGCGCGCCAGAATGGGAGCCAGGTCGAAACGGAAGCCGTCGACGTGCATCTCGGTGACCCAGTAGCGCAGGCTGTCGGTCACCATCTGCAACACGCGCGGGTGGGTCAGGTTGACGGTGTTGCCGGTGCCGGTGTCGTTGATGTAGTAGCGCGGTTCGTCGGGCATCAGCCGGTAGTAGCTGGCGTTGTCGATGCCCTTGAACGACAGCGTCGGGCCGAGTTCATTGCCTTCGGGTGTGTGGTTGTAGACCACGTCCATGATCACTTCCAGCCCCTGGCCATGCAGGCAATCGACCATCTCTTTGAATTCGTCGATGCTGGGAACCGACTGGTATTCAGGGTGCAGCGCAAAGAAGCCCAGCGTGTCGTAACCCCAGAAGTTCTTCAGACCCTTTTCCAGCAGAAAGGGTTGGTGCGCAAACATCTGACTCGGCAACAGCTCGACGCTGGTCACGCCCAATGACTTGATGTGGCGCAGCACGCTGTCATTGGCCAGGCCGGCGAAGCGGCCTTGCTGATGAACCGGAACGTCGGGGTGCCGCATCGTGTAGCCGCGCACATGCGTCTCGTAGAACACGGTGCGATCCCAGGGTACGCGCACGCTGCTCGGCTGCTGCCATCGAAAATGCGATTCGACCACCACGCACTTGGGCATCAGATGCGCGCTGTCGCGGCTGTCGAAGCTCAAGTCTGCGTCCGGGTGGCCCACGGTGTAGCCGAACAACTCATCGCCCCAGATCAGTTCGCCCATGTAGGCCTTGGCATACGGGTCGAGCAGCAGCTTGTTGGCGTTGAAGCGGTGACCGTTCAGCGGGTCGTAAGGCCCGTGCACCCGGTAGCCATAACGGGCACCTGCCTTCAGGCCGGGAACGAAACCGTGCCAGACCTCGTCGGTGTATTCCGGCAGCGTGATGCGCGCGACCTCGGTGGTGCCGGCCTCGTCGTAGAAGCAAACCTCGACCTGCGTGGCGTAAGCCGAGAACACAGCAAAGTTGACGCCGTGTTCATAGGCGGTCGATCCGCGCGGGTGCGGTGAGCCTTCTTCCAGCAGGTGGGCTTCGAACATGCGGCTTCGGCCCCGGGCTGAGGCTCAGGTTTGCCGCGAATCGAACTGCGCGGCCGGGACCGTTTCAAACAGACCTTGGGCCGACCGCCGTGCCCGCTGAGCTGGCCAAGCCACTTGCGAATCGATCAACAGGGGATACGCCGATTCATAGCCCACTGCTTCGTATTCCCGAAGATCGGTTTGAGGTTCACCAAGAGCTGGCGCACCAGTGGTTCCAGGGACATCATCGTTGACATTCGTTGGCATGCGCTTTTTCAGATCAATCTCACAGTGCAGCAGAGGATCCGCCGTGTGGTCATTTGTTGGCGTAGGACACTGCGCAGGTTTGGCGTAGGACCGCTGCGACTGCAAGCCGCAAAGCGAGGGGACTCAGGGCATCGACGTGGTACTGCGCCGGTCGTACAAGCACCACCGCACTCAATTCGAGGGCCCGTTCTTCAGCGCGCTGCATTGACGGCACTGGCACGTGGCTACGATGGACGGCAGTGGCGACTGAAGGCATTCTTGAAGCTTGAATGTCCTACAGTCGGCGAGTGGAAAAAAGGCAAAGCTCGCGCTGCAGCGGCGGCGCGAATGACGTTCCGCTTGTTTACGACTCACGCCAGCAGCGAGAAGATGAAAGTTCCCAAGCTCTATACGTTCATGGTTGCCGCAGGCGCTGTCGCAGTCACGCTGGTCACTGGCGTAATGGCCTACGCCTTGACCGGTAGCGAGACCAAGATCGAGCGTCGCATCGAGCGACTGCACGCGATCGATGAACCGCAGTTCCGGCATGAACTGGGCGTACTGCTCGGTCCGCAATTCGTCGGCGGCAACCGGCATCGCGTGCTGCTGAACGGCGACGAGATTTTCCCTGCGATGCTGGGTGCCATTCGCGCAGCCACCACCACGATCACGTTCGAGAGCTACATCTACTGGTCGGGCGACATCGGTAGCGAGTTCGCGCAGGCGTTTGCCGAGCGTGCGCGCAGCGGCGTGAAGGTGCATGTGCTGCTGGACTGGATCGGCAGCGCCAAGATGGACAAGAGTCTGCTCGAACAGATGAAGAAAGCGGGCGTTCAGATTCACAAGTTCCACCCGCCGCACTGGTCGCACTTGGCCCACTTGAACAACCGTACCCACCGCAAGCTGCTCGTTGTCGATGGCCGGATCGGCTTCACCGGCGGGGTGGGCATCGCGCCGCAATGGACCGGCAACGCGCAAGGCCCCGCGCATTGGCGCGATACGCACTTCCAGGTCGAAGGCCCGGTGGTGGCGCAGATGCAGGCCGTTTTTCTCGACAACTGGATCAAGGTCACGGGCGAAGTGCTGCACGGTCCGGCGTACTTTCCGCCGCTGACTGACGTCGGCAGCAGCCCGGCGCAGATGTTCAGCAGCTCGCCCAGCGGCGGCAGCGAGAGCATGCAGTTGATGTACCTGCTGTCGATCGCCGCTGCCGCGCGCTCGATCGATCTCTCGGCGGCGTACTTCGTCCCCGACGACCTGACCTCCAATGCGCTCGTGGCGGCGTTGAAGCGCGGGGTCAAGCTGCGCATCGTCGTGCCCGGCCCGCACATGGACGTCGATATCGTGCGCAGCGCCTCGCGAGCGCAGTGGGGTCCGCTGCTGGCTGCCGGTGCGCTGATTGCCGAGTATCAGCCGACGATGTACCACTGCAAGGTGATGATCGTCGATGGGCTGCTGGTGTCGGTAGGCTCGACCAATTTCGACAACCGCTCGTTCCAACTCAATGACGAGGCCACGCTGAACATCCTGGATGCCGAGTTCGCGGCGCAGCAGACCCGGATCTTCGAAGCCGATTTGCGCCTCTCGCTTACGGTCAGCTTGGCCCAGTGGCGAGCCCGGCAGTGGCAGGAACGGCTGGCCGAGCGCTTCGCCTCGCTGATCGGCTCGCAACTCTGAAGCGTAGACGCGTCTGTCGTTGCAACACGGCGTGTCGTGTTCATTGGCGCTCCCAGTTCAAACGCAGCAACAGCGTTGCAGCGCTTCGACTCCACAAGCATGCAAGCGAGTGAGTAAGGCACTGCGCACGATGTCGAAGAACGAAACACATCTGACCGCGTCGCCGAACCTTGCCACGGAATGTCTGGATTCAGCCCCTCTCCGAGCATTGCCTGAGCGGCACCGCGATTGCAGGCCAAGCCAACGGTCGAACGCAGACCTCAGCCTGCCGCGGCTGCAGCGACGGTCACCGGCATGATGGCTTCGAGCAGCGTGCCTGCGCCCGGACTCGACGCCACCGACATGCGGCCGTCCAGTTGCTCTATCCGAAATCGCATTCCTGCAATGCCGTGCGCGGCCGACTTGGGCTGACTCGGATCAAACCCGATCCCGTCGTCTTCGATCTGCACCCTGACCTGGGTCGGCTCGCTCTTGACCGAAACCCGGACTTGCGTTGCCTTGGCATACTTACAGACATTGTTCAAGGCCTCTTGAACCAGGCGGTAGATTGCCAGGTGCCCATCCTGCGACAGGCAGACCTCGTCGAGCTCGACCTTGATCGTGATGCTCAGGCTCGCGCCCACTTCTGCGCACAGGTTCGCAAGACTGATCGTCAGGCCAAACATTGCGAGGGACGAGGGCCGCAGGTCCTCGACAATTCGACGCTTCAATGAAATTCCTTCGTCCAGAAGCTTGTTCACCTGCTGGAGGCGATCTGCAATCGCCGGGTCTTCGAACAGCTTGCCGCGCAGACGAGCAAGGTTCAGCTTTGCAGCCGTCAACAAGGCGCCAAGTTCGTCGTGCAACTCACGCGCCAGGTGCGCCTTTTCGTCTTCGCGGGCGGTGATCAGATAACCGGCCAGCTCGCGCAATTCACCCGTTCGGTCTTGCACAGCCTGTTCCAGCAGCCTGTTCTGACGTTCCAGATTTCGATACAGCATCCGCATTTCCAGCATGTTGCGGACGCGCGTCTTGACCTCGGCCAGGTCGAACGGCTTGCTGATGAAATCTTTGGCGCCTGCCTGCAATGCGCGCAACTTGTAGTTGGGCTCGACCGTGAGAACGATGACGGGCACGTAGCTCTTGACGCCATTGGTTCGCAATGCCTCCATCACGGCAAAGCCATCCATGACGGGCATCAGCAGGTCGAGCAGGATCAGGTCGTAGTCGTTGCGGCCGTACAGAGCCCGCACTTCCGACGGGTTCATGGTGGACGTCACCTGGGAATAGCCCGCTTCGGTCAGCAAACGGCTCAAGACCCGCACATTGGCGGGCTGATCGTCGACGATCAAGATTTTGGCGGCGAGGATGTCCCGTTCGAGTGTCATCGGCTGTTCTGCTCGCCCATGCCGACCTCGGACCATGCTCTCGCGCATTCGAGAGCCAGGTCCAACGTTTCCATGAACTCGTCGACCTTGATCGGTTTGGTGAGGTAGCGAAAAAACCCTGCCTCCAAACCCCTCTCGATGTCTCTGGGCATGGCGTTGGCGCTGATGGCGATGACGGGAATGTGGCTCGTGGCCGCGTCAGCGGCGAGGATCTTGAGTGCCGCGACGCCATTGATACCCGGAAGATTGATGTCCATCAGGATGACCTCGGGCATGACGGTTTGTGCCATCTCGATGCCCTGCCGACCGTCCTTCGCATTGAGCAAGCGAATGTCGGGCCGACGGGCCAGGATTCGCGTGATGAGCATCAGGTTGGCCGGGTTGTCTTCGACGCAAAGAACAGTGCGTTGTGGCGCTGCGCCTGCGGCGTCGACGGGCATCGCGGACACGGGTGCAAGTGCACCGCGGTGCGCCTCGATAGCGTCGGTCGCGTTCAACTCGACCCAGAACACGCTGCCGACGCCCATTGTGCTTTTGACGCCGATCGAGCCGCCCATCAACTCGGCCAGTTGCTTGCTGACGACCAGCCCGATACCGGTGCCTTCTTTAAGGCCGTCTTGCTCGCCAAGACGATTGAAGGGCTGAAACAACTGTGCGAGCTTGTTTGGCGCCAAACCTTCGCCGGAGTCCTCGAAACTCACACGAACGCGATCGTCCGGGCAGGCGCGGCAAGTCACCTCGACCGACCCGCCGACCCGGTTGTACTTGATCGCATTCGACAGCAGATTGACGAAGATCTGTTTCACGCGTGTGCGATCTGCGCTGACGAACAAAGGATGTTCCGGATTGGGAAAACTAACCCGAATGCCGCTCTTGCGCACCTGCGGTTCCACCATCGCCTGGCAATCGCTCAAGACTTCGTTCAGCGAGATGGGCTCGGTCGACAACGACAGCTTGCCCGATTCGATCTGCGCGAGATCGAGAATCTCGTTGATCAACTCCAGCAGATACCAGCCCGCCTGCAGGATCTGGTCGGTGCTTTCCTTCTGGTCCGGTGTCGGCAGCGGGGAACCGGAGTCAATCAATTGCGCGAAACCGAGAATGGCGTTGAGCGGCGAACGCAACTCGTGGCTCATGCTGGACAGGAAGTCCGATTTCGCGAGGTTGGCACGTTCGGCCTCCACCTTGGCGCCTTGAAGTTCCAGATTCGTTTCACGCAAGACCCGATCCAGCCGCTGCCGTTCGGCCTCGACCTGCTTGCGGGCGGTGTTGTCGGTGCCGATCAGCAGATAGCCGATGATCACGCTCTGCGCATCGCGCAGCGCCGTGACGGACACCACGGCCGCGAAGCGGCTGCCGTCCTTTCGGATATAGGTCAGCTCATAAATGTCCTCGATGCCGCGCGAGGCCTTGAACACCAGGGCCTCGAAGCCGGGGGCGATTTCAGTCCCGAGCTCAACGCTCAGCGCCGTCGCGCGCGCAATCAGTTCCTGCGGATCGGAAATAGCCGCCGGCGTGATCTTGTTCATCACCTCGGCGGCGGTGTAGCCCAGCATGCGCTCGGCGCCGACATTGAAAATCTGGATCACGCCGTTTGCGTCGGTCGCGATGCTGGAGAAGTTGGCGCTGTTGAAGATCGCGCTTTGCAAGGCGCCGGCTTTGAGAAGGGCCTCTTCTGCCTGCTTGCGCGCGGTGATGTCGCGGGCGGCGGCAAACACCCCCAGAACTCTGCCATGCACGTCCTTGTAGACCGAGGCGTTGTAGAGAACGTCAGTCAGACGGCCACCCTGATGCAGGATGGTCAGGGGGTAATCGGTGACGAAGCCATCGGCAAAGACCTGCTGGTAGCCCTGGCTCGCCTTCTCGGGCTCGGTGAAGTAGTTCGAGAAGTCCGTGCCGATCAGCTTCTCGCGCGACACCCCCGTGACCTTGACCGAGCCCTCGTTGACGTCGGTGATCTTGCCCTCGGGGCTGATGGTGACGAGCGGGTCGAGGCTGGCTTCCAGCAGGCTTCGCGCGTAACGATAGGCCTGCGTGCTGGCAGTATTGTCGGTACCGATCAGAAGATAGCCGATGACCGCATCGTCGGCGTCGCGCAGGGCCGCGACCGACGCCACTGCCGGGAAGCGACTGCCATCTTTCCTGACCTTGGTGAGCTCGTAGGTGTCTTCGATGCCGCGCAGGGCGCGAAACGCAATCGCCTCGAAGCCGGGTGCAATATTGGTTTGGAATTCGCGGCTGAGCGCTGAGGCGCGCTCGATCAGTTCCTGCTCGTCGTGAAAATCGGCCAACGTGAACTTGTTCACCACTTCGGCAGCGGTGTAGCCCAACAGCCGTTCGGCGCCAACATTGAAAATCTGGATGACGCCTTTGGTATCGGTCGCAATACTGCAGAAGTTGGCGCTGTTGAAGATGGTCGTCTGCAAGGCGGTGCTCTTGAACAAGTCCGACTGACGCTGAGCGTCTTGCGAAAGCGTCGCCTCAGCGATGACGTCGAGCGGCGTTTCTTGTCGGCTCGTCGTGGACATGGTGCGCTTTCCAGAGATGACGCGGGGCGTGCCGAGAGATTCGGCGGACACTTGTTCGCCATGCGCAGTATCGCTCTTACTTGACGAGTCGCAGGCCGCTTGCGCTCCTGCACACTCACCCAGGCGCTTTTGGCGCGTTTCAGGAATCGAACGCCTCTTGAGCGCGGCCCCGGCCGCGAGGCGTGCACGAACCCCGATCAGTCAACCCGGCTTCCCGCTTGAGGCGCTGACCGAGCAAGGCAAGCCCGGCGCAGTGCGATCTGCTCAGAGACTTCGCTGCTTTGGTAGCTTGCTTCAACCACCCCGCATGGCCGACCGCTTGAACGCAACCAAAATCTTGTCCGGCGTTGAGTGACCAGTGTTTCGAGCGTCCATTCCGCATTACGCATTACGCATTACGCATTACGCAGCAGAAGAAAATGAGCCTCGCAACCGACGCGAAGACCACTCACGACCTGCTTCATTGTGTAGCTGTCCGCCAGCTCGAAACCCTCAAGGAGCACTGCGAAATTCAGAAGCGTGTCGGCTCAAGGGCTCACGTTTGTAGCCACCCAAAGTGAGGCATCACGTTCAAGGGGCTGCTGAATGCTCAGATCGTACGGGTGGTAACTGTCAGATGCACCCGCCCGCGAAACTCGTATTCACTCCCCCGGGTAGCTATGTTGGCCAGCGTACCGACGCGCCGAATCGCAACGCGAACGATCGCGCATTGCTGGTGCCTCCCACCACCGACACCGGGCGCCGCTCGCCATCCCGTTGAGTAGCCCTTGCTTTTGGGCGTTCCGCGTGGCGCGTTGGACACCATCTTCGTGCGCCAACTCGCTGGCGCCCGATCGATGTCGGGCTGGGGCTTGTTTTCGTTAGCCTATCTGGCGGCCGCAGCGTCGGTTGTGCTTGTTTGGTGGTGGGCACCGGGCTTTTTCCTGGCGATGTTCCTGCTCATCTCGGCCCTGCATTTTTCGGGCGATCCTGATGGCGACATGTCGGCTTGGTTTCGAACGCTG
>JBBQXN010000062.1:0-19912 GCA_038209585.1 Burkholderiales bacterium
TACCGAGGAATTGAGAAGAACCAGGCCCGGGCTAACGCGCACGCTGCACTGGTCAACCTGTACATCGCCAGGCGCCCTTTGATGACATTGGGCGTCAGTGCGTCTGCAGTGTGAGCAGGTAGCCCGAAAGGGCCTCAAAACGGCCCAATTTGGTCGCTGAAGGCGATTTCGCTGTAAAGCTATGCCGATATTGCGCGTTCAACGAAATCAGTGCGCGTAACGGCTTTTGTTCAGCGGTTCCTTAGGCGGAAAGACCCTGCGCGGTACGCGACGCGCACAAGCCGCAGAATTTATGCAGCCGGTCTATCTTGGCCGGTTTCACCTCAGGAGTTCCTCATGAAGTCACTCGTGATTGCTCTCACTTTCTGCGCTGGTACCGCCATGACTGGCATCGCAGCGGCCGGCTGCGACGGCCATGGCAGCCTGGATGCCAAGGCACCGCCGCAGGACAAGGCAGTTCTGGCCCAAGCCACTGTCAAGCCGAAGGCCGCATCCACTGTCACCACCAAAACCGATGCGCAGGTCGAAGCGAAAGCGGCCATCACCAAAGCTGCCATCACCAAAGCGACCATCACCAAAGCTGCCGTGCGTGCCGAAACCCGAAGGTCAATCACGCTCTGAGCTGCACCGCGAGACGGTGCGGTCGGGCCTGCGGTCATTGCTGCAAGCCCGGTCAAGGGGGCGGGAACCGCCTGCACCGTGTTCGAACAGACAGTGAACGTTTGGGCTGGCTACTTCCCCAAACGGGCGTCGAGTTCGCCTAACAACGCCCGCAAGGCATCCGTGTTGTGCGGTTCATGGTCGACTTCCAGCGCGTCCACCAGCACATCCCGAATGTGCTCGGCCCCGACAAGTTCCATGTCCCATTGGGGGAAGAGACGCTCACGCGACTCCTCAACTTCGCTGAGCATGATGATTTGTCCATGCCGACTGTCGCTGCGCAACAGCGTCATCAAGTGCAGGATGCTCGCGCGCGGCCCTTCCAGCCACTGGAAGAATATTCCTTCGCCGAAAACCAGCATGCCAGTGATACCCCAGGCAGGGTTGTTGCGAAGTGACGTGGCAATGATCGCGTCGACGCCGGCCGCGTCGACATCGGCGCTGGCTCGGCTGCAGTAAACCACGTTGAAAAGCAGCGGTGGTTGGTGGCCCAAACCGGGCTCGTCACCACCCTTGTCTATATCGATTTCAAGTTTCATGTGGCAAGCCTATCCTCAGTTTGAAAGCCCTCCAGTGCGCGACGGTGCTAGGCAGCGCAAGCAGCCTAGGAACAGCTTTTTCTACGAAACGCGAGTCTGTGCGCTGCGATGCTGGGGTGGGTGTCCTCTACGTTCCCTCAAATGTCCACGGGCGACCATGTTGAGCGATACTTTTGACCGAGCATAAAGTAATGGTCCGCTTCTCAGCCCAGGCTCGGGTGGTTCTGAAGTTTCGCCAAAGGAGCAAGTGAGTGGCTTCCGACAGCGCACGCCAAGTGCGTGCTGATGAATGCCCGGTGCCCCGGGATGTGCTTCCTGCTCTGACTTCGACGGTGACGTACCGCAGCCGGGCGGTATCGCCCATGTCCGAACTGGATTTGCATCGACTTGCCAGGGCGGCTCAGCTTCGGAACGGGGCGGCAGGCGTGACAGGATTCATGGTCTATGACCATGGCTGGATTTTCCAGCAGCTCGAGGGGCCTGCCGACGGGTTGGCACGCATTTGGGCTTCAATCCGGACCGACCGACGTCACGCCTTCATCGACGTCCTGAGCCATGGACCCGCGGACAAGTGTCAGTTTGAAGACTGGGATCTGAAACTTTCGATCCATGGGGCACAGGCTGGCTTGGGACCGCGGGGCATGGCAGACGAGCCGCCTGAGTTGATCAACCGACTCTGGCGCGGCGAAAAAGCGGTCGATCTGTTGGGTATCTCCCAGGCTTTCGGCCCTGGAACAGGCACGCGTTCAGCCGCCGTCAGTGACACGCTGGTTTTGTGCAGAGCTGCACTGTCAGAAGTCATCGCGACCGTCGTTGTTCCGCAGCTATGTTCTGCACGCACCTTGCCCGGAACACTGCCGGCATCCTTGTCCGTAGCGTTGGCATCTCTGCTGATCAAAGCCGACGAGGCTGCAGCTCTGGCGTTGGTCGAGTCCGCTCTCGATCGGTACCTTTCGCTGGGCAGCTTGGCGACGAACCTGCTCGAACCCACAGCCAGGTGCCTTGGTGATCTTTGGCAATCAGGAGACTGCACCGAGATCGAGCTGTCGCTCGGCCTCATTCGGCTGCAAACGATGGCGCGCGATTTCTGCTCCGAAATGCCGCGCTGTACGGCACCGCACTCGCCCGTCGTGTTGGTAGCGCCACTTCCGGGCGAGGGACACTTGCTCGGTGCAGCGCTCGATGCAGAAATGCTCTGGCAAGCCGGTTGGAGTCCGCGTGTTGATTTTCCCGCGAGCAGCAGTGCGCTCGACTCTCTGGTTGCGAGCACGTGGATCGATGCGCTGGATTTGTCGTTCAGTACTGCCTTTCGGCGGGACCACCGACTCGGCCAAGCAGGAAAAACAATTGCGAGCGCACGGCTTGCCTCGCTGAACCCCGAAATGGTCGTTGTCGTCAGTGGCCGTGTATTCAGCGAGGTCGCCAACGCCAGTAACTCGGCGGCCACAGGCCGCCACATGGGCGCAGATGGCATCTTCGGTTCTGCTTCCCAGGCCCAGGCTGCCATCGTCCAGGCGCTTCGTCGTCCGCTGATAGACGCTGGCATGGTTTCCGGCAAACAGGACGCCCAGCAATCCAACCTCAACGTCATGCCATGACGAACGGCCACCAGCCGACATTGGTGATGTGTCAGCAAGGTGGCGGCTCTTCCGCAGAGCGGCTCAAATGAACCACGGCGCAGGTGCTTTGAAGTGAGCGGACAGCCGCCGCTTCAATGGAGGCAGGGGGCTCTCGTCGTACGCACGGGTGCGCCGCTCAAGCGACCTGCTTCAGCTGACGTTCGAACAGGCTGAACAGCCGGCCCCAATGCCGTTCGGCTGAGGGCTTGTCGTAGATGCCGGCGCGCAGCGGGAATGCAAAGCCGTGCTGCGCGCCGCGAAACCACTCCACCCTGTGCGGCACCTTGCCAGCCTGCAGGCCAGCTTCGAGTTGCGCCACCTGTGCAGGCGATGCCCACCTGTCGAGCTCGGCGCAGGCGAAGTAGCTTTCGCAGCGCAGATTTTCGGCTATCCGGTGCGGCGAATCGGGCTGCTCGGTGGCCATGTTGGCGCCGTAGATCGAGGCGATGCAGCGCAGCCGGTCAGGGAAGTCCGCACCGGCCCAGACCACGAACGGCCCGCTCATGCAGTAGCCCACTGCTCCGACGCGCGCAGCGTCGGCCTGCGGCAACTGGTCCACATAAGCCAGCATCGCGGTGGTGTCCACCGCGGTGGTGTGGCGGTTCAGCGTGGCCATCAAGCCGAACATCACAGCCATGGCGGCCTCGGTGCGCTCTTGAAGCCAGAAGTCGCGCGTGGTGCGGTAGTACAGGTTGGGAAGCACCACGCAGTAACCTACCGCGGCCAGGCGGCGGGCCATGTCGTGCAACTCCTCGCGCTTGCCGGGTGCGTCCATGTAGAACAGCACGACCGGGAACGGCCCGCCCTCGTCGGGGTACACCACGAAGGTGTTCATCGCGCCGTCGGTGGTGGGCAGGTCGAGATGTTGTTCGATCAAGTTTCTTCTCCTTCGGGTTGATACAAGTGGGCGGGGTGCTCAGACCGGGATGCGGGATGCTGGGCATGACTGCGGTTGCAGACCTTTACCGCAAGACCGCTGGTGAAGAGGCGGCGAACGAAGCACGAGCCCATGAGGCCAGCGCAGAAATGCGCGATCTTCATGTGGACTCCCTCCGAGCGCAGAAGACGATCATCGCGGCGCCGCAAGCGGCGCGCCACGGGGGACAACCTGTGGTGTCAGCCTGCGCCAACGCGCTCTGGTTGAACATCCCGAGCGCCGCGGCGCTGGGGCTAAGTTCAAACCGGTGGCGCGTCCAAGAGCCCACGATCTCGGATTCGGCGTATCGCGACTCTGCTGGTTGGCATCGGGTTCGGCCCGCAAAAGCGGTGAGCCTGAGGCCGCATCGAAAGATCACTTGCGCGCTACCCCCATCGTCCACGATCACGCTGAAATACCGTCCACGATGGGCTGAAATATGCAGCAAACCCTCGAGCTGACCGACGAGGCGCGCACGTTGCGGGCCACCATCGAATCAACTGTCAAGTTGGAACTCTTGCTGCGCATGGTCGACGTCGATGGGTGGCTGATCTCGCCAGCGGCTTTCATCCCCAGCGCCGAGCTTTGCCACTTGATGGGCCGCGTCGACCATTGGGTGTTGCGGCACGCCATGGCTTGGCTGCAAGCCCGGCTCGAGCAGGGCGACGCGCCGCCGGTGGCGATCAACCTGTCGGGGCAGTCGGTCAGAGACTGCAGCTTTCACCTCTGGGCTCTGGACGAACTGGCCGCTGCCGGGCCAGCCATCTGCCAGAGGTTGATCCTGGTGGTCACCGAGACGGCAGTCGTCACCAACCTGCTCGACGCCGCCGGCTTCAAGGGGCCAGGCACGGGGACTGGGCGTGAAGACGGCGCTGGGCGACTTCGGGGCGGGCTCATCGTCCTTCCGGTACTTGAAGCGATTGCCGCTCGACTACCTCAAGACCTACGGCAAATTCGTGCGCAACGTTCCGACAGACCCGCTGCACGCTGCTGCCGTGCGCTGCTACGTCGAAACGGAAGCGATACGAAACCATCTCGCCGAATTGGGGGTGGACCTGGCACGGGGATACCCCGAACACCGTCCTGGCCCGCTGCCCGCTGCCCGCTGCCCGGCCCGAGCCGGAGGCTGCTGCCAGCCGTCGACGAAACTGTAGGTTGCAGGCTGCACACTGCAGAAAGGGTTTGTTTTCCCGAACGTGGCCTCATGCATACTGAGGATACCGGGGTGAACTTGCTGATCGAGCGGCGGCCCCCCACGCGGAAGATCAACGACGAGTCCCGCTTGCACCGACTACCCGAGTCTCTAGGCTGGCTTGAAAGGCTGAGCCAGCATGCCGTGGTCATTACCGATGCACAGGGCGTTACGCTCTGGGCGAACGAGATGTTCACGCGCATCACCGGTTTCGCCCTGAACGATTTACTCGGGCAGAAGACCGGGGCGCCGTTGCAGTGCGCCGACACCGACCCCGAGGCTGTTCAGGTCTTGTCCCGGGCGATCTCGGAAGGTCGGGCCTGTCATGAAGTGGAAGTGCGTTACCAGACCAAAGACGGCAAGCCACTCTGGCTGATGTTGAACATGGTGCCGGTGCACGATCCCGCTGGCAACCTGACGAATTTCTTTTCCCTTCAGTCCGATGTCACCGCCCACCACCTGGTGCGGGACGAGCGGCGCCATGGTGTCAGCCTGTTGCAGGACATGGGTTTGATCGGCTTCTGGCAGCGCGACCTGGCCACGGGCCAGGGCCAATGGGACGCGGTGTGCCGCAGCATCTGGGGGCTTCAGGAAAGCGAAGCCGTGTTGTCCATGGAGCAGATGGAACAATGCTTGTCGGGGTCAGATCTGGATGCAGTGCGCCGTTACCAGATCGAGCTGGCTGCAGGCGCCACCCGAGGCGATCTGTCTTACACGCTGGGCACGCCTGGCGGCCATCGCCATGTACGTGCGCTCTGGCGGCGCGAGGCACAAACCGTGTCCGGAGTCCTGATCGACACCACCTCCGAGCACGCGGTTACTGCCGAGCGTGCACGGCTCCTGCAGGCCCTGACCTTGGCCGCCCCGGCGGCGCAGCTGGTTTTCTGGCGCCACGACCTGCGCAGCGGGGTCGTGCATTGGATGCCCCCTGGGCATCATCCGTTCCAGGTGGATGAGCAGGACTGCAGCCAGAGCGACGTCACTCTGTCGAGCGTCCTGGCTGAAGACCGGCCAGCGGTAGTGGCTGCGCGAGAGCGTGCCATGCGCGTGCAGGACGTGGTCGAACTGGAGTACCGGGTGTGCGACAGGCAGGGTGCTGTGCGACATCTGCTGACGCGCCGCCTGGGCCTGGGCGGACCGGATGGACCGGGCGGACCCGGCGCACAGGCGGGAAGGGCCGGCGAGATCATCGGTGTGCTGATCGACGTCACGACCCAGCGCGAGCGGGAAATCGCGCTGCGCAGGTTGGGAACGCAGCAGGCATTGGCGCTGAAAGCCCTGCGCGCCGGCTGTTATCGCTTCGATCTGGCGAAAGCGTGTTTTGAATTCGACGACGCCATGCTCAGGCTCTACGGGCTGCCGACAGCGGCTTCGCGCTTGCCTTTCGGACAGTGGCTGGAACGGGTACATCCCGAAGACCGGGCTCGTGTGCAGCAGCAGGCATCGGCCCTTTTCAACCAGCCCTGCCAACTGGCCCCCGAGCGATTCCGTATTCACCACGCAGACGGCCACACGCTGTGGATAGAAACCGACCGTGTACCCGAGCACGATGCCAAGGGGCGGGTGACCGCCCTGGTAGGCACCCACCGCAACGTCACCAGCGAGGTCTTGGCCGATGCGCAGACGCGCGCCCTGGCAGATGCCCAGCTCGTGGCACGCACGCGCACGGAATTCCTGGCCACGCTGGCGCACGAATTGCGCACACCGCTGAATGCCGTCGCCGGCTTTGCGCAATTGCTGCAGCTGGGCCCGCCGGGCGGTAAGCCCGACCCAGCAGTGGCGGCTTCGGCACTTCACATCCAGGTCGCAGGCCAGATGATGGTGGCGCTGCTCGACGACCTGGGCGACCTGGCCAGCGCCGATGCGGGTGCCCTGCGCTGGCAGGGCAGCCACGTACCTGTGCAAGCCTTGATCAGCGACAGCTGCGCCTGGCTGCAGCAACGAGACAGCGGTGCTGCGCGACGCATCCGCGTGGACGCCATGGCGGCGGGCCTGGCCTTGTGGGCCGATCCCTCCCGCACGCGCCAGATCCTGCTCAATCTGCTGAGCAATGCGCTAAAATACAGCGATGGCGAAATTGAGGTGCGTGCCCAGCAGGCGCCGGACGGTATCCAGATCGCCGTCTGCGATGCCGGTCCTGGCTTGGATGCGGCGCAGGTGGCTCGCGCCTTCGAGCCCTTCGAGCGCCTGGGTCGTGAGCGTGGCCACATACCGGGCAGCGGGCTGGGTCTGGCGGTATGCAGGCGCCTGTCCCGGCTGATGGGGGGAGACATCGATGTCCGCAGCATGCCTGGGCAAGGTTCTCAGTTCATCCTGCTGCTGCCAGCACAGGGCCAGGTTCAGCCGCCATGATGATTGCACCGCCCGCACCCGATGAAGGCCTGCGCCTTCGGCTGCTGGCCGATCTGGAAGTGCTGGACACGCCGCCGGAAGCCGGTTTCGACGCACTGACCCAGGCGGCCCGCCTGATGACGGGGTGGCCGGCCGCGCTGATCAGCCTCATCGACGCGCAACGCCAGTGGTTCAAATCGCACGATGGTCTGGCGGCCAGCGAGACACCGCGCGAACAGGCTTTTTGTGCTCATGCACTGCTGGGCAGCGACCTGTTCGAGGTGCCCGACACCCACAACGACGCGCGTTTTGCCGATAACCCGCTGGTCACAGGCGCGCCCTGGATACGCGCCTATGCCGGCCAACCGCTGGTGGTGCAAGGGGTGTCGCTGGGCACACTGTGTGTCATCCACACCGAACCCGCCATGCTGGACGCCACACAGCGCGCGCACCTGCGCGCGCTGGCCTGCGCCGCTGCCGCTCTGCTGAACGAGCGGCTGAACCGCGCCAAGCTGAAGCTGGAACGCGAGCGGCTGGCCGACTTCGGCGCTGCTTCTGGCGACTGGCTCTGGGAGGCCGACGCGCAGCACCGCATCGTCTGGCTGTCCGGCGACTACGAACTGGCCATGAGCCAAAGGGCTGCCACGCAGCTGGGCCAGCCCCTGCCCGACCAGCCGCTGCTGGATGCGCGCGGCCTGCCTTTGCAACCCGCCATATCGATGCACCAGCTGTTTGCGCGCGGCGAGGCCTTCAGCCGCGCCACCTTCAGCATGCCGGGCATGGCAAGCGAACGCTGGTTGTCACTGTCTGCCGTGCCCATTTGCGCTGCCGCTGATCAGCCTGCGGGCATGCGCGGCAGTGCCCGCGATGTGACCGATCAGATCATGGCCGAGCGGGCACGCGACGAAGAAGCGCAGCGCCTGGGAAAACTCGTTGCCCTGTCGCCAGGTGCGCTCTACCAGTTTCGTGTCGATGGAGCCGGGCAGGCCAGATTTCCGTTTGCCACCGAAGGTCTGCAGACGCTGTTCGAGGTGTCTCCGGCACGCGCTGCGGTGGACGCGGGTCCGTTGTTCGACCGCATTCATCCAGGTGACCTGCCGGCCATTCAACGCAGCATCGAGCTGTCTATGCAAGAAATGAAGCCTTGGCAGGCGACCTTTCGCGTTTGCCTGCCTGGGGCCGGCGAGCGCTATCTGTCTGCGAACGCTTCACCTCAGCGCGAAGCCGACGGCGGCGTGCTGTGGCACGGCCTGGTCATCGATGTCACGCCGCAGGTGCTGCAGCGCCAGGAACACGAAAAACTGCAACGTGAGCGCGACGGCGCGCAGCAGGAAAGTCAGGCCCGGGCCGACGCCTTGTCCCATGTCAGTCATGAGTTGCGCACGCCACTGAATGCCATTCTCGGGTTCACCCAGCTCATGCAGGCGGCCTTGCGCGAAGACAGCACCATGAACGGAGAGCCTGAGCGCTGGCCACAGTGGGTGCAGCAGGTTCACCGCGCGGCCAGCCATCTGCTGGCGCTGGTGAACGATGTGCTGGACCTGTCCAGCCTCGAAGCGCGGCGCTTCGTGCTCGATCTGCAGCCTGTGGATGCAGCCGGGCTTGCGCGCGAGGTAGTGGACATGGTGCGCCCACAGGCCATTTTGCGAGGGCTGCGCCTGCAACCGATCACCTGGCGTGAGCACGAAAGCCCGGCCGATGTCGGCAGGCGCTGGGTGCAGGCCGACAAGCGCGCGCTGCGCCAAGTGCTGATCAACCTGCTGGGCAACGCCTGCAAATACACGCCCTCCGGCGGGCAGGTGATGCTGCGCTTGTCGCCCGGGTCAGGGCGGACCCTGCGGCTGGAAGTCTGTGACGACGGACCCGGCATCGGTTCGGAGCAGCAGGCGCGCCTGTTCCAGCCCTTCTCACGCGGCGCGCAAGCCAGGGGCGCCACGGTCGGCACAGGCCTGGGGTTGCTCATCAGCCGTGAATTGGTGCTGGCGATGCACGGGCAGATGGCGGTCGTGTCCAGCCCGGGAAAGGGTTCGGTGTTTTCAGTCGAGCTTCCGCTGGTACCGGATGCTGACCGCCCTGCTGCGATGGCGATCGCGGCTGAAAGCCTGTTTGGCGGACTGGCTGAAGGACCTGCCGATGCGCCCTTGACCTTCCCCGATGCGCTGCTTCTGTACGTAGAAGACGACGCGGTCAACGGCCTGTTGATGCAGGAATTCGTGGCCCGTACGCCGCCGCTGCGCTTGCGGCTGGCCGTGGATCTGGCCCAGGGACTGGCTGCGGTGCAGATGCTGCAGCCCGACCTGGTACTGCTGGACATGAACCTGCCGGACGGATCGGGCTACGACCTGCTGCGTCGACTTCGCGCCGACCCGGCCACCCGCGAACTGCCTGTCGTGGCCCTGAGCGCCGATGCCATGCCCGAGCAGATACAAAAGGCCATGGCCGCAGGCTTCGACGACTACTGGACCAAGCCTGTGGATTTCCATCTGCTGCGCCGGCGCCTCAGCGCCTGCCTGAATCGCTGAGCGAAAAGCTCTGGCGGGCTGGCTCGCTTGACCGCGCACGCGACTGCCTGACAGTTCAGCTGGACAGGCTGCAAATTTGCCGGCCGCGCTCATGCTGTCGCCCGTGAACGTGCCGCAAAATACAGCGGGCCGTCGACCCGTGGGGTTTTCAAGCAACGAGTCGATGGCGCGTTCCACCACGCATTGCCGCTGCACAGTGAGGCCACGCACGATGGAGTTCAAGGACTACTACAAGGTGCTCGGCGTCGAGCGCACGGCCAGCGAAGAAGAGATCAAGAAAGCCTTCCGTCGCCTGGCGCGCACGCACCACCCCGACATCAGCAAGGCCGCAGACGCGCAGGCGCGCATGCAGGACCTGAACGAAGCCTACGAAGTGCTGCGCGACAAGGAAAGGCGGGCGGCCTACGACACGGTGGGGCAAGGCGTGCAGGGCGGCCAGCCGTTTCAGCCGCCCCCGGGCTGGGACAGCGGCTTCGATTTCAGCGGCAGTGGCGGAGACTTCGGCAACGAAGCCGACCACAGCGCCTTCTTCGAGGCCCTGTTTGGTGCTGCGCGGCGAGGCGGTGCGCGCGGGCAGGCCAGGGCAGGGCAGAGCAGGCGCGGCCAGGACCACCACGCCAAGGTCACGGTGGATTTGCTGGACAGTTTCCACGGCGCCACACGCCAGATCACGCTGCAAAGCCCCGAGATCGACGCCAGCGGCAACATGGCGTTGCAAGAACGCACACTGCAAGTGGCCATTCCCAAGGGCATACGAGCCGGCCAGCAGATTCGCCTGGCGGGCCAGGGGTCTGCGGGTTCAGGGCAAGGGCCACGCGGTGACCTGTACCTGGAAGTCGAATTCGCGCCAGACGCACGTTGGCGGGTCGAGGGGCGTGACCTCCACTACACGCTGCCGGTTGCGCCTTGGGAAGCGGCGCTGGGTGCTGCGGTGAACGTGCCCACCCCTGACGGTTTGATCGAGATGAATGTGCCGGCTAACTCGCAAACGGGCCGCAAGCTGCGCTTGCGCGGGCGCGGCATTCCAGGCAACGCATCTGGCAACCCTGCTGGGGAGTTTTACGTGCTGTTGCAGCTGGTGCTGCCACCTGCCAACGATGACAAGGCCCGCGCTGCCTACCGCAAGATGGCCGAAGACCTGGTCTTCGACCCGCGTGCCAACCTGGGAGCCGATGCATGAACACACTTTCTGTTTCCGTAGGCGTGTGCCTGACCGGCGAACACGCGCTGGAGCTCGAAGAGTTTGCTTTTGCCTGTGGCACCGAAGAAGACTTCGTGCGGCTGCTGGTCGATGAAGGACTTTTGGTGCCGGTGGTGCAGCAGCCTGCCTGGCGCTTTGGTGGCGAAGAACTCTCGCGTGTAAGGCGTATCCGCCGCTTGCAGCGCGACTTCCAGGCCAACCTGCAAAGCGTGGCCGTGATGCTGGACTTGATGGATGAAGTAGCGCAATTGCGCGCAAGAATGCGGGCATGACCTGCGAGCCTGGCGGCTACGATAATTAATCGGGCAAGTAACGCGACAAGTAACGCGACAAGTAACGCGACAAGCAACGCGACAAGTCACGCTACAAGCAGAGTGATGAGTAACAGTTTGTGTGCGGTGGCATGGCGCTGGCGGTCGTTGATCGTTTGGAATCCGTCCGGATCGACGAAGAACATGGCCGGTACTGGCATTCGCCTGCCCAGCAGCGTCAGGGCTCTGGACAGCTGCTGGCCGAGCAAGTAGCGGCTCTGCTGGCTCGTGCGCCTGTCGTGCGGGGCCGGCTGCTGCGCCCGCCGCCCGCCGTCACGGCGGCCATTTCACGCTCGAAGCGGGCAACATGGCCGCGTTCCTGATTCAGCAGCGCTTGCAGATCCTGCAGTGCACGCAGGCAGTCTTCGACACTGCCTTGCAGCGTGCCAGCGTCGGGCGGTGTGGCGGTGATCTGGCGCAGGCGGGCAACCACAGCGCGAAATAGCAAATTCCATTCTTCGCTGTGGATGTCGCCCTGGCGCGGGGCCAGGCCTTCAGCCGGCGCGGGCGGGCTGTGGGCGACAGGTCTAACCGGCCCTGAAAAAGGGCCGAGATGGTCATGCCGGGCAGTGGGGGCTATCGGGTCGAGGTCACGCATGAATGAGGTTGTCGCCTGCCCAGCGCACAGTGTCTGTGGGCTGCCGCACATAGCGCTGGTGTTCGTCAGCGCACAGACACGGGCCGGCAGGCGCACTACAAACGCTCAACGGTGTCAAAAGGCGCCGAAAAATCTTCTCCTGGAAAGCTCGTCATGAAAACGTCCGACTTCTCGCGTTCTGCGCTCAAAGGCCTGCAATGAGGTCTGCAGCGAACCAGGCAATGACAAGCGCCACAGAACCACAGTGGAGCACTTCTTCTTACGGCGAGACCACAGACACCACGCCGATGGAGCTGTCAGCCCTGGGCGAGCATTTCGCCCAGTGCAACGGCGATGGTGCCCGCCGCGTGGCCATGCACTGCGGCGCGCAGTCGGTGCGCGGCTTCGTGCTGGCGCGGCTGGTCAGCGTCATGGCCGCGATTGCGATCGTGACCGGCATGGTCTGGCTGGTGATCTAGCCCATGGTGGCGGGAGCCCTGAGGCGCCTGCTGCCCGACTTGTCACCGGCGCTGGCTGACCTGCTCGACCCGGCGCTGGGCGCACTGGCTGCGCCGCTGCGTTCAGAAATCTTCGGTCCGCAGCGCTTTGCCCAGCATGGCCGCAGCCTGGGGCAGACGCACCGCGCCGAGCCGCCCGGCATGCGTCGCGCCACGTTTTTCCCGCGGCTGCAAGACAACGTGCGCATCCTGGGCCAGGCACAGGCCGTCATTGCCGACCAGGCCGCCGCCGGCTACGACATCAGCCCGGCTTCGCAGTGGCTGCTCGACAACTTTCACCTCATCGAATCGCAGTTGCTGGCCATCCACGAAGGCTTGCCGCGCAGCTATTTCCGCGCGCTGCCGGTGTTGCTGGACGAGCCGCTGGCGGGCCTGCCGCGCATCTATGGCGTGGCCTGGGCCTTCGTGGCCCACACCGACGGCGCTTTCGACGAAGAATTGCTGGTGGCCTTTCTTTCGGCCTACCAGGATTGCCGTGCGCTGCAACTGGGCGAGATGTGGGCGCTGCCGACGACGCTGCGCGTGGTGCTGGTGGAAAACCTGCGCCGGCTGGCCGAACGCCTGGCCACTGACAAGGCCGCACGCGAAGTGGCCAACCGCGTCTGCGACCGCCTGCCCGGCCTGGGCGTGGACGAGCTGGAAACCCTGCGCGTGCTGCTGGCGCGGCGCGGCGCTTCCACGCCGTACCTTGCGCAACTCTCCCAGCGCCTGCTGGACGACAGCATCCAGGCCCACGCCGATGTGCCGGCGGCTGTGCGCGAATGGTTGCAGGCACTGCTGCCGGACTTGGCTGCTGTGCATGCGCGCCAAGGCATCGACCAAACCGCGGACAACCTGAGCGTGAGCAATGCGGTGACTTCACTGCGCCTGATTGGTGACGCCGACTGGTCGCAAATCATCACCCGCACCAGCCGGCTGATGCAGCAGATGCTGGGCGCGCCATCTTTCGCCGCCGAGCATCTCAGCACGCGCGACAAGACCCTGCATGCCATCGAACGCCTGGCACGGCGCAGCGGGCGCAGCGAGAGCGATGTCGCAGCTGCGCTGCTGGGGTTGATGCAGCCGGGGGATGGCCAGAATGGCGCGCACGGCGCGCACGGCGCGCATGGCGCGAATGACGCGAACGGCGCGCATGACGCTGCGGCCGTAGACACCACCACCGCCGGCCACTGGCTGCAGGGTGAAGGCCGGGGTGCTCTGTCCCGCGCGATGGGCATGTACCCTGGCTTCAAACTGGCTTGCCTGGCGCTGTTGCACCGGGCGGCTTTGCCGCTGTACCTGGGCGCGGTGCTCCTGACCAGCCTGGTGCTGCTGGACTGGGTCTTGCCGCAGAACCCCGCGCTGACAGCGGGCTTGGCAGCGCTGGTTCTGCTGGGGCTGCTGCCAGCTTCACAAGCGGCAGTGGCCATGATCCACCGGCTGATCAGCGAATCCACCGCGCCGCGCCTGTTGCCGCGGCTGGCGCTGGCCGCTGGCATACCGCCCGAGCAGCGGGTGATGGTCGCGGTGCCGGCCATGCTGACCAACGAGCCCGACATCAGCGGCCTGGTGCACCGCCTGCACCAGCATTGGCTTTCCAACCCCGAGGCGAATGCGCAGTTCGCACTGCTCACCGACTGGGCCGATGCCGACAACGAGCAAGCCGCCAGCGACGAGCCGCTGCTGACTTACGCGGCCGAGCTGGTCGGCCGGCTCAACACGCGCCATCCTGCGGCGGGCGGGCAGCCGGCGCGCTTCATCCTGCTGCACCGCAGGCGCAGTCTCAGTGCCAGCGAGCAGCGCTGGATAGGCTGGGAACGCAAGCGCGGCAAGCTCGAACAGTTGATCGCTGCGCTGGTCTCCGGCGATGCCTCGGCCTTCGTCGATCTCGGGCCGGGCAACGTGTTGGCGGCGGGTACCGTGCATCTGCTGACGCTGGACAGCGACACCCAGCTGCCGCCCGGGCGCCTTCGCGAACTGGTCGGCATGGCCGCGCACCCGGACAACCGGCCGCACCTGAACCAGGCCGGCACGCGCGTGGTGAAGGGCTACGGCATGCTGCAGCCGCGCCTGGTCACGCCGCTGCCGAAGCCCTTCGAAGACACGCTGTTCCACCGCCTGTTTGCAGGCCAGTGCGGCTTCGACCCCTACAGCTCGGCCAATTCCGAGGTTCACCAGGATTTATTCGGCGAAGCCAGCTTCAGCGGCAAGGGCCTGCTCGACGTGCAGGCCGTGCATGCGGTGCTGGGAGGGCGGCTGCCCACCGGCCGCGTGCTCAGCCACGACTTGCTGGAAGGCGCGTTGGCGCGCTGCGCAGCGGTCAGCAACATCGTGCTGATAGAAGACGCGCCGGGGCATGCAGAGGTCGCGGCTTCGCGAGTGCACCGCTGGATGCGTGGCGACTGGCAGTTGCTGCCCTTCCTGCTGCAACTGCGGCGCTGGCCATTGGGCGCGGTGAATCGCTGGAAGTTGATCGACAACTTGCGCCGCTCGCTGCTGGCACCGGCTGCGCTGGCGCTGCTGGTGTTGGCGCTGGCCGGGCCCGGCCTCGGGACGGATTTTCAGATCTCACCGTGGCGTGTGCTGGTCCTCGTTTTTCTGGCCTTTGCCGTGGGCCCTCTGCTGGGCGCGCTGGCGGGGATGGTGCCCAGCCGCGCAGCGGTGGCCAAGCTGCACTTCTTCCGCCAGGGCGGCATCGACATCGCTCTGGGGATTGGGGGTGGCCTGTGGCATCTGGCGATGCTGCTGCAGCACGCGGGCGCGGCGGTGGACGCCATCGCGCGAGCGCTGTGGCGGCTGCTCGTCAGCCACCGTCTGTTGCTGCAGTGGACGACGGCATCCAGCGCGCAAGCCGCAGCGCGAAGCGATCTTCCTTCCGCCTTGCGCCGCCATGCGGCCGTGCCGCCCGTGGCGCTGCTGCTGATGCTGGGCTTGCTTTCTACCGGCACCGCGTACCCGTGGCTGGCGCTGGCCCTGTGCCTGATATGGGGCGCTGCGCCGCTGTGGAGCTGGTGGCTCAGCCGCCCCGTGGCCGCGTCAGCATCAGACAGCGTGCGCCCGGAAGACCGTGCCTATCTGCAAACGCTGGCGCGCGAGACCTGGGGTTACTTCGAGCGCTGCGTGACGGCTGAAGACCGTCACCTGCCGCCCGATAACCTGCAAACCGCCCCGCACGACATGCTGGCGCGGCGCACTTCGCCCACCAACATCGGCCTGTACTTGCTCAGCACCGCCTGCGCGCGCGAGTTCGGCTGGATCGACACGCGCGAGATGCTCACGCGCCTTCAGGCCACGCTGGACAGCATGGAGCTGCTGCAGCGCGACCACGGCCACCTGCTGAACTGGTACGACACGGGCAGCGGCGAGGCCTTGCTACCGATGTACGTTTCCACCGTGGACAGCGGCAACCTCAGCGGCCACTTGCTGGCCGTGGCGCAGGCCTGCCATGCACTGGCCAGCCGCCCGCTGGAGCCCGGCCACGACGACGACTGCCTGGGCAGATTGACGGCCACTGCCGAACGCTGCCGCCGCGCGGCCTGGCAACCCGATTTCCGCTTCCTCTACAGCCCCAGGCGCCACCTGCTGCACATCGGCTGGCGCGTGGCTGAACAGCAGCTGGACGCCGGCTTCTACGACCTGCTGGCTTCTGAATCGCGGCTGACCAGTCTGCTGGCGATATCGAAAGGCGACGTGCCTGTGCGCCACTGGGCAGCGCTGGGCCGGCCATATTTCGCCGTCAGTGCAGCCGCGGCCCTGCGTTCCTGGTCGGGCTCGGTTTTCGAGTACCTGATGCCCACCCTGATCCTGGCTGAACCGCGTGGCAGCGCGCTGGCCGAAGCCTGTGGCGCCGCACTGGTTGAACAGCAGCGCTTCGCCAAGCTGCACCAAACGCCCTGGGGCATTTCTGAATCGGCTTACGCCGGAAGCGACCACACCCTGGCCTACCAGTACGCGCCGCAAGGCGTTCCGCGCCTGGCTTTGCGTCGCACGCCGGCCGACGAGCTGGTGGTGGCGCCGTATGCCACCGTGCTGGCGGCACAGATCGCGCCGCAAGCCGCCTGCCTGAACCTGCACGCCTTGCAGGCGCAGGGTGCGCGCGGCCGCTACGGCTTCATCGAAGCGCTGGACTATTCGCCCGCGCGCCAGACCAGCGGCGAGCGCTGTACCCCCGTGCACACCTACATGGCCCACCACCAGGGCATGTCCATCGTGGCCCTGGCCAATGTGCTGCTGGATGGGGTGGCGCAGCGCTGGGGCATGGCCGACCCGCATCTGGAATCCGTGACTTCGCTGCTGCATGAACGCGCACCGCGCGAGATCTCGCGCCTGTACGCGCCGCCTGCGCTGCCACCGAGTTCCCTGCACGCCCGCGCCCCGGCTTTGCTGCGCACGGTGATCCCCGGCGACAACGCGGTGGAGCCCACGCAGATGCTGTCCAACGGCCGCTACTGCGTGAGCCTGCGCGCCCAGGGTGCGGGCACCAGCCGCTGTGGCGGCATTGACATCCACCGCTGGCGCGACGACGCGCTGCGCGACGCCTGGGGCAGCTTTCTCTACCTGCGGCGAACGGAGGGCGGCGCCCTGGTGTCGCTCACCCAGCACCCGGCACCCGACCCCGCAGCGCAGTACAGCTGTGTGTTCCACGCAGACAGGGTTTGCTTCGAGGCGCGCTGGCCCGACCTGCACGCGCGCGTGACCGTTTGGGTGAGTCCGGAAGACGACATCGAATTCCGCCGCGTCGAGTTGATCAACACCGGCCATGCGGCGCTGAGCCTGGAGTTGATTTCAGCCTTCGAGGTCACGCTGGCTGACGCTCGGGCCGACGAATCGCACCCGGCGTTCGGCAACCTCTTCGTCAGCGCGCACGCACAGCCGCAACAGCGCGCTCTGCGTTTTGAGCGCCGCCCGCGCCTGGTGGGTGAAACCAGCCTGCAGGCAGCGCACTTTCTGACCGACGCCGACCCGCCGGTGCTGGGCTTGCGTTGCCAGACCGACCGCCGTCGCTGGCTGGGCCGCAACCGCCACGCCAGCGCGCCGCAGGCCTTGATGGACGAGATGGACGTCGGCCCCGCCGGCGGCGAAGAAGCCAGCGAAGGGACGCTGCTGGACACCGGCCTGGAGCCCATGTGCGCCCTGGGCGCGCGCTTGCGCATCGCCCCGCATGGCCGCGCCTGCCTGACCTTCGCCACCGCCGCATCCACTCACCCGCCGACGCTGCAAGCGGTGATCGACAAGCACCGCCAGCGCAGCCATGTAGAGCGCGCTTCGCTGATGTCGTCCACGCTGGCCGGCATCCGCCTGCACGACCTGCGCCTGGCGGCCGAGAACCTGGCCTCCATCCAGAACCTGACAGGTACCCTGGTGCAAAGTCTGGCGCGCCCCGGCACGGGCCCCCGCGGGGGGACGTTTGGCGTCTGCGACCGCCGCTTGCTCTGGCCTTTCGGGATCTCGGGCGACCGGCCGCTGATCCTGGTGGCCATCAACACGCAACCCGGTCTGAAGCTGGTGCAGGCGCTGGCGCAGGCCCTGCAGCTGTGGTCCTGGGGCGGCGTGGCCTGCGACCTGGTCGTCGTCAATTCAGAACCTGCTTCGTACCTGATGGCATTGCAGCGCAGCCTGGTCGCGCTGCGTGATCGCTTTGACGCTGCCGGCGCTGCGCGCAGCGGTGCGACCCAGGTCGGCTTTTATCTGCTGCGCACCGAAGAGCTGCCCGCCGATGCGCTGGCCACGCTCAAAAGCTTGGCGCGCATCCGTTTCGTGGCCGATGGTCGCCCGCTGGGGCAGCATGTCAGCGAATGGGTCGAGCGGTTCGAGACGGCGCGCACGCGGCGGCTGCAAGACACATCGGTCGTCGTGCCGCGTGTGGCCGGCGCAGGCGCCAGCCCGGCCACCCCGCCCATGGGCTGGTTCGCCAAAGACAGCGGCGCCTTCACCTTTGAGGCGCGTGGCGCCTTGCGCCCTCTGCGGCCATGGACCAATGTGCTGGCCAATCCGAACACCGAGTCGAACCCCGGGCTGGGCAGCCTGGTCACCGAAAGTGGTGCGGCCACCAGCTGGGCGCTGAACAGCCGCCTTAACCAGCTCACCCCCTGGTCGAACGATGCCGTGACCGATGCACCCAGCGAATGGCTGCTGCTGCAAGACCTGCGCACGCGCGAGGTCTGGAGCGCCACCCCATCGGCCTGGGGCGACGCAGCGGTGACGTACCGCGTGGTTCATGGCCAGGGCAGCACGACCATCAGCCACCGGCGCGGTGATCTGGAGGTGTCGGCCTGCTGGTGCGTGGACAAGGAGTCGGCTGTTCGCCAGGTGCGCGTGGAAGTCATCAACCGCGGTGCGCGCAGTGCTTCGGTGCGCCTGGTGGGCATGGTCGAATGGATGCTGGGCTCGATGCGCAGCGACCGGCGCACAGTGCAGACTTCCCTGCATGCAGCGCCGCTTGCCGACTGGCTCACCAGCGCATTCACAGCCCTGCTCGCCACACAGCACGAGGCCAGCGCCGGCTTCGGCGGCGGCACGGCTTTCTGGGCCCTGGCGGGCGACAGCGAAGGCGGGTCTGCAGAACATGACTGGACTTGTGACCGCCGGGAGTTCTTCGGTGCCAGCGGCCGCTTCGTGCTGCCCCACCGTCTGAAACGCCAGCAAGGCGGCGAAGGCGAACCCTGCGCCGCGCTGTCCTGCAGCATCAGTTTGCCCGCCGGCGCCCGCACCGAGCGTGTGTTCCTGCTGGGCTGGGCGGCCAGCGCCCAGGCTGCCGGTGAACTCGTCAACCAGGCGGCGGCTGTCGCTGCCAGCCAGCGACAACAGCTTGCACTGGCGGCCTGGGACCAACTGCTGGGCGCGGTGACGGTGCGCACGCCCGACCCGCTGTTCGACGCCCTGGTCAACCGCTGGCTGCTCTATCAAACGGTAGCGTGCCGGCTGTATGCGAAGGCGGGCTTCTACCAGGCCGGCGGCGCCACTGGCTTTCGTGACCAGCTGCAAGACACCATGGCGCTGGGCTGGGCCGCGCCCGGCATGCTGCGCGCGCAGCTGCTGCTGTGTGCATCACGCCAATTCGCAGAAGGCGATGTGCAGCACTGGTGGCACGCGCCGCTGGGGGCAGGGGTGCGTACCCATTTTTCTGACGATCTGCTGTGGCTGCCGCATGCGCTGGTGCACTACCTGCAGGTCAGCGGCGACCTGGCCGTGCTGGACAGCAGCGTGCCCTTCATCGCCGGACAGGAGATTGCCGAAGGGGCTGAGGACAGCTATGGCGTCCCGCAGGTGAGCGCTGACGAGGCCACGCTGTACGAGCACGCCGCCCGCGCTATTGACCGCAGCCTGCGCGTGGGCGTGCACGGCCTGCCGCTGATGGGCAGCGGCGACTGGAACGACGGCATGAACCGCGTGGGCATCGCCGGGCGGGGTGAATCGGTGTGGCTGGCCTGGTTCCTGTGCAAGCTGGTGGCTGATTTCGCGCCCATCGCCCAAGGCCGCGGCGACAGAGCGCGCGCTGCACGCTGGGAGCAAGCGGCGGTGGGCTGGCAGACAGCCCTGCAGGGCCC
>JBBQXN010000063.1:0-19701 GCA_038209585.1 Burkholderiales bacterium
GAGCCCCATCAGCCACCCCAAAAGATTGAAACCGGCTTGACGGGCCTGCCGTCAGGCCTGAGCTGTCACCCCGCCAGGGCTGGCAGTTCAAGTTCCGCTGTACGGCAGCGAAGAGTGATGAACTGCGATGCGCAGATGTCCGGCGTCGTATCTGACAACCTTGCCAGTTCTTGTTCACGGTCGTCTATCGACCGGCCTTGTTCGTCATCACCACATGGCCCATCGTCGGGACTGAATCACCTGCGATGAAGATGGCCACGTTCTTCACTTCGCAACGGGTCCAGCTTTTCAGAGCACCGGTGTCCTTGGCAAACGTCGCATCCCTGCCCACGAAATAGCTCAAGGCGCCTGCACGATCAATCTGATCGATGGCTACTACGTTGCGCAAACGCCTGACTTCGGCCTTGGCCGCCCTGGCTGCAGCCGCCGTGCTCAAAGGCGCGATGGCCGTCTGAGCGCTGGGCGTGGCAGAACGCAAGCTGCATAACGGCCGCGTAGCCAGCGACATTCAGTTGGGCTTTGTTGAGCTTTCAGCCAACAAGCAGGGCCTGCGCAGTTGGGTGGCGCAATGGCAATTGCAGGCCGGCGCCAGCGTCAACGAACGTTAAGCGCTGCTGGCCGCCGCCGAACCCAGTGCCGCTTGGCTGGCGCTGAACAAGGTTTTCGACCGGAACCAGGGAACCGACCTGCGCAGCTTGCTCAAGCAAAGCATCCAGCCCGAGGCGGCAGCCGTTGCGCGCGCGCGTGATTCCGCCAATGCCACGCTGGCCTGGACGCCCGTGCTGTGGCTGGCCGCTGCGTTGACATTGGGCTTGGCTGCACTGCGGCGCAGCACCGCCAGCAAGAGGTTGACACGCGGCAGCGGCTGGAAGACCTAATGCAGTCACGTACGGCAGCATTGCAGCAAGCCCTGCAGACGCCTCACGGCACGCGAACTGGCGCTGCTGGAATTGCTGATGTCCACCCCTGGCCGCCTTTTCAGCCGCGAGCGCATCCTGGCCAATGTGTGGGGCACCAACGAAGACCCGCTGACCCATATCGTCGATGTCGACGTTCGCCGTTTGCGCAGCAAGATCGACGAGGGCCACGTGCAGCCATTGATCCAGACCTTGCGTGGGCTGGGTTACAGGTTGGAAGACGGTCACAAAACAGCGCCGTAAATGAACAAACCCCGCAGCTGCGGGGTTTGAATTGAAGCGGAGCGGACCTGTCGACTTACCAGCCGATGTCCTGGAACAGGCGGAAGGTCAAGTCTTCCGGCGGCAGCACGCTCTGCGTCAGGTCGCCGTTGATGGCCGGCTCCATCAGCTGATGGCGGAAAGCCGTGACGTCGAAGTGCGAGACCGAAGAGCCGCCCTGGAACGGGTTGGGCGAGAAGAGCCTGATGCGCCCTTGGGTGTCGGCACCGGCGAATTGCGTGCCGCTGCGACCCAGCGTCACGAACACCCCGGTGGAGGTGCGCGAACGGCGCTTGAGCTGTTCCTTGATCAGGTTGCCGTCCACCAGGCGCACGCTGGCGCTGGGGATGTTCGCCGCCGGGTTCACGCCACCCACGTTGGGCGGGGTCAGCGCCGCCACGTTGTCCGCCACCAGCATGCCGATCGCGCCGGCTGCCTGCAACACCGCCGTTTTGACGATGAAGTTGCAGGTGCCGCGGTCAACGAGAGCGATGCGGCCCTGCACTGCGCGGGCCATGGCGGGCGACAGCGTCGTGCAGGCCAGGCCGGTGTTGCCATCAGCCTGATCCACCACCTGGGCTACTTCGGCCGTGAACGGCGTCATGGTGATGGCCGGGCCGAACGAGGCCTCACCCACGTTCACTGTCACGGGCGAACGCACGGCTGGGCCGGTGACTGTGGCGGTGGCAACACCCTGTGTCAGCACCGAGGGCACGGCTGCAGTCACGTTGGGGCCAGACCAGACCAGGCGGTTGACGCCAATCGCCGAAGCCGCACGCTGGGCGTTGGTCTCCATCTCGAACCAGGTCAGCCCGGTCTGGTTGTCGACCATGTAGCGTTCCCAGATCGACGGGCTGCCGCTGCTGCGGGCACCGCTGGAACCACTGGTCGGCCCGACGGTGAAGCCCAGACCGTGCCCGAATTCGTGCAGCAGCACGACCACCAGATTGATCGCTGCCGGCGGCGGATTGTTGTCAACGCCCAGATACCAGGGGCTCGCTGACAGGCAGCCCGGCCTGCCCAGATTGACGTTGAAGTTGATCTGCAACTGCGCCGCACCCGTGGCGCTGGCTTCGTTGCCGGCCAGCTTGTTGCGCAAAGCCGACGGGTACCAGGTGTCCTGGAACGTGGCTTCGGGGAAGTTGCGGAAGTTGCCGATGGGGCCCGCGCTGCCCAGGGTGCCACCGGTCTCGGTGCACGCTTGCGCCGTGAACTGCGCATTGATGCGAATGATGGCGTTGCTGGTCAGCGTGGCGGCCCACAGGTTGGCCGCATGTTGGGTGGCGATGCGGCGTTGCTCGCCCAGTGTGGTGCCGGGGTTGCCGCCCACGGGCGCAGCGGGCGTCGGGTCGTTGTAGCCGACGGTGCCCGTGTTGGTGAAATTAACGACGATATCGGCTGCGGCGAATGCCGGCTGCGCCATCAGGCTGGCGCCCAATACAGCGCCCAGTACGGCGCCCAGAGCCATGGCTTTGCGGCCCAGGCGTTTTCCCTTTTGATCAGCGCTCATTCAGACGCTCCATGAAATTGGTGGTGAAGGCGGTCAGTTCGCCGCGGCCAATGCGCTCGGCCATTTCGGGGTTGGAAACGCAATGGCGAATCAAGCGGCCATCGGGACCGACGACGACGACCGAGTAATTCAGGTCGGCGTCGGTGTTTTCCAGGAAGTCAGAGCCGTCGGGCTGGCGCACGGGCTGTGGATTGGGCTTGCCGCTGATCAGGCCGCGTGGCACGCGGTTGCGCATCGCACGGTCCAGGTCTTCCAGCTGTTGGGCCTCGGCCGCCGTGGGGGCACGGAACTGGCCGGTGACGGCATCGCGCACGACGCGTTGCGCGTGGGCATTGGCAGTGGCCCCCAGCACCAGGCACAAGGCCAGTGCCAGTTGGGTGGGCGTATTGAACATCTTCATGAGTGGTTCCTTCAAGCAGCGTTGCGACGGAGTTTCAAACCGGCCACTGCGGCCAGGCCCAGCGCCAGCAGCAAGGCGGTGGTGGGTTCAGGCACGGCAGTGACAAGCACGTTGTCGATGCCCATGTAGTTGCCACTGACCGTGATGTCGTCGATGACATAACGAAAGGCGACATAGGCGGGTGTGGCTGCCCCCAGTGGCACGCTGAAACTGGACATGACCCAGCCTGCGTCGGCCGACGAGCTGTAGCTGCCGATGAGCGTGAAGTCGGCGGGTGCCGTGCCGGTGGTGCTCAGCAGCACTTCCAGCCGATCAAGGAAGCCACCGCCGGCAGCGCGCGCGGCCAGCGACACGATGCTCGTGGGGTCCAGCATCAGCTGCGGCGTGATGAGCCAGTTGCTGACCGATCCCGTCAGGCCCGTGGTGCCCAGGAAATTGGCTGCAGCGTAAGCGTCAGGCGCACCGCTGGCCGAGCTGAAGATGCCGCTGTTGCCTTGAAACCAAGTGGTTCCTGGCGAGGTGCTGGTATTGAGCGTCGTCCAGCCTGCACTGGCCAATGCGGCAACGTCGTCGAAGCCCTCGGTCAGTGCGACCTGGGCTTGCGCTGTGGCGCTTGCGCACAGCACCAATGCAGCCGCTGTGATCTGTTTGATCGTCAAAGGAACCTCCACGTATTGAATAAGAAATTAACGATATGGAGGCCTGAAATCGCCCACAACCCTGACTCAGGGGGTGCGCGAGAGCGCAGCTCAGGTTACGGGCGCAAACGCGACAGTCCAGGTGAGAACGGCTAAGGAAAAACCCCCGGCCTTGCGTGGTGTGGGGCCAGCGCCGGTGCATCAAATCGAGCGCGCCATGAAAAACGGCCCCGAAGGGCCGTTTCATGCTGCCGTGCAGACTGCTGGAAAGCAGCCAAGCTGAAAAGCCTCAGGGCACTGGCGGCACGGTGCCGGCAACAACGCCCAGGCAGTTGTTGCAACGACCCAGGCCGCGTAGACGCGGGTCGGGCTTGCCGTCACCGGTCTTGAAGTTGGCGTGGCATTTGATGCACACATACATCTTCGAGCTCGACATCATCGGCTTCACGCCCGGTTCGGCGTTGGGTCTTGCTGCCGTGTATTCGGCTTGGGTCTGCCGCAACTTGGGGCCTTGCACCGACGCGGCGGCGGCGGGCTGTGCTGAAGAAACGGCTTGGGCGGCTTGGGTATTGGTGCGGCGTGTGGTCATGGCGGCTGGCAGGAAGGGCGGACACCCCGATCAACGCGAAGCCTGTATTGTCCCAGAGTTCGCGGGGGGTTGTATTCGGGCTGGGCCTGAGAGCGGCGTCTGCGCTACCCACCCCCCCGTGCTGGCGAGCAAGGCAATGACATACTTCGCAGGCTGATGCCCATGCTGCCAACCGACCATCCAGAGCGCCGCGTTTTAGCCGATGAAGTTCATGCACGGCCGCCCGAGCCGCTGCATACGCCCATGCGCGCCAGCTATGTGGCTGTGCTCATGGACGCCGAGAGCCGCTCACGCGAAAGCGAGCATCTGGCAAGCTTGTGCGCCTTGTTCAAGGTCGCCCCTCCGGCCCCCGGAAGCACGCATTTCAGTCAGCAGCTGGGCGGGCTGCGGCTGAAGTGGGAAAGACATGGCGAGTTCTCAGGCTACACGCTGTATTCGCCGGGGTCGGGTTGCGAGTCAGGAACTGAGGCCTTTGTCGAAACGGCAGCTTCCTTGCTGCCTCCAGACTGGCTCAGCGCTGTCCCGGGTCAGGTCATTGCAGCCGCGCACGGTCTTTTGCTGCCTGGCGACACCAGCTCGCCAGACGCGGCCACCCTGACGGGTTACTTCAACGGCAACACGGTTGTCGGCGCCACCATTGGCAGTGGGGCGGGCCATGCTTTCAGCGACTTCCGTGTGCATGCTGATGGCCGTGCGAGATTCCTGCTTCTGGACAACGGCCTCACGCCGAACCAGGCCGGTCGCACGCTGCAGCGTTTGTTCGAGATCGATGCCTACCGCATGTTGTCGCTGCTGGCATTGCCCATTGCGCGCCGCCAGGGGCCGCGCATCGTCGCCATCGAAAAAAGCCTGGCCCAGCTGACCGATGGCATCGCACGCGAAGACGGTGCAGATGAAACCCTGCTGCATGAACTGACGCGTCTGGCCGCCGAAGTCGAAAGCGGGCTGGCTGCCAGCCAGTTCCGCTTCGGCGCCTGCCGCGCCTACAGCGACTTGGTGAGCACGCGCATTTCTGAATTGCGTGAGAAACGCATCCCCGGCCTGCAGACCATTGAAGAATTCATGGCGCGCCGCTTCGCGCCTGCCGTGACCACCTGCCAGACGGTGTCTCAGCGCCTGCACGATTTGTCAGAACGCGTGGCGCAGGCCAGTGGCTTGCTGGCTACGCGCGTAGGCATCGCGCGCGAACGGCAGAGCCAGGACCTGTTGGCCAGCATGGACCGCCGGGCCAAGCTGCAGTTGCGACTGCAGCAAACCGTGGAGGGCTTGTCGGTGGCTGCCATCAGCTACTACGTTGCCGGCTTGGTGGGTTATCTGGCCAAGGCGGCCAAGGCGGCCGGCGCGCAAATCAATGTCGATCTGGTCGTCGGTTTTGCCGTGCCGGTGGTGGCGCTGGCTTCGCTGATGGCCATCCGCCGCGCACGCCGCCGCATCCATTCCGCCGAAGCGCGAGAGCGCGCCGGCCTTATTTCATAGAAATCTGCTTCTCTGATGTCACTCACGTTCCCCTTTTCCGCCATCGTCGGCCAAGACGAAATGAAGCTCGCCATCCTGGTGGCCGCCGTGGACCCCAGCGTGGGCGGCGTACTGGTCTTCGGCGACCGCGGCACCGGCAAGAGCACGGCCGTGCGCGGCCTGGCGGCTCTGCTCCCGCCCATGCGCGCCGTGGTGGGCTGCCGCTACCACTGCGCGCCAGAAGGCGGCGCCGGGGCGTGTGAGCAATGCCCGAGCTTGAAGCCTGCCGGCAAGAAACCCAAGACCGAACTGGTGCCCGTACCCGTGGTGGACCTGCCGCTGGGTGCCACCGAAGACCGCGTGGTCGGTGCGCTGGACCTGGAGCGCGCACTGTCGCAAGGCGTGAAGGCTTTCGAGCCCGGCCTGCTGGCGCGCGCCCACCGAGGTTTTCTCTACATCGACGAAGTCAATTTGCTGGAGGACCACCTGGTCGACCTGCTCATCGACGTGGCAGCCTCGGGCGAAAACGTCGTCGAGCGCGAAGGCCTGAGCGTGCGTCACCCTGCGCGCTTCGTGCTGGTGGGCAGCGGCAACCCCGAAGAGGGCGAATTGCGCCCGCAACTGCTGGACCGTTTCGGTCTCAGCGTCGAAGTGAAGACGCCCACCGACGTGCCCACGCGCATCGAAGTCGTCAAGCGTCGCGATGCTTTCGAGCGCGACCCGGAGGCCTTCACCCGTTCCTGGCATGCCGAAGACGAGCGTGTGCGCAAACAGCTGGTGGCCGCACGCAAGCGCCTGCCCGAGGTGGAGTTGCCCGACACGGTACTGACCCTGGCCTCGCAGCTGTGCCTGGCCTTGGGCACCGATGGCTTGCGCGGTGAATTGACGCTCATGCGTGCATCCCGCGCGCTGGCCGCGCTGGAAGGCGATTCGGTGGTGCGCGAGGCTCACCTGCAGCGTGTGGCCGCACCGGCGCTGCGCCATCGGTTGCGCCGCAATCCGCTGGACGACACCGGGTCCAGCGTGCGTGTCGAACGTGCGCTGGAAGAGCTGTTCCAGCCGCCTGCAGGTGCAGCTGTTCGCGCCGTCGCCTGATGACGGAGCGGGCCGAGTCGGACTGGGCTGACGCGGTCCTGGCCGCGCTGATCTTCACGGTCGACCCCGTGGGAACTGGCGTGGCGCTTCATGCTGCTGCTGGCCCGGTGCGCGACCGCTGGCTGGCGCTGCTGCGCCGGCAGCTGGGTGACCAGACCATCCGCCGGCTGCCTTTGCATATTCGAGACGACCGCCTGTTGGGCGGCCTGGACCTGGCGGCCACGCTGCAAGCCGGCCGGCCCGTGGCGCAGCGCGGCCTGCTGGCCGACAGCGACGGCGGCGTGCTGTTGCTGGCCATGGCCGAGCGGCTGGACGGCTGCACCGTGGCGCGGCTCAGCGCAGCCATCGACCGCGGTGTCGTTGTCGCCGAAAGAGACGGCGTGCGTCTGTCGCACCCTGCGCGCTTTGGCGTCGTGGCGCTGGACGAAGGCGAAGACAGCACACCGGGCCAGGAAGAGGTGCTGGCCCCGGCCTTGCGCGACCGCCTGGCCTTGCGCGTGGACCTGTCTCTTGTGCCAGTGAAGCTGGCGCAAGAGACAGATGATGCGGTCTTGCTGCCGGCCGCTGAGCTGAACAAGGCGCGCGCCCGCTTCCTGAGCTTGCAGGTGCCTGACGACATGCTCGAAGCCCTGGCGACTGCTGCAGCCGCGCTGGGCGTGGACGGCACGCGTGCGCTGCTGCAAAGCCTGCGCGTGGCGCGCGCCCATGCGGCGTTGCAGGGCCGCGACGAGATGCTGGAAGAAGACGCCGCCGTGGCGGCCCGCATGGTGCTGGGCCCGCGCGCCACGCGGCTGCCTGAGCCTGCACCGCCGCCTGAGCAGCCCGAGTCGCCAGAACCGGAAACGCCGCCCGAGCCGCCCCCGCCACAAGAGCAGCCAGACCCCGCTGACGCGCCCGAGCCGCCACCCCCGCCTCCGCCTGAAAAAGACACCCCGCCTGAAGAACAGACCGAGATCCCGCAGGGCGCGCTGGAAGATCTGCTGCTGCAGGCCGCGCTGGCGGCCTTGCCGCCCGACGTGCTGGCGGGCCTGGCAGCCACGCAGGCCAGCGGCGCGGCCAGCCGTGCCGCCGGCGTTTCCGGTGCTTTGCAAAAGTCCGGCCGGCGCGGCCGCCCTGTGGGTGTGCGCCGCGGCGAACCGCGCGCCGGGCAACGCTTGAACGTCATCGAGACCCTGCGCGCGGCCGTGCCCTGGCAAAAGCTGCGTCAGCGGGCGAATCCAGCGCCCGGTGAAACCCGGCGCGTGGAAGTGCGGGCCGACGACTTCCACGTCACGCAATTGCGCCAGCGCCGCGAGACGACCACGCTGTTTGCTGTCGACGCTTCTGGCTCGGCCGCGTTGCAGCGGCTGGCCGAAGCCAAAGGCGCGGTCGAGTTGCTGCTGGCCGACTGTTACGTGCGCCGTGACAAGGTGGCCGTGCTGTCCTTTCGTGGGCGTGTGGCGGAATTGCTTCTGCCGCCCACGCGTTCATTGGTACGGGCCAAGCGCGCGCTTTCCGGCTTGCCGGGCGGCGGCGGCACACCGCTGGCAACGGCGCTGGATGCGCTGTCGGCCCTGGTACTGGCCGCGCGCCGGCGCGGTGATACGACGGTGGCCGTGGTGCTGACCGACGGCCGCGCCAACGTCGCGCTGGACGGGACGGGCGGCCGTGCGCGTGCCGAGGTCGATGCGCTGGCCGCAGCGCGTCGGTTGCGCGCCCTGGGCGGCGCCGTGCTCATCATCGACACCGGCGCACAACCCAGTGCGCAGGCCGCGCGCGTGGCTGACGCAGCGGCAGCGCGCTACCTGGCGTTGCCGTATGCAGGCGCTCAAGGTCTGTCACGCGTGGTGCGGGCAGCGGCCGAACAGTAGCCAACAGATGCCAGCAGCAGGCAACCTCAGCGCGAAGCCTGGTCGCCAGGTCGCTCAGGTATAAATCGTCGCCCATCCGGGCGTATTTGAAGAACATCGGCGGACACGAAGAACACCATGGCCCAGACCCTGCAAAACCTCTTCTCCACCGGCGCCGATGACGCGCCTGCCTTGACGGCCCCTGGCCGCCCGGCGCTCACCCACGGCGGTCTGCGCGCACAAGTGCATGCCACGGTGGCGGCACTGAACGCGCGGGGAATCGGCCGAGGCGACCGCGTGGCCATCGTGTTGGCCAACGGGCCCGAGATGGCGTCTTGCTTCATCGCCTGCGCCAGCGCCGTGACCAGCGCGCCATTGAACCCGGCTTACCGCGCCGACGAGTTCGAGTTCTATTTGTCCGACCTCAACGCCAAGGCGCTGATCGTAGAAGCTGACAGCACCTCGCCCGCCATCGAAGTAGCGAAGAAATTGGGCGTTCGCCTGCTGAACCTGGTGGTGGCGCCCGGCGCGCCGGCAGGCGTTTTCAGCCTGACGCCGCGCGATGGAGAGGGTGCAGATCCCGCACAGCCGGCAGAGCAGCCGGCAATTCAGCCGGTAATTCAGCCGGCAGTGCGGGCGGCAGTACAAGGTGGCTACGCGCAGCCTGAAGATGTGTCGATGGTGCTGCACACCAGCGGCACCACGTCGCGGCCCAAGATCGTGCCGCTTTCCCAGGCCAACCTGGTGGCTTCCGCCAAGCACATCGGGCGCACGCTGGCATTCACAGCAAACGACTGCGGGCTCAACATCATGCCGCTGTTCCACATCCACGGGCTCATCGCCGGTGTGCTGGCGCCGCTGTCAGCGGGCTCGCAGGTGTTTTGCACCCCCGGCTTCAACGCGCTGAAGTTCTTCGGCTGGATGGACGAGGCCCGGCCCACCTGGTACACCGCCGTGCCCACCATGCACCAGACCATCGTTTCGCGCGCGGCCAAGAACTCGGAAGTCATCGCACGCCATCCGCTGCGCTTCGTGCGTTCTTCTTCGTCTTCGATGCCACCTCAGGTGATCAAGGAAATCGAAGAGGTCTTCAAAGCGCCGCTGATCGAAAGCTACGGCATGACTGAAGCTGCGCACCAGATGGCCAGCAATCCGCTGCCGCCTGCCCAGCGCAAGCCCGGCAGCGTGGGTCTGGCGGCCGGGCCCGAAGTGGCCATCATGGGTGAAGACGGCAGCTTGCTGGCTGCTGGCGACATTGGCGAAATCGTCATCCGTGGCCCCAACGTCACAGCTGGCTACGAGAACAATCCCAAGGCCAACGCCGACGGCTTCCTCAACGGCTGGTTCCGCACTGGCGACCAGGGCACGATGGACGAGCAGGGCTACCTCAGCCTCACCGGGCGCCTGAAGGAAATCATCAACCGTGGCGGCGAGAAAGTCAGCCCGCGCGAAGTCGACGAAATCTTGATGGACCACCCCGCCGTAGCGCAAGTGGTGTGTTTCGGCATGCCTCACCCCAAGCTGGGTGAGGAAGTGGCCGCTGCCGTGGTGCTGCGCGAGGGCGAGCAAGTCGATGAACGCACGCTGCAGGCCTTCGTGGCCCAGCGTGCGGCCGACTACAAGGTGCCGAAGAAGATCCTGTTCATGGAAGAAATTCCGAAGGGGGCCACCGGCAAGCTGCAACGTATCGGGCTGGCCGCCAAGCTGGGCTTGGGCTGAACGACAGTTAAGCAATCGCTTAACTCGACCACGGGTAATTTCTGGATTTACTGGAAGGGTCTGGCTGACTAAAGTCGGGGCATCGTCTGTCTTGGACAAGGAGCCCTTCAGTGAGACATCTCAGCCGTCGAATTGCCGCAGCCGCCGCCACTTGCCTGGGCCTGGTTGCCCTTCCCACCTGGGCTTGGGAGCCCAGCAAGCCGGTCGAATTCATCGTTCCTGCCGGCACTGGCGGCGGCGCTGACCAGATGGCGCGTTTCATCCAGGGCGTGGTGTCGAAGAACAATCTGATGGCTCAGCCCATCGTCGTCATCAACAAGTCGGGCGGCGCTGGCGCTGAAGGGTTCCTGGACGTCAAAAACGACAAGGGAAACCCGCACAAGATCGTCATCACGCTGTCCAACCTGTTCACCACACCGCTGGCCACGGGCGTGCCCTTCAATTGGCGCGACCTGACACCGGTGTCGATGTTGGCGCTGGACCAGTTCGTGCTGTGGGTGAATGCCGATTCGCCTTACAAGACAGCCGGCGAGTTTCTGGCCGCGGTCAAGGCCGGGCCCGATCGGGCGATCAAGATGGCTGGCACGGGCTCGCGCCAGGAAGACCACATCATCACCGTGATGATCGAGAAGGCGGCAGGCAAGAAGATCACCTATGTGCCGTTCAGGGGCGGCGGCGACGTGGCGGTTCAGCTGGTGGGCAAACATGTCGACGCCACCGTGAACAATCCGATCGAGGCTGAGAGCCACTGGCGTTCTGGTGCCCTGCGCGCGCTGTGCGTGATGGACGCACAGCCCATGCCGTACAAGAACAAGATCACCGCGACGCAGGCCTGGGGCGACCTGCCCACCTGCCAATCCGCCGGTCTGCCAGTGGAATACCAGATGCTGCGCGGCATCTTCATGACCCCGGGCGCCACGCCAGAGCAAGTGAAGTTCTACACCGACCTGTTCGCCAAAGTGCGGGCCTTGCCGGAATGGAAGGAATTCATGGAAAGGGGCGCTTTCAACCAGACAGCGATGAACGGCCAGGCCTATTTCGACTGGGCGGGCCGTAACGAACAGCAGCACCGGGTGCTGATGCGCGAAGCCGGCTTCCTGTCCAAGTGAATTTGAATCCAGCGCAGCGATGAACGACGAAAACAACGGTACCGAGGCAGAAACGCCAATGGCCGGCCCGATGATGGGGAGCCGCTGGCCCGAACTCTTGCTGGCCTTGGCGCTGATGGCGGTGGCGGTGGTCGTGATCATCGATGCGCGCCGCATCGGCACGGGCTGGGACGAGTTCGACGGCCCGCGCGCCGGCTACTTCCCGTTCTACGTCGGTTGCCTGTTGCTGGTTTCCAGCGGATGGATCGCGTTGCGCCAACTGATGAGCTGGCGCAGCAACAACCCAGATTTCGCGGCGCCCAAACAATTGGGCCACGTCTGGTCCATGGTCTGGCCGATGGCGGTATTCGTCGCCTTGATTGCGCCGCTGGGCATCTATGTCGCGTCGGCCTTGATGATCGGGTTTTTCATGACCCGGCACGGCCACTACAAACCCTGGACGACGGGTGCTGTGGCTTTCGGCGTGCCGCTGTTCTTTTTCCTCGTGTTTGAACGTTACTTCCTGGTGTCTCTGCCCAAGGGCCCCATCGAAGCCTGGCTGGGTTTCTGAGAGAAAGCTGCAGATGGAAGAACTGGCCGCACTGGGGCAAGGCTTTGCCGTTGCATTGACGCCCATGAACACCGCCCTGATGTTCCTGGGCATCGTGTTGGGCGTACTGATAGGCGTATTGCCAGGTTTGGGTGGCGCCAACGGCGTGGCCATCCTGCTGCCGCTCACTTTCACGATGAACCCGACCTCGGCGATCATCCTGCTCAGCTGCATTTACTGGGGTGCCTTGTTCGGTGGCGCCATCACTTCAATCCTGTTCAACATACCGGGTGAGCCCTGGAGCGTGGCCACCACGTTCGACGGCTACCCGATGGCGCAGCAGGGCAGGGCGGCAGAGGCGCTGACGGCAGCCTTCACATCGTCGTTTTTCGGTGCACTGGTGGCGGTGATGGTGATCACCTTCCTGGCGCCGGTGCTGGCGCGCTTTGCACTCAAGTTCGGACCGGCGGAATTCTTCGCTGTGCAGCTGCTCACCTTCGCCAGCTTCATCGGCCTGAGCAAGGAACCTGCAGCGAAGACGCTGGCTTCGATGATGTTGGGCTTTGCGCTGGCAGCCGTGGGCATGGACACGGTCACCGGGCAATTGCGCATGACATTCGACCAGCCGCAGTTGCTGAAGGGTTTCAGCTTCCTGGTCGCGGTGATCGGCCTGTTCGGCATCGGTGAAATCCTGCAGACCATGGAAGAAGGCCTGGCCTTTCGCGGCAAAAGTGCGCGCATCACCCTGGGCGTGGTGCTGAAGACCTGGAAGCAGATGTTCAGGTACTGGCGCACCTTCATCCGTTCGGCCATCGTGGGTTGCTGGATGGGCATCACCCCGGGCGGCGCCACGCCGGCCAGCTTCATGAGCTACGGCCTGGCCAGGCGCGGATCGAAAAACGCCAAGGGCTTCGGCAAGGGTGAAATTGAAGGCGTGATCGCCCCCGAGACCGCCAACAACGCAGCCGGCACAGCCGCCCTGCTGCCCATGTTGACCCTGGGCATTCCCGGCTCGCCGACGGCGGCCGTGCTGCTGGGCGGCCTGCTGATCTGGGGCTTGCAGCCCGGCCCCATGCTCTTCATCGAGCAGAAAGATTTTGTCTGGGGCCTGATCGCCAGCATGTATCTGGGCAACATCGTCGGCCTCATCGTGGTGCTGACCACCGTGCCCTGGTGGGCTGCAATCCTGCGCATTCCCTTCACCATCATCGGCCCGGTCATCATCGTCATTTGCGCCATCGGCGCGTATACCGTCAACAACTCGATGTTCGATGTCTGGACCATGTTCTTCTTCGGCCTGCTCGGCTATTTGTTCAAGAAGCTGAAGTACCCCTTGGCGCCGTTGGTGTTGGCCCTGGTGCTGGGCGACATGGCTGAGGCCAGCTTTCGGCAGTCCATGTTGCTGAGCCAGGGTTCGGTGTCGATCTTCTGGGCCAACCCGCTGGTGGCCACGATTGCCGGCATTGCGTTGGCGATGCTGCTCTGGCCGCTTTGGGGCGCCGCCCAGGACCTGGCGCGCCAGCGCGAAGCCAGCCGCGCCCGCAAGGCGGCAGCATGAAGATCTGTGTCGTCGGCGCGGGCGCCATTGGCGGCTACCTGGGTGCACGGCTGGCGCGGGCGGGCGAGCAGGTCACGTTCATCGCCCGCAATCGCAATCTCGAAGCCATCAGTGCCCAGGGTTTCAGGTTGATCCTGGAAGACGGCGGCGAGGAACACACCCCGCCGGGGTCGAACCTGCGCGCCGTGCAGCGCTGTGCCGATGCCGGCCCGCAAGACGCCGTGCTGCTGACGGTGAAGGCGCATCAGGTCGCCGACCTGCTGCCCGACCTGCGTGCATTGTTCGGCCCGCAAACCATGGTCGTGACCCTGATCAACGGCATCCCCTGGTGGTATTTTCACCAGCTGCCCGGCGAACACCAGGGCTGCGGTCTGGAAAGTGTGGACCCCCGTGGCCTGCTGGCTGCGAACATCGAGCCGGAACGCGTCATCGGCAGCGTGGTTTACCCCGCAGCAGAGCTGGTGGCGCCTGGCGTCGTGAAATTGATCGAGGGCAACCGCTTCACGCTGGGGGAACCCAGTGGCGAACGCACGCCACGCGTCGAAGCACTGTCGCAGGTGCTGATGGCCGCCGGCTTCAAGGCGCCGGTCAGCCGCGACATCCGCAGCGAGATCTGGGTCAAGCTCTGGGGCAATCTCAGCTTCAACCCCATCAGCGCCCTGACGCATGCCACGCTGGAAGACATCTGCCGCTTCCCTGAAAGCCGCGCTTTGGCCGAAGCGATGATGACCGAAGCGCGCACCGTGGCCGAGAAACTGGGCGTGCGCTTCAAGATCAGTCTGGCGCAGCGCATCGCTGGCGCAGAAGCCGTCGGCGCGCACAAGACCAGCATGCTGCAAGACGTGGAAGCCGGCCGCGCGCTGGAACTGCAAGCGCTGGTCGGCGCGGTCATCGAACTCGGCCGCATCACGGACACGCCCACGCCCAGCATCGACGCCATCTACGCCGCCGCGTTGCTGTTGACACACACGTTGTCGGCGCAAAAGTCGAGATTGAGTTTGCAGCCGCTGGCTTGAAAACAGCCGCGTTCTGCCCCGGGCCGCTTCTTGCGGCCTTTTTTACGTCCAGGAACGTTGACGTCCACCCGGAAAGTGTCTATTCTTCGTGACACTATGAATGTCAGATTAAATTGACATTCGTTGGCGCCGGCCATCCGCTGGTTGCCCGAACTGAAAGCACGTTATGGAAACCCTGGCAAGAATCGAAGAGGCGCTGTCAGCAGCCATCGCCACCAGCGAGGCGCCGGGCTGCCCGCCCAGGCTCGCCGCTGCCATGCGGCATGCTGTTTTTCCGGGCGGCGCACGTATTCGTCCGATTCTGTGCCTGTCCGTGGCACGTGCTTGTGGTGACGGCGATCCCGCGCTGAGCGACGCCGCCGCAGCGGCCATCGAATTGCTGCACTGCGCTTCGCTGGTGCACGACGACCTGCCTTGTTTCGACGATGCCGCCACCCGGCGTGGTCAGCCCTCGGTGCACGCTGCTTTTGGCGAACGACTGGCTGTTTTGTCTGGCGACGGTCTCATCGTGCTGGCCTTTCAAACCCTCGGCATCGCCGCATCTCGCCACCCCGAGCGGCTGGCGCGGCTTCTGGCCACCATCGGCCCGGGCGTGGGCATGCCCTTCGGCATCACTGCCGGGCAGGCCTGGGAATGTGAATCACGCGTTGCCCTGGGCGACTACCAGCGCGCCAAGACAGGCGCCTTGTTTGCTGCTGCCACCTGCGCCGGTGCAGAAGCTGCAGGTGCCGACGGCAACACCTGGCGCGCCCTGGGCGAATGGCTGGGCGAGGCTTACCAGGTTGCAGACGATGTACGCGACGTGATGGCCGACCCCAATGTTCTGGGCAAACCCATCGGCCGCGATGTGGCCCTGGGTCGCCCCAGTTCCGCCAGCGAACATGGCTTGTCAGGCGCCATCGAACACTTTGACCGACTGGTGGCCTGCGCCATCGAGGCCATTCCGCCTTGCCGTGGCTCGGCCCAACTGCGCCAACTGGTGCGCATGGAAGCCGAACGCCTGGTGCCGCAGAGCTGGTCCGAGCGCATCGTCGGCCTGCAGCGCAAGCCACATCTGCCAGCTTCAGGGCGCAAAGTGCGCAGCGTTGCAGCTGCTGTAGCCAGCGTCACTTCCAGCCAGCCTTGAGCCGGGCAGAAAGAAATATGGGCCAGGCGCAGCCTGTGTCGCCAGTGCAGGGCAGGCCAGGGGCAGCAACCGGTTCGTGGCTGGAACGGCTGCGCGATTGGCGCCACCGCACTGTTGCTCGCCCCGGGTTCCAGCGTTGGGCAGCAGCATTCCCGCTGACGCGGCCCGTGGCCCGCGCCGAAGCCCTGGCCTTGTTCGACCTGGTCGCCGGCTTTGTCTATTCACAAGTGTTGCTGGCCTGTGTTCGGCTGAACGTGTTTGACGTGCTGGCCGATGGGCCGCTTCCGGCTGCGGCCCTGGCTGAACGCCTGGGTCTGGGCACCGAGGGCGCTGATCGCCTGGTCGCTGCAGCTGTGGCGCTGGAACTTCTTGAGCGCCGCAGCGGCGGTGCTGTCGCCCTGGGTCGACTGGGCGCGCCCATGGTCGGCAATGCGGCCATCGCTTCGATGGTCGAGCACCATGCCACGCTGTACGCCGACCTGACCGACCCCGTGGCCCTGCTGAAGCGGGAAGGCCGCCCGGCCATGGCCGGTTACTGGCCCTACGAGGCTGCTGCTTCTTCAGCCAGCGAGTCGCCGGCCGCCTTGTCCGCCGAACGCGTAGCTGAATACTCGGCGCTGATGTCGGCTTCGCAGCCCCTGGTCACGCAAGAAGTGGTGGCGGCTTACCGCTTCAACCGTCACCGCGTTTTGCTGGACGTGGGCGGCGGCGAAGGCAGCTTCATCGCGGCAGTGGCAGCCCGGGCGCCCCAACTGCGCTTCATGCTGTTCGACCTGCCTGCCGTGGCAGAGCGCGCCCAAGTGCGACTGGCTGCCTGCGGCCTGGCTGAGCGCAGCAGCACCCACGGCGGCGACTTTTTCAACGACGAGTTGCCGCGCGGCGCGGACATCATCAGCTTGGTGCGCGTGGCTTTCGACCATCCCGACGAACGTGTGCTGCGCCTGCTGCAACGCGTTCGTCGCGCCTTGCCCGACGACGGCACTTTGCTGCTCGCCGAGCCCTTGGCTCAGGTTCCGGGGGTGGAAGCCATGGGCGACGCCTACTTCGGTTTCTACCTGCTGGCCATGGGCCGTGGCCGGCCCCGCACTGCAGCCCAGCTCTCGCACTTGATGCAGCAAGCCGGCTTCGGCCCCGCCCGCGTGGTGCCCACGCACATGCCATTGCAGACCAGCGTTCTGGTCGCGCCATGCCGGCCCGCGTAAACCCTGGCAAATGAAAGTGTCCATTTCTATTGACACCTGCAACTGTCATCGTAAGATGACGTTGTCCATGTCAAAAACCCAATTCACCCCAAACCTGTCCAGCCTCCTGTGCTGGGTGAGCTGCGGGCTGTTGCGCCGGGACATCTCCAGGAGCCTTGCATGAAGACCATGGCCCTCGTGCTCGAGCAGCCGGAGCACATCGCGTTCAGCCGGCTCGACCTGACGCCCCCGGTAGACAGCGATCTGGTGGTGGACATCGAATTCAGCGGCATCAGTACCGGCACCGAGAAGCTGCTGTGGACTGGCCGCATGCCCAGCTTCCCGGGCATGGGCTACCCGCTGGTGCCGGGCTATGAATCGGTTGGTCGCGTCGTACAGGCTGGCCCGAATGCCCGCCACGTCGTCGGCGACCGCGTGTTTGTGCCGGGTGCACGCTGCTACGGCGAAGTGCGCGGCCTGTTCGGCGGCGCTGCATCCAAGATCGTCGTTGCCGATTCACGGGTTGTTCCCGTGTCAGAAACGCTGGGCCAGGAAGCCGTGTTGCTGGCTCTCGCAGCCACTGCGTACCACGCCGTGGCCGTGGGCGGAAAACGCGAAAAGATCGTGGCGCCCGACCTCATCGTTGGCCATGGCGTGCTGGGGCGCCTGCTGGCGCGCATGACCGTGGTGGCAGGTTTTGCACCACCGACAGTGTGGGAAACCAACCCCCGTCGTGCCCCGGGCGGCGAAGGCTACAACGTGATTCACCCCGACGAAGATGAGCGTCGCGACTACCGCGCCATCTACGACGTCAGCGGTGATTCACAAATTCTCGATAGCCTGGTGCAGCGCCTGGCCCCAGGTGGCGAAGTGGTGCTGGCCGGTTTCTATACCGAACCCATCCACTTTGGCTTCGCACCAGCCTTCATGCGCGAAGCCACGATTCGCTGCGCTGCCGAATGGGAGCGCGCCGACCTGCGTGCGGTGACCGAGTTGACCGAGAGCGGTCGCCTGTCGCTGGGCGGCTTGATCACGCACCATGACGACCCCTTGCATGCCGATAGCGCGTACCGGACCGCTTTCGGTGATTCCGACTGTCTGAAGATGGTCCTTGATTGGAGAAGTACCCAATGAACGCCCCCACCCAGAACGTGATGTTCATGCGCGACGAGCGCCTGAAAGCCGAAGCTGCCATCGAACCCGATCCGGTGTCGACCAGCCCCGCCGCCAAGACCACGCAGATCATCGCCATCTACGGCAAGGGCGGCATCGGCAAGAGCTTCACATTGGCCAACCTGAGCTACATGATGGCGCAGCAGGGCAAAAAAGTGCTGCTGATCGGTTGCGATCCCAAGAGCGACACCACCAGCTTGCTATTTGGCGGCAAGGCCTGCCCCACGATCATCGAGACGAGTTCCAAGAAGAAGCTGGCCGGTGAGGCCGTGGCCATCGGCGACGTGTGCTTCAAGCGCGACGGCGTCTACGCCATGGAGCTCGGCGGGCCCGAGGTCGGCCGCGGCTGCGGTGGTCGCGGCATCATCCATGGCTTTGAGACGCTGGAAAAGCTGGGCTTCCACGACTGGGGGTTCGACTTCGTGCTGCTCGACTTCCTGGGCGACGTGGTTTGCGGCGGCTTCGGTTTGCCCATTGCCCGCGACATGTGCCAAAAGGTCATCGTCGTGGCCAGCAACGACCTGCAAAGCCTGTACGTGGCCAACAACGTGTGCAGCGCGGTCGAATACTTCCGCAAGCTGGGCGGCAACGTCGGTGTGGCCGGCATGGTCATCAACCGCGACGACGGCACAGGCGAGGCCAAGCTCTTCGCTGAGAACACGGGCATTCCCGTGCTGGCCACCATTCCGGCCAACGACGACATCCGCCGCAAGAGCGCCAGTTACGAGATCATCGGCCGCCCTGGTACGCAGTGGGCGCCGCTGTTCGAGGAACTGGCGACCAACGTGGCAGAAGCGCCACCCGTGCGCCCGAAGCCGCAAACGCAAGACCAGTTGCTCAGTTTGTTCAGCGACGAAATCACCGGTCGTGATTTCCAGATGCAGCCAGCCACCCTGTTCGACATGGTCGGCAAGAACGAGATCGTCAAGCCGACACTTGAGGTGGTCTATGACGAAGCCTGAAGTCATTGCAGCCGCCACGGCAGCTGTCCCGGCTGCCGCACCTGACGGCGTCAGCTGCAGCGACCGTGACGGCATGCGTGCGGCCGCACAGGCTGCAGGCAAGACCGAGGTATTGCAGCAGTACGCCCGTGATTACCCGCTGCCTGAAGGCACGGGCCCGCACGACCAGCCGCAGAGCATGTGCCCGGCGTTTGGCAGCCTGCGCGTGGGTTTGCGCATGCGTCGCACCCACACCATTCTCTCGGGCAGTGCCTGCTGCGTGTATGGCCTGACGTTCACCAGCCACTTCTACGGCGCACGCCGCAGCGTGGGCTATGTGCCCTTCAACAGCGAAACGCTGGTGACGGGCAAGCTGTTTGAAGACATTCGCGACAACGTCTACAAGCAGGCCGACCCGGCTTTGTACGACACCATCGTCATCATCAATCTGTGCGTGCCCACGGCCAGCGGTGTGCCGCTGCAGTTGCTGCCCAGCCAGATCAACGGCGTGCGAATCATCGGCATCGACGTGCCCGGGTTCGGCGTGCCCACGCATGCCGAAGCCAAGGATGTGCTGGCCGGCGCGATGTTGAAAGTTGCCCGCGGTGAAGCAGAAGCCGGCCCGGTACCCGCGCCGCGCACCGGTGTGGCCACC
>JBBQXN010000064.1:0-19488 GCA_038209585.1 Burkholderiales bacterium
ACGCAGCAGCGCGCGGTGCAGAAACGAGATCTCGGGAAACTCGAACACGTCGCTACCCCAGACCGAGACCAGACGCGGGCGGCAGCCGCTCAAACTGGCCAGCACGCCGTAGCCGCTGGCGTAATGCGCGTGCAGCAAGCCAGTGCCCAGACGCGCGCTCAAACGGCGCAAGGTCCAGGCATTGGCGACATAGCCCCAGACGCCTTGGAAAGGCAAGGCATGCAGTTGCACTGCAGGGTGCCAGCCACTGGGCAGGGGCGCGTGCTGCGACACCGCATGCACCTGCAGCCCTGCGTGTGCCAAACCGTTCGCCCAGCGCTGCAGGTGGATGGAGTTGGCCGCGCCCAGCAGCAGCAGCTTCACGGCAAGGCCACCAGCATCGGGCAGGGTCGGTCGGGCAGAACTTCCAGCGGCATGATGCGCAAGCGCTCGCCATGCAGCAAGCGCCCCGACAACCGCCGCCAGGGGCCGTTGCCTGCGTCTACATCTTCAATGGTGTGGAAGCGGCTGTAGCCTTGCGCGCGCAGCCAGGCCAGCACTTGTTCGCCGCCGGGCGGGCTGCCTTCAACAGAACCCGCGCGGTTGGACTCGAAGACGATCACCGGGCGATGGCGGGCCACGGTCTGCACCAGGCCTTGCAGCACGGCCAGCTCAGCGCCTTCGACGTCGATCTTCAGCAGCGCCAGCGGCCAGTGTTGCAGCGCGGCAGGCAGCACCTCGTCGCCGCGCTGAATGCGCAGCAGCGTCGTGCGGTTACCCTGCACGCCTGCGAACTGAAAGCCTGAACCGCCCAGGTTGCCGCTGGCGTTGTGGACGAAGGGCAGCTCTGCGTCTTGCTCACCCAGGCCGTAAGGATGCACATGAACATGGCCGGCCGCCGCCAGTGCGACATTGCACTTCAGCAAGGCCAGGGCCGTGGGGTTGGGCTCGAAAGCGTGTACGGCGGCAAAGCGCTGTGCGAAGTACAGGCTGTGGTTGCCGATGTTCGCGCCCACGTCTACCGCTGCGCTTTCAAGGAACTGGGTACGGCGGTCGGAGAGCAAGCCGTCGAACAAGGCGCGCAGCAGTTCGGCTTCGTAAACGCCTGCGACCAGCACTTCTTCAGACACGGCGTCGCCCGGCAACACGGCAAACGGCGCGGCATGCGCCATGGGACGCGCTGCCACCAGCCAGCGCAGCAGGCGCCGGCGCAACACCAGGCCCAGCGCCAGGCGCCGGCTGCGTGCGGGCCAGACCGGCCAGCCGGGCATCACGCCCGCCAGCCGCGCTGCCACAGCACCAGCGCTGTCGCCGCCATGACCAGCGCTTCGCCGGCCAGCACCGCCAGCGCAAAAGCCTGCACCCAAGCTGCAGACCAAGCCCAGGCCAATGCCCCCACGCTGCCCACCAAGCGCAACATGGCCAGCGCCGTGAGCACCGGGAACGCACCCTCGGCCTGCAGGCGGGTGGCGATGACGCGATTCACCAGCAGCAGCACACCGGCCAGGGCCATGAGCTGGCAGGCCTGCTGCAGGCTGCTGCCCGCCTGCGGCACGGCCAACACCAAAGCCCAGGGCAACGCCCATACGCCCAGTACGGCCGCTACGGGCCACAGCAGCATCGCGGGACCGAAGGCCAGGGCAACGCGGGTGGTGGGCCTGCGCGCCGCGCGGTCGTAAACCATTGGCGCCAGATACGCCGCTGCCACGCCAAACAACTGCAGCACCAGCAAGCTGACCGAAGCTTCCCCTACTGCTGCAGCCGGCGCGCCCAGCAAGCTGAACAAGCCCAGCAACGCCGCCACTTGCGCCGCAGCCGCCAGGTTCTGCACAAAGGCATGGCCGTGAATGTGCAATGGCATGCGCAGCCCGGCAACTGGCTCGCGGGACAGGCCGGCTCGGGACAACAGCCACCACACGCCCGCAGCTGCAAAAACGGAAGCCAGTACCAGCCCGGGCCCGAAAGCGGGCACGCCCACTGCTGCCAGCGCGCCTACTGCACCCAGCAGGCAAGCAGCAGGCAACACCGTAGCCAATGCATACCCCACCGGTCCCGACGCCTTCAACAACAGCGAACGCAGCAGGCCGTGCAACACCAGCCCAGGCACCGCAAGCCAGCACCAGGCAGTCCAGGGCAAGGGGCTGAATGCAGCCAAGGCCGCTGCTGCCAAGCCCAGCAGCAGCACCCAGCTGGCATAGCGCTCGGCGTAAGCGCGCAAGCGGCCTAACGAGGCCTTGCCGTGGTAGGCCATGTGCAGCAAGGCCTGCGGCATGCCCAGCAGGCCCAAGGCCACGGCGGTGTCGGCCCAGCTCTTGAGCAGGCTGAAGCGACCCTGCGCTTCCAGGCCGAAGCGGTGCGTAACGAGCATCACCACCGCCACTGTGGCCACCGAGCCCAGGGCTTGCAGGCCCACGGCCAATGCAGCCGGTCCAACCCGTGCATCGTTTCGGGTCAAGCCGGGGCGCCGTGGGCCAGAGCAGCGCTGCGCAGCGCTGTCACCACGCGGTCCTGGTCGGCTTCGCTCAGATCGGCGCTCATCGGCAGGCTCAGCACCTGCGCGGCCATGCGCGTGCTGATGGGGCAGCAGTCGGGGCAGCAGTGCGCGGCGTAGGCCGGCTGCTGGTGCAGCGGCCGGGGGTAGTGCACGGCAGTGGGCACGCCGGCGGCTTTCATGGCAGTGGCCACCGCGTCGCGTTGCGCCACGCGCACAGTGAACTGGGCGTAGACGCTGTCGCGGTCGCCGCGCACGGTGACAAGTTCTACGCCGCTGACGTCGGCCAGCATCTGGCGATAGCGCGCGCCCAATGTCGCGCGGCGCTGCAGTTCCCATTCGAAGCGCGGCAGCTTGGCCAGAACCACAGCGCATTGCAGCGTGTCCATGCGCCCGCCCAGGCCCAAACGCGTGTGGGTGTAGCGCGCGCTCTGACCATGCACGCGGATCTCGCGCGCGGCCTGCGCCAGTTGGTCGTCACTGGTGAACAGCGCGCCGCCGTCGCCGTAGCACCCCAGCGGCTTGCTGGGGAAGAAGCTGGTGGCGCCGAAGGTGCTGAGCGCGCAGGAACGGCGGCCCTGGTAGACCGCGCCAAAGCTCTGCGCCGCGTCTTCGATCACGGCCAGGCCATGGCGTGCGGCGATGGCGTTGATCTCCACCATGTCTGCCACCTGGCCGTACAGGCTGACCGGCATGATGGCCCGCGTACGCGAAGTGATCTTGGCTTCGATCAGCGCCACATCGATGTTGCAGGTGTCACTTTCGACATCGACGAACACCGGCTTGGCACCGGCCAGGACGATGGTCTCGGCTGTGGCGGCAAAGGTGAAAGGCGTGGTGATGACTTCGTCGCCCGGTTGCAAGTCCAGCGCCATCAGCGCGATCAGCAGCGCTTCGGTGCCACTGGCCACCGTGATGCAATGTTTCGCACCCGTGAAGGTGGCCAGCGCGGCTTCCAGCTCGGCCACTTCCGGGCCCATGATGTATTGGCCATGGTCCAGCACGCGCTGGATGCCCGCGTCGATGGCCGGCTTCAGCGCTGCGTACTGGGCTTTCAGATCGGTGAACTGCATGGGATCAGGATTCCAGCGCCAACACGTCGCCGTGCAGCACATAACGCTCGTTCGTGGCGGGGCAGCTGGCCGTGCCCTGGCCGCTGACAGGCAGGGCCAGGCGTTCGCCGTGGCGGCTCATCCAGCCGATGCGCCGTGCCGGCACGCCCACCACCAGCGCAAAGGCCGGCACGTCGCGGCTGACGACCGTGCCCGCGCCAATGAAGGCGTATTCGCCGATGGTGGTGCCGCAGACCACGGTGCTATTGGCACCCAGCGTGGCGCCGCGCTGGACCAGCGTAGGCCGGTATTCGGCCTTGCGCTCCACGGCAGCGCGCGGGTTGTGGACGTTGGTGAACACCATGCTGGGTCCGCAAAAGACATCGTCTTCCAGCGTCACGCCGTCGTAGATGGAGACGTTGTTCTGCACCTTGACGTTGTTGCCAATGCGCACCGCATGGCCCACATACACACCCTGCCCCAGCGAGCAGCCCGCGCCGATATGCGCGCCGGCACACACATGGGCGAAGTGCCACACGCGCGTGCCCTCGCCCAGCGTGGCGCCGTCATCGACGATGGCGCTTTCATGCACTTGAAGCGTCATGCTTCAGAACACCAGCGGCAGGCCGACACGCACGCCGTCGCGTGCGCTGCGGTAGGCCGCAATCACCACTTCCAGGCTGCGCAGGCCGCTGTAGCCGTCCACCTGGGCTTGTGCCTGGCCGCGCAGCGTGCGAATGACGTTGTCGTAATACAGCGGGTGGCCCGGGCCATAGACGGAAGGGGTGGCGTAATTCGCGCTGCGTATTTGTTCGTCCTCGGGCCTGGCATCGGCAAATTCCCAGTGCTCGATGCGGTTCACCGCCACGCCGCCCACGCGCACGGTGCCGTGCTCGCCGATCAAGGTGATGCTGCCTTCCAGGTTCTTGCCGTGGGTGAGCATGGTGACGTTGATCGACGCCAGCCCACCACGGCGCAGGCGCAGGCTCATCACGCCGGTGTCTTCAGCCTCGATATCGCGTGCCAGCGTGGCGGTGTAGGCGTGCACGCTGTCTACCGGGCCCACCAGCCAGTCCACCATGTCTACGTAATGGCTGGCCTGGTTGAGGAAAGCCCCGCCGTCCATGTCCCAGCGGCCGCGCCAGGGCGATTCGTCGTAGTAGCTTTGCGGCCGCGTCCAGAAGACATTGACCGTGGCCAGATAGATGCGGCCAAAGCGGCCCTGATCGACGGCGGCTTTCAGTGCCTGCAAGGTGGGGTTCAGGCGGTTTTGCTTGACCACGAAAAGCTGGACGCCAGCCTCGCGGCACACGCGCACCATGTCCATGCCCTCGTCCCACTTGGTGGCCATGGGCTTTTCTGTCAGCACATGGCAGCCGGCTCGGGCGGCCTGCATGGCCTGGCGGGAATGAAGGCCGCTGGGCGTGGCCAGCACGACGATGTCGATGCCGCCAGCTGCCAACAGTTCGTCCAGTGATTCGTAACCTGCGGCACCCGTCTTAGCCACCGCTGCTGCCAGCGCCCGCGGCTGCGCATCGCACACCGCCACCAGGTGCGCCTGGGGCGCATGCTGGTGCAAGGCTTCGATGTGGTTGACGGCGATGCGCCCGCAACCCACCAACGCAAAGCGCACGGGCCGTTGGGTGATGGGGAATTCAGCGGGCATCTTTGGTGAGCGAAAAGCGCTTGATTCTAAGGTCGCGCCTAAAATTGCAGCAGCTTCCACGAGTGAACGAATGAGCGACCAAAACAACCACAGCGACAGGGACACGGACAGGGACAGCCCGGCCCCCGACGAAAACCAGCTCATGGCGGAGAGGCGCGAGAAACTGCGCGCCATTCGCGCCAAAGGCGTGGCCTTCCCCAACGACTTCAAGCCCACGCACCATGCTGCCGACCTGCATGCGCGCTTTGGCGAGGTGCCCAACGATGAACTCGATCCCCAGGCGGTGACGGTCAAGGTGGCCGGCCGCATGATGCTCAAGCGCATCATGGGCAAAGCCTGCTTCGCCACGCTGCAAGACGGTTCCACCGGCAAGACGCATGGCCGCATCCAGCTGTATGTGACACAGGACGCCATCGGCGCCGAGGCGCTTGCTTCTTTCAAACACTGGGATCTGGGCGACATCGTGGCTTGCGAGGGCACGCTGTTTCGCACCAAGACCGGCGAGCTGTCGGTCAAGGCCAGCCAGGTTCGGCTGCTGACGAAGAGTCTGCGCCCGCTGCCCGACAAGTTCCACGGCATGACCGACCAGGAGCAGAAGTACCGCCAGCGCTATGTGGACCTGGCCACCGATGAGACAGCACGCGCGCGCTTTTTGGCGCGCAGCAAGGCGGTTTCCAGTATCCGCAGCTTCATGGTGGAACACCAGTTTCTGGAAGTGGAAACGCCGATGCTGCACCCCATCCCAGGCGGCGCCAACGCGAAGCCTTTCGCCACCCACCACAACGCGCTGGACCAGCAGATGTTCCTGCGCATCGCGCCCGAGCTGTATCTGAAGCGGCTGCTGGTGGGCGGTTTCGAGCGCGTCTTCGAGATCAACCGCAACTTCCGCAACGAAGGCATCAGCGTTCGGCACAACCCCGAATTCACGATGATGGAGTTCTATGCGGCCTACTGGACGCACCACGATTTGATGGACTTCACGGAACAGGTGCTGCGCCATGCCGCACGCGCCGCCACGGGCAGTGCCGCCATCAGCTATGCCGGCAAGCCAGTGGCGCTGGACCAGCCGTTTGCACGGCTTTCGGTGCGCGACAGCCTGGTGGCGCACGCCGGGCTGTCGGCCGAGCAAGCCAGCGACCCGGCCTTGTTGCGCGAGCGCATCCTGGCCGCTGGCGAAACGGCGTCGGCGCACTGGTCGCTGGCCGAATTGCAGTTCGGCTTGTTCGAAGCCGTGGTGGAAGCGCAGTTGTGGCAACCCACGTTCATCATCGACTACCCCGTGGAAGTGAGCCCGCTGGCGCGCGCTTCAGACGCCGACCCGACCATCACCGAGCGCTTCGAGCTGTTCATCACCGGGCGCGAAGTGGCCAACGGCTTCAGTGAACTGAACGACGCCGAAGACCAGGCCGCGCGCTTCCAGTCGCAAGTGGCCAACAAGGACGCAGGCGACGAAGAGGCCATGTTCTTCGACGCCGACTTCATCCGCGCGCTGGAATACGGCATGCCGCCTGCGGGTGGCTGCGGCATCGGCATCGACCGGCTGATCATGCTGTTGACCGACAGCCCGAGCATCCGCGACGTGATTCTTTTCCCGGCCTTGCGTCGGGAATAAGCAGGGCCAGTTCCGGATGAGCCAGCCTGAACGCCTAGAGGACCTGCCCGCCATCCAAGCCGCGCTGTGGCGCGAATTGGCGCGTGCCCCGCTGGACCGCCACCATGAATGGCGCACACCCGTGCTGGCCACGGTGGACGGCGACAGCGCCGACGCACGCACCGTGGTGCTGCGCGAAACCGACGCCGACGCGCGCGAGCTGCGCTTGTTCACCGACGCGCGGGCGGGCAAGGTACGGCAGATCGCGCAGCACCCGCACGGCACGCTGGCGATGTGGTCCAAACGCTTGTCGTGGCAGTTGCGGGTGCGCGTGCGCCTGCAGGTGCACGAAGACGGCTTGGCCGTGGCATCGCGCTGGGCGCGCTTGAAGAATTCACCGGCGGCGCAGGATTACCTGAACCCGCTGCCGCCTGGGAGTGACGTGGATACGTCGGTGCCGCACCGTGAAGTGCCAGAGCGCGGGCACTTTGCGCTGGTGGTGGCCACCGTGCTGGCCGTGGACTGGCTGGAACTGCATGCAGGCGGTCACCGGCGCGCAATGTTCGACAAGGCAGGTGGCCGCTGGCTGGTGCCTTGAGGCTGCTCGCATTGGCAACTGTCTAACGCGCCACGCTGACCCAGTCCAGCCAGCGCCTGGCGCCTCCTGCGGCGCCCGTGCAGATGAACGCGTGCCCCTTGCCGAAGAGCTGCGACGCCAGGTCGGGGTGGTCCCGCTCAACGCCGGTGTCGATCCCCGCCATCAGCGGCCTTTGCGCCGGCTGCGCGGTCAGGGTTTGCGCCGGCTGCGCGGTCAGGGTGTTTGTGCGCGCCATGGCCGCAGACAGATTGATCAGCCTTTGGTGCCGGCGCTGCATGGCACAGCCTTGGCTGCCTTCAGCAAGGCAATGTGTCAGACCGTGGCGCACGGAGGCAGAAACAAAAGAGGGAAGGTCCTGACGACCTTCCCCCAAATTGAAGCGGCACCTTGCCCTGGGCTGTTGCCCAAGATTTTGAAACTCAGCGTGTCACGCGGCCAGCCTTGGCAAACGCAGGCACGGGCCGCACGGCAGCAGGCTGCTGGCTCATGGCGATGGAGCCACTGTCTTCACCGTAGAAGCGCTCGGCGTAGTCACTGCGATTGGCCGCGATGGCTCCTGCACGAACTTCTGCACGCGTGCGGTCCGACGTGGAGATCAGCACCGGGTTGTAGTTGCTGGCCCAAACCTGGATCGAACCGTCAGCACGGGCCTGGAACAGTTCGGCCTGCACTTGCGCGCGGGTCAGGCCCACCGCCGAAGGACCGGTGGGTGCCAGGTTCATGCTTTCGTCCTGAGCGTGTGCAGAAACAGCAGCCAGCATCGACAGCGCAACGATGGCGGGATAAGCGATAAGAGCAATCTTCTTCATGACTTGGTTTCCTTGTCGCATCCAGAGGTTGAGGGGACCGTCTGTCGGTGGATGCGTGACCGGCGAGTCCATGGGTTGAACTGTAGATAGTTGCGCCCACGGGAAAAATAGCCAGATCAAGAATAGACCGTTGATGAAAAACGAAACAATGATCGCTGATCGTTGAATTCAGCGGTGCTTGAACACGGGTTTTCGCTTGTTGACGAAGGCGTCCATGCCTTCTTTTTGATCTTCGGTGGCAAACAGCGAATGGAAGATGCGCCGTTCGTAGCTGATGCCGTCTGCCAGGCTGCTCTCGAAGGCGCGGTTGACGCAATCTTTCGCCAGCATCACGCTGGGGCCGCTCATGGCGCAGATCAGGCTGGCTATTGCCACGGCTTCTTCCAGCAGTTTGTCCGCCGGCACCACGCGGCTGACCAGGCCGCTGCGCTCGGCTTCTGCCGCATCCATCATGCGGCCCGTCAGCGCCATGTCCATGGCCTTGCTCTTGCCCACCGCACGCGGCAGGCGCTGCGTGCCACCCGCGCCGGGAATGATGCCCAGCTTGATCTCCGGCTGGCCGAACCTGGCGTTGTCGGCAGCGATGATGAAGTCGCACAGCATCGCCAGTTCACAGCCGCCGCCCAGGGCGAAGCCCGAGACCGCAGCGATCACGGGCTTGCGGATCTGGCGCAGCGTTTCCCAGTTGCGGGTGATGTAGTCGCCCTTGTAGGCGTCCATGTAAGTGAACTGGGCCATGGCGCCGATGTCGGCGCCGGCGGCAAAGGCTTTTTCGCTGCCGGTGACGACGATGCAGCCGATGCCGTCGTCGGCGTCGAAGGCCTTCAGCGCCTCGCCCAGCTGGTCCATCAACGCGTCGTTCAGCGCGTTCAGCTGCTTGGGGCGGTTCAAGGTGACCAGGCCGACTCGGCGGTCGGTGTCCCCGCGCACATCGGTCAGGATCAAGGCGTCGCTCATGGTGGCTTCTTTCTCGTGGGTAGTGGACGATTCATTTTGCAGGCGCTGCCTGCTGCGGCAGGCGTTCGATCAGCAGGTCGACATAGTTGCCACCGCCCTGGCGGATGAGGATGCGCACTGGCAGGTATTGCAAGCTGGGCGCAAACCAGGCTTCGGGCACCAGATCGCCGCCGCGCTGCGCGTCGCTGGCCGCATTCGGTCCAGGGCCTGAAAGTGGGCGCACGTGCACTGCGGCTATCGGGCCGGCGGGGGTGTTCAGGGTTTCACTCTCGCCTACTTCGTATTGCCACAGCTGCACGCGCCGCGGAAAGGCCAGCGGTATCGGCAATACCTGCCCGGCGCGCAACAGCTCTGGTTGCATGGTGAACAGCCAGGTCAGTTGCACGAACTGGCTGGCCGTGTCCTGCAAGCCCGGCGGGCGTGGTACTTCGGCACCACCGGCCAGGCGCACGGTGTCGCCGCTCATGTCCACGCGCAGCCGCCGCGGGTCGCGAAAGATGAAACGGGTTTCTTCGTCGAAGCGTTCTGGCCGCAAGCCTTCGGCCGTGACTTCGCCTTCGCTGGTGACGCGGCGGCTGAGCAGCGGCGCAAACGACGGCCCGACGCTCACGTCCAGACGGACCTGGTAGCGCGTGCCGCTGCGCACCCACTCGACTTGCGCCTGGCCTTCGACCGGGCCGCGGAAATCGCCTGTCAAGCGGTAAGACAAGCGGGTGGAGGGCGGCCATTCGAAGGCGGGGGCTTCGGCCTGCGGGGCGGCGGCTGATGGGGTGGGCTCAGAAGGGGCGGGTGCTGCCGCGACAGCTGTTTCAGGCGCTGCTGGCCGGGGCTCGGGTTCCGGCGCGGGCTCCGGCTCGAGGTCCGGCTCTGGCTCTGGCTGAGATGCTGCAGCCGCAGGCCGCAGCGCGCGCTGCGCTGGCGCTGCGGCCTGCGGCGCCACAGCGGGCGGCGCAGCCGGCGCCAGTTCCGTCACGAAAGCCACCTCCATGCGCACAGGCACATCGCCCGCACCCAAGCCGAAACTGTCTGGCAAAGCCTGCCCCACCAGCCATATGTGCATGGCGGCGACTGCCAGCGACAGCGCACACCAGCGCAGCCACGGCCGCCGGTGCATGGCCGGCTTTTCAGGTGCCAGCGGCACCAATGAAGCAGCTGATCGAAGCCACGCTGCTGAGCCTGAAGCGCAGATTCAGCCACTGCGCGGCGCCGTAACGGGGGTAGACGCGCCGGTCTACCGCATAGCAAACCAGCAACATCACGCCGTGCACCACCAGCCCGGCGCTGGCCGGCATCATCAGCGCCACCCAGGCCACCAGAGAAGGCACGACACCCCAGGCCAGCAACTGCGGCGGCGCCGGGTCTTGACGGAAAGCCAGCCCCCAGTGGATGCCGCCTAGAAAAGAGACGATGGTGCCGGCATACGCCGACAAAGCCAGGGTGACGTAGGGGTGGGCCTCGGCCGAAACACCCCACACCATCAGCGCACCCAGAACAAACGGCAGCAGACCCGCCCAGCCCAGGCGCAGGGCCACCGCATTCAACTCTTCTTCGCCGCCGCTGCCAACAGGCGTTCGACCTGGTCTGCCGGCAGCGCACCGGGCTTGCGCGTGCCGTCTTCAAATACCAGCGCCGGCGTGCCGTTGATGCGGTGTTTCTTGGACAAGGCCAGGTTGCGTTCCAGCACGTCGGCATCACAGCTGGCCGAGGCTTTCGGTGGCACCACGCTGTCGATCATCCAGGCGCGCCAGGCTTTTTGGGCGTCTTTGGCGCACCAGATGTCACGCGACTTGGTGGTTGAGTCAGGGCCCAGGATAGGCATCAGGAAGGTGTAAACGGTGACGTCTTTGACGGTGGCCAGATCGCGCTCGAAACGCTTGCAGTAGCCGCAATTCGGGTCCACGAAGACCGCCATCTTGCGCGCGCCAGTGCCTTGCTTGGCCACCATCGCATCTTTCAGCGGCAAATCACTCCAGTCGATGGCAGAGAGCTTTTCCAGCCGCTCTTCGGTCAGGTCGGCGCGGGTCTTCGCGTCGATGAGCGAGCCATTGACGAAGATGAAATCGCCATTCGCGTCGCTGTACAAGATCTGCGTACCGCCAAAGCGCACCTCGAACAGGCCGGCCACCGGCGATTTGACGACTTCGTCGATCTTCGGCAACTTGGGCAAGCGTTCGGCCAGGTTTTTGCGGATCGCGGCTTCCTGGGCTATCGCGCCGCAACACATCAAGGCCAGCACAGCGGCGGGCAGCCAGCGTGTGTGCAGTTGCTGAAGTTTTCGAAATCTCATGAGGGGCTTTCTTGATTGATCGGGGGAACCTTAGCCATTCAGCGCGCGCGCCGTCAGCGCGCGCTTCAATGGCCCCATGGCATCGACCAGGCTCATGCCGCGATTGCGCAGCACTTTCAGCACAGGCTGCTGGCTGGCAAACAGGCGCAGCAGACCGTCAGTGACCTGACCCATGGCGCGCGTGGGCGCTTCGCGTTCGCGCGCGTAGCGGCGCAGCAGGCGCGGGTCGTCCAGGGTGCGCCAGCTTTCTCGTTCAGCCACCACACGCACGAGGCTGGCGACATCGGCCAGGCCCAGATTCAGGCCCTGCCCGGCCAGCGGGTGAACGAGGTGAGCGGCGTCGCCCAGCAACGCCCAGCCAGGGCCGCATACGGCCTCGGCTCTGCCCAGCAACAAAGGCCATTGCGCGCGGGCGCTGGCCAGGCGCAGTGCGCCTGCTGCACCGCCGGTGGCTTCCATCAGGGCTTGTTCGAAATCGGCGTCGGCAAGCGCCATCACTTCATCCGCGCGTTCGTCGGGCAACGACCACACCAGCCCGAGACCGCGGCCGGCTTGCGGGCGGTCCATCGGCAACAAAGCCAGCACATCGGGGCTGCGGAACCATTGGCGCGCCTGGCCGGCATGGGGCTGGTCGGACACCAGCCGCGCGGCCACGCCACGCTGGCCATATGCCTGGCGACGCATGCGTACGCCCAGGCGCTGGCGCGTGGCCGAATCGCGGCCCTCGGCCAGCAGTTGCAAGCGCGCTTGCGCGTCTTCTGCGGCCTCGTTGACATGCGGCGCATAGCGCACGGCGGCTCGCAGTGCCGCTTCCAGCTCGGCGGCATCCACGATCCAGGCCAGCTCGGCCACGCCCTGTGTCCAGGCGGAAAAAGCCAGCTGCGCGCCGGGCGCATCGCCCTGCACGCGCATGTCGTGAACGGCGGTGCGGGCGTCAGCCGGCAGCGATCCCCACACCTTCAGCCCCTGCAGCAACGCTACCGAGGCGGCGTTGAGCGCATAGGCGCGCACATCGGGTGCATCGGGTGCAGCGGGTGCAGCGGGTGCAGCGACCGCAGAGCGGGCTGGCGCGCTGACCAAGCCGACTTGCAAACCTTGCCGTGACAAGGCCAACGCAGCGGTCATGCCGACCGCGCCAGCACCCCGCACGACGACGTCATATGAATTCATCGGCTGATTGTAGGGAGGCGCCGGCGTCAGAATGAGGGCCCGCCCCAGCAGGGCCGACCGCCCCAGACCCCCAAGTGAACGCTGCCCAAGAATCCGCCGCCCTGCCTTGCACCGTTGCCGCGTTGCATCTATACCCGTTGAAGAGCTGCGGTGGCCTCGCGGTGCGCGACGCGCTGCTGGTTGAAACCGGTCTGGACCTCGACCGTGCCTGGATGGTGGTGGACCCGCAAGGCCAGATGCTGACTCAGCGCGAATGGCCGCGCCTGGCCTTGGTGGCACCGAAGATGGGCCTGTCGGACCTGGTGCTGCGGGCGCCCGGCATGCTCAGCATGCATTTGCGGCTGGACACCGTTGAAGCTGCCACACGCGTAGAAATATGGGGCGACGTCGTCAAAGCCTACGACATGGGCGACCTGGCCGCGCAGTGGTTCAGCGACTACCTGGGCCGCCCGGCCCGCCTCGTGCGCTTCGACCCAGAAGAGCATCGCTTGACTGAGGTCGGGTGGCTGGGTGGCATGGCTGCGGACGCTGCTGGAACGGGCCCGGCTTTCGCCGACGGCTTCCCCTTGCTGTTGACCAGCACGGCCTCGCTCGCAGACCTGAACGCCCGGCTCGCCACGCGCGGCCAGCCGTCAGTGACGATGGACAGATTTCGCCCAAACCTGGTGCTGGACGGGCTGGATGCGTTCGACGAAGACAGGTTCTCTGACCTGCGCATCGACACCGACGAAGGACCGGTGCATTTGCGCCTGACCAAGCCCTGCGTGCGCTGCAGCATCCCCAATGTCGACCCGGCCACGGCGGCAGTGGGCAACGAACCGGGCGACACGCTGGCGGGCTTTCGAGCCGATGCGCGGGTGGGAGGCGGCATCACTTTCGGCATGAATGCCGTGGTCGTCAGCGGTTTCGACTGCCGCTTGCGCATAGGCCAGGGCGTGCAGGCGAGCTGGGCCTTCTAGCGTTCAAGACGCTGGGCCGGCTCCACGCGCACGAACGACGGTGTACCAAGCACTCGCTGATCTGGTTCTCGTCCTGCATGCCGCCATCGTCCTGTTCGTCGTTGGCGGGTTGCCTCTGATCTTTGTCGGCAACACAAGAAGCTGGCATTGGGTCAATGCACTGGGGTTCAGGGTGGCACACCTGGCTGCCATCGCCGTGGTCGTGCTTCAGGCCTGGCTCGGTCTGGTGTGCCCACTCACCACACTGGAGTCGTGGCTCCGGGTTCAAGGTGGCTCGCACGGCTACAGCGCAAGCTTCATCGAGTACTGGGTTCAGCGCTTGCTTTTCTACGAAGCGCCGACTTGGGTTTTCAGCTTGGTCTACTCCACGTTTGCCGCGTTGGTTGCGGCAAGCTGGTGGCGGTATCCGCCCCGATCGGCCCGATCGCCCCGATCGCCCTAATCGGCCCGATGGCCCGAATGACCCACGCCTAAAGCGCAGTTTTTTCCGGCAAGGGAATGAATTCGGTTTCACCAGGCACGCCGGCAAAGCCCTGCCCAGGACCCCGTGCCCAGGCGTCTGCGGCTTGCTGAATGCGTTCCTTGCGGCTGCTGACGAAGTTCCACCAGACATGGCGCGGGCCCAGCGTGTCGCCGCCTAGGAGCACCACGCGCGCTTCGCTGCTGGCTGAAAGCATCGGCTTGTCACCTGCAGTCAGCACCTGCAAGGTCTGCGGCGGCACGACTTCTCCGTCCAGTTCCACCGTGCCCGCGACGACATAAACGGCACGCTCGGCCGCCAGTGGCAACGGCAAGGCATCACCCGCAGACAGCGCCATGTCCAGATACAGCGTCGGCGAAGCCACCACCACGGGCGAAGAGATGCCGAAAGCACTGCCCACCAGCACGCGCAGGCGTGCGCCGCCGACTTCAAGCTCGGGCAGCGCCGCAGCCGGTGTGTGCACGAAGCTGGGCTCTGCCTCTTCGGCGCTTTCCGGCAGGCCCACCCAAAGCTGCAGACCATGGCTGCGGCGCGTCACGGCGCGCAGGTCGTCGGGCGTGCGTTCGGAATGCACGATGCCCCGGCCAGCCGTCATCCAGTTGATCGCTCCGGGTTCGATGCGCTGCACGGCGCCAGTGGAATCGCGGTGCTGCATCGCACCCTCGAACAGATACGTCACCGTGGCCAGGCCGATGTGCGGATGGGCGCGCACGTCGTGGTTGTCTGCAGGCGTGGCCGTGATGGGGCCGAAGTGGTCGAAGAACACAAACGGCCCCACGGCACGGCGGCCGGCCGCAGGCAGCACGCGGCGTACGGTGAAACCACCGCCCAGGTCTTTGCTGTGCGGGCGGGTGCGCCTCAACGGATCGGACGGGTGATCGGACGGGTGATCGGACATTGCTGCATTCATGGCGATTCCAGATTCCAGGCGTGAGCCGCAGAGTGTAGGAAAATCGCCCTTCCGGCTCGCCAGCCAATTCCTGTACGAGAGAACGCCATGAGCCTGAAGTGCGGCATCGTGGGCCTGCCCAACGTCGGCAAGTCCACCCTTTTCAATGCGCTGACGAAAGCCGGCATCGCCGCCGAGAACTATCCGTTCTGCACCATCGAGCCCAATGTAGGCATCGTCGAGCTGCCCGACCCCAGGCTGGCCAGCCTGGCCGCCATAGTGCAGCCCGAGAAGATCGTGCCAGCCATTGTCGAATTCGTTGACATCGCCGGCCTGGTGGCCGGGGCGAGCAAGGGCGAAGGCCTGGGCAACCAGTTCCTGAGCCACATCCGCGAGACCGACGCCATCGTCAACGTGGTGCGCTGCTTCGAAGACGACAACGTCATCCACGTGGCCGGCAAGATCGACCCCATCGACGACATCGAAGTCATCCAGACCGAACTGTGCCTGGCCGACCTGAACACGGTGGAAAAGAGCCTGCACCGCTATGTGAAAGCAGCGCGCTCGGGTAACGACAAGGAAGCCTCGGCACTGGTGAAGGTGCTGGAGAAGTGCCAGGCCGCGCTGGATCAGGCGCAGCCGGTGCGCGGCATCGACTTCAGCAAGGAAGAACGCGTCATCCTGAAGCCGCTGTGCCTGATCACGGCCAAGCCGGCCATGTTTGTGGGCAACGTGTCGGAATCGGGCTTCGCGAACAACCCCTTCCTGGAGCGGCTGCGTGAATACGCAGGGCGGCAAAACGCGCCGGTGGTGGCCATCTGCGCCAAGACCGAAGCTGAGCTGGCCGAAATGGAAGACGAGGACAAGGCCATGTTTCTGGCCGAGATGGGGCAGAACGAGCCCGGCCTGAACCGGCTAATCCGCGCTGCCTTCGGCCTGCTGGGCCTGCAGACCTACTTCACGGCAGGCGTGAAGGAAGTGCGCGCCTGGACCATCCACATCGGTCAGACAGCGCCGCAAGCCGCAGGTGTGATTCACACCGATTTCGAGCGCGGCTTCATCCGCGCGCAAACCATCGCCTTTGACGACTTCATCGCCCATGGCGGCGAGCAAGGCGCCAAGGACGCCGGGCGCATGCGCGCCGAAGGCAAGGAGTACGTCGTCAAGGACGGCGATGTATTGAATTTCCTCTTCAACGTTTGATGCCCAAAGTGCAGTAGTGCCCTTTCGCGCACAGAACGGGCGACTACATTCGTTGCATGAGCGTGCACGTTGACCTCGACCTCAGTGGCGCAAGGCCCAACCTGCCTGCGCAGCCGCGCAGGCCAAGACGCCAGCCCAAACCTAAGCCGCTGCAGCAGGCGCTGATCACGGCGCTGGCGTACGGCGTCATCGGCATGGCCACCTTGCTGCTGGCCGGGCCACCCTTTTACGACGCGCCGCTGGCACCCGCTGCCGGCCTGGCCCTGGCCGCAGCCTTGATGTGGGGCCGCAACGCCCTGTTCGGCGTGTGGCTGGGCGCCGTGGCGGTTCAAATGTTTTGGGGGTGGAAACGTCCTGAAGCCACGACCTGGCTGCTGGCGGTCTGGCCCTTGCTCTTCGGTCTGGCGGCCACGGCCCAGGCCTGGTTGGGGGCCACGCTGGTCCGCCGCTTCACGCGTTTGCCGGTGGTACTGAATTCACCGCGGGACATCGCCCTGGTGGGCCTGCTGGGTGCTGGCGTCGCCTGCCTGATGGTGCCCAGTGTGGTCACGCCCTTCATGGTGTCCACGGGCCAGATCGGCGCAGAAGCCTGGTTCCAGACCTGGCTGGGCGCCTGGGTGACGCAAGCCCTGGGCGTATTGATTGCCACCCCCGCCGTCCTCACCTTGATCGGCCAGCCGCGCGGCGACTGGCGCGCGCGCCGGCTGACCGTGGGCCTGCCTTTGCTGCTGGCCATGGCCTTGACATCAACGGCCATGCTGGAAATGCAGCGGCTGGACCAGCAGCGGCTGCGCGCCACTTTCGAACGCGACGCAGACCGTCTGGCCAGCGACGCGCAATCGCGCCTGCAAGTGCCGCTGTACGCCTTGCAGGCGCTGCACGGGATCGCACGTGCGCAGCCGCTGCTGGACAGCAACGCGCTGGAGGCCGCTTCGCGCTGGTGGCTGGATCAGCCGCGCCAGCTCAAGGCCATGGGCTACAGCGTGCGCGTGTCCCGGCTCGACATCGAACGTTTCGAGGCCGGCGTGCAACAGGCCGGCATCCCGGGCTACCGCGTCTTCCACCGCGACCAGGGCGCCGCGCTGGCCAGCGACGACGAGGTGCTCGCGATCCGCCTGATCGAGCCGGTGGACGGCAATGCGGCCGCCCTGGGCGTGAACACGCTGTCCATCCCCGCTGCGCGCGCGGCCGTGGCGCAAACCCGCCGCAGCGGCGAGCCAGCAGCCACGGTGGGTTTTCGCCTGACGCAGGCCAGCGCGCCGGCGGACGAGATAGGCGTGGTCGTCTACCAGGCTTTGTTCGAGGGTGAACCAGCCTCTGACCCGGAACGCGAAGTGTCGTTTCGAGGCGTGGTCTTCGTCAGTCTGCGCGTCGAAGCCATGCTGGAAAGCCTGGCCGGCCCAGAGAAGGAACATCTGGCCTGGTGTTTGGTAGACCCGACTGAAGATGTCGCCCAGCGCCGCATTGCCGGCCCAGGCCAGTGCGATGAACGCAGCGCACCCGCCCTGCACTTCCAGACCACGCGGTTGCTGGAATTCGCCGGCCGCAAGTTCGAGCTGCGCGTAGACACTTCCCCACGGGCGGTGCCGCTGCAGCAGCGCGAAGGCACGGTGCTGCTGTCGCTGGCAGCCCTGGCAGCGGTGGCCACCCTGGGCGCCTTGCTGCTCGTCGTCACGGGCCAGAGCCGGCGCACGCAGTTGACGGTGCGCAGCGCCACGGCCGACCTGCGGCGCGAAGTGGCCGAGCGCACCCATACCCAGCTGGCGCTGACCGACAGCGAAGAGCGGCTGCGCAGCATCCTCAATCACCTGCCCATCGGCGTGATGTTCCTGGACCCGCGAGGCCGCCTGCTGGAATGCAATCCACGCCTGTGCGAGATGCTGGGCGAAACCACCGAGCAGCTGTGCGGGCTGTCGCTCATCGACCTGATGCACCCTGAGGAGCGCGGCGCGCGGCCGCTGCGCGAAGCCTCAGCCTCCGCGAGCACAGCCGAGATGCTGAGCTTGCGGGAGGACGGGGGCGTCGAACAACGGCCGTTGCGCCTGCAGCGCAGCGACGGTAGTTCGCTGTGGGTGCAAGTCAGCACCACGGCTTTGCGCGAAGGCAAGGACGAGCTAAGCCGGCGCGTGGGCGTGGTGCAAGACATCAGCGAACAGCTGGCCCTGCGCGATTCAGAGCGCGCGCTGCAGGAAGCCGAGGCCTCCAGCCGCGCCAAGAGCGAGTTCGTCTCACGCATGAGCCACGAGTTGCGCACGCCGCTGAACGCGATGATCGGCTTCGCACAACTGCTGGGCATGGACCGCGAGCCCGGGCTGACAGGGCATCAGAAGGAATGGACGCAGCAGATTCAGCGCGCTGGCTGGCATTTGCTGGAAATGATCAACGAGACGCTGGACCTGGCGCGCATCGAATCGGGTGCCGTGCGCCTGAGCACTCAGGCCGTGAGCCTGCCCGGGCTGGTACAGGGCGCTCGCTCGCTCATCTCGGCGCTGGCCGCAGAGCGTGGCATCGAGATCGAGGAAAGCCTGTCGCCCGAAGCGCCTGCCGTGATGGGCGATGCCACCAGACTCAAGCAGGTGCTTACCAACTTGCTGAGCAACGCCGTCAAATACAACGTTGACAAAGGCCGTGTCTGGATCAGCGCGCGCGCAGCGCCAGAGGGCGCAATCGTCATCGCCGTCACCGACACCGGCCTGGGCATGACGCCAGAGCAGCTGGCCGGCCTGTTCCAGCCCTACAACCGCCTGGGCCGCGAGGCCAGCGACATCGAAGGCACGGGCATCGGCCTGGTCATCAGCCGCAGACTGGTGGAACTGATGGGTGGCACGGTGGAAGCGCGTAGCGTGGCGGGCAAAGGTTCGACCTTCACCTTGCGCCTGCCAGCCGCTGCGCTGGGCGACAAACCCGAAGCGGCTGAATCCCAGGCCTCTGGCGTGCCCTACCAGCAGCGGCGCGTGCACTACGTTGAAGACAACCCGACCAACGTGGAAGTGATGCGCGGCGTGCTGCTGCAGCGGCCGCAGGTACAGCTGGAAGTCTCGACCCATGGGCTGGATGGGCTGGAAGCCATCCGCCGCTCGCGGCCGGATCTGGTGCTGCTGGACATGCACCTGCCGGATGTCAGCGGCCTGGAATTGCTGCGCCATCTGAAAGAAGACCCGGAACTCTCAGAAATTCCGGTCATCGTGGTTTCTGCCGATGCCACACAGGCCCGCATCACCGAGGCGTTGAACCTGGGTGCGTTGAGCTACATCACCAAGCCGCTGGACGTGGCGCGTTTTCTGTCCACGCTGGACGATGTGCTGCAAGGCTTGGACACGCGCTGGGGTTGAAAGCTGGCGCTGACCGCATCAGCA
>JBBQXN010000065.1:0-18900 GCA_038209585.1 Burkholderiales bacterium
CCCACGTTGCTGGCCACGGCCAGCCAGCGCAGCGGGATGATGGTCTTGACGAAGGCACTGACCACGATCAGCGCTGCGGCCAGCCCGGCAGCCCCCAAGGCCAGCACTTGCCATGGGTCGGCCAGGGTCTGCGCCAGTGCCGCCAGGTGCTGGTGGGCCGCAATGCTGGCGGCGTCGAACAAGCTCACCAGCGTGCCGGCAGTTTCTTCAGCAGCGCGATGCGGCCGGCGCGCAGCTCGACATAGCCACCTTCGGTCAGCGGCTTGAAGATGCGGCTGACCATCTCGCGCGAAGAACCCACGCGTTCTGCAATGTCTTGCTGCGTCATCTTGTCGGGCAGCAACAACACGCCGTTTTCACCTGCCAAGGGCTGCGCCAGGGTGCGCAGCAGCCGCGCGATGCGGCCGTAGACATCGTCCAGGGCCAGGCTTTTCACCTGTTCGGTTGAAGCGCGTGTCAGGCGGATCAATTTCTTCACCAGATGCAGCGCGAAATCGGGGTGGTGGGCCAGAAAGTCGCGCACCTCGGTCCCGGGCACGACGGCGCAGGTGCTGGCTTCCAGCGTCATCACGCTGGCCGAGCGCGGGCCGCCGTCCAGCGTCATCTCGCCGAAATATTCACCCACGCCCTGGGTGCCGTAGACCACCTCGCGGCCGTCAGCGCCGGCACCGTAGGCCTTGACGCGGCCGCGCAGGATGATGAACAGCGAGTCGCTGGTGTCTTCCTCGGTGACCAGCACGGCATTGGCGGGGAAGTGGCGCACTCCACCACGGTCGGCGATGGACTGCAGCAAACTGTCCTGCAAGGGCTCGGGTCCGGGGTGCGCGGATCGGGAACTGGCCATGGGCCGGCATGGTGCCACGCCTGGGCCTGTTCGTTGCAGCGGATTTCCTCGCTGCGCGGGCGATTCGTCATCGCACGAAATGCGGGTTTGCCCTAAGCTCCCGCCGTGGAACGCCATTACCTGACCCCGCTTTTCGACCCCCGCGCCATCATCGCCTTTGCGGGCGACCCAGACGGTGATGCACCCACGCCCGCTGCACGCGCGCTGCGCCGCACCCTGGCCGCACCCGGCGGGCCCGGCAGTTACGGCGGCAACGTCACCTGGCTGGACATCGGCATGACCGGCACCCTGGCCGACCTGGCCAATTCACGCGCCGACCTGGCGCTGATCGCGCTGGAACCAGAGCAAACCGCAGCAGCACTGGAAATCGTGGGCCGCATCCGCTGCCGCGCTGCATTGATTCTCAGCACCGGCCTGTCGCCGGCCCTGTGCACGCAACTGCACGCCACGGCGCGCCGCTACGGTGTGCAGCTGCTGGGGCCGAATTGCCAGGGGCTGCAGCGCCCGCACCTGGGCCTGAACGCCAGCACCCTGGGCCCGCTGGCCGCTGCCGGGCCGCTGGCCCTGGTGTCGCAGTCAGGTGCACTCACCGCATCCATCCTGGACTGGGCGCGGCAGCACAACGTGGGTTTTTCCAGCGTGGTTTCACTCGGCCCCAACACCGCCATTGAACTGCCGCAAGTGCTGGACTTTCTGGCCAGCGATGCCAAGACGCAGAGCATCCTCGTCTACATGGAAGGCATACGCCATGCGCGGCGCTTCATGAGCGCGCTGCGCGCGGCGGCTTCAGCCAAGCCGGTGGTGGTGATGAAGGCCGGCCGCCAGCAGGCGGGCTCGAAAGTGGCGCTGACGCATTCGGCCTCCATCGTCGGCAGCGACGAGGTTTTCGACGCCGCGCTGCGCCGCGCCGGCGTGGTGCGCGTACGCCAGTTCACGCAGCTGTTTTCAGCCGCGCAATGCCTGGCCTCGCGCTTTCGCCCGGCGGGCCAGCACCTGGCCATCGTCACCAACGGCGGCGGCCCGGCCGTGCTGGCAGCCGACTGGGCCGACGAACTGGGCCTGCAAGTGGCCGGCGTGCAAGACCTGGGCGAGCAAGCCGATGGCCCGGCCTTTGTGGCCGCGCTGGAACGTGCAGTGCAAGACCGCGGTGTGGACGGCGTGCTGGTGATTCATTCACCCAAGCAGCACATAGACGCTGAAGGCAAAGACGCCGACCCCGAAGCCGTGGCACGCGCCGTGGCTGCCGCGTTCGCCCCGGCTGGCAAGCCGGTGCTGGCCTGCTGGATGGGTGAAGTGAGTTCGCGCCCTTCGCGCGAACTGCTGGCGGGCAGGCAAATGCCCGTGTTTCGCACGCCTGAGGCGGCTGTGGACGCGTTTCACAGCATCGCCAGCTTCTACCGCAACCAGCAGCTGCTGCAGCAAACACCGCCGCCGCTGAGCCACCTGCTGGAGCCCGACACAGAAGGCGCGCGCCTGCTCATCGACGGTGTGCTGGCCGAGCGGCGCAAGGTGCTCACGGAAATGGAGAGCAAGGCCTTGCTGGCGGCTTTTCACATCCCCGTGACACGCACGATGCTGGCGCGCAGTGCCAACGAAGCCATGCTGATTGCCAGCCAGCTGGGCTACCCGGTGGCGCTGAAGATCGACTCTGCTGACATTGCCCACAAGAGCGACGTGCAAGGCGTGGTGCTGAACGTGCACAACGCTGCACAGGTGCGCGACCGCTACCACGAGATCCTGGCCAATGTGGCCCGCGCGCAGCCCGATGCCCAGGTCAACGGCATCAGCGTGCAGCCCATGGCCGCTGCCCAAGCTGGGGTGGCGCGCGAGGTCTTCGTGGGCCTGTCGACCGAAGAACCTTTCGGCCCCGTCATCAGCTTTGGCGCTGGCGGCACCATGGTGGAACTGCTGCGCGACCGGGCGCTGGAGCTGCCGCCGCTGAACCAGTTTCTGGCCCGGCGCTTGATCGAGCGGTCGCAGGCCGCCAAGATGCTGGGCGAATGGCGCGGCGGGCCGGCCGTGTCTACCGAAGCGCTGGAGCATGTGCTGCTGCGCGTCAGCGAGATGGTGTGCGCGCTGCCGCAACTGCGCGAGATGGATATCAACCCCATCATCGTGGACGCCAACGGCGCGGTGGCGGTAGACGCGCGCATCGTGATCGACGGCGCACCCGCTTCGAACCAGGCGGGCGGCGGCAAATTCGGCCGCGCCTACCCCCACCTGGCCATCCAGCCCTACCCGGCCAGCCAGCAGCAGCAGTGGTCGCTGAAGGGCGGGGCAACGGCCTACGTGCGACCCATTCGCCCGGACGACGCCGAGATGCTGCAGACCTTCGTGCGCGGCTTGTCGCAGGAAAGCCGCTGGTTTCGCTTCGCCAGCGCCATCAACGAACTGCCTGCACGGGTGCTGTCGCGGTTCACGCTCATCGACTACGACCGCGAGATGGCCCTGGTGGCGGTGATCGAAGACGACCAGGGCGGGCCGGACCAGTTGATCGGCGTGTCGCGCATCGTCACCAACCCCGACGGTGAAAGCTGCGAATTCAGCCTGGTAGTGGCCGATGCCTACAAGGGCCAGGGTCTGGGCTCGCGTTTGATGGGCGCCATCACCGAGCATGCGCGCAGCCGTGGCCTGACGGAGATCATGGGTCTGATCCTGGCCGGCAATACAGCCATGCTGCGCCTGATGACGAGCCTGGGTTTCAGCCTGGCGCCCTTCGCCGAAGACCCGGACTTCAAAGTCGCGACAAAAGCGCTGTAGCTTCCAGTTCAGCCAGCATGGCGCGCAACGCCGCCACGTTGTGCGGCTCTATGGCCGCGTCGATGGCGTCGGTGAGCACAGCGCGGATGTTGTCGGTGTCCACCAGCTCCATGTCCCAGCTGGGGAACAAGCGCTCGCGTGACTCTTCGCTGGCGCTCAAATGCACCACGCGCTGGTGCCGGGGGTCGCGCTGGATCTGCGCCATCAGCCCTTCCACCGCCTCACGCGGGCCTTCCAGCCATTGAAAGAAGATGCCGCCGCCGAAGACCAACATGCCGGTGATGCCGTAAATGGGGTTCAGGCGCCGCGCCGTGGCAATGATGGCCTGCACCGCAGCTGCGTCCACGCCGGCAGCGGCGCGGCTGCAGTAGACCATGTTGTAGAGCAGGGGCGGGGTAGATGTCATGGGAGGTTCAGCCAAGGAACTGGTCGAGTTCGGCGCAAAACGCGGCCGGCTGCTCGAAGTACATCAGTGCACCGCAGTCCTTGTACACGCTGATGCGCCAATTGGGGCGTTTTTCGACGGTGTGCTGGCCGCGATAGTCCGTGAAGTCGCCCCGAGTGCCTTGGCTCATCCATACCGGCTGGGTCAAGGCTTCATACAACGCGTTGATGTCGCTGCTGAACTGCAGTGCGCTCAGAAAGTACAGCGGGGCGTAGCAGGCCCCCGGCTGGCGCGAGGTGTGCAGGTCGAAACGCCAGAGCGGCTCGTCGATGGCCTTGCTGCCCCAGGTGCGCTCCAGGAAATAGCGGATGACGCCAGGCCGCCTCAGCCCGCGAAACAGCCCCCGGCCCCAGCCGCCGCCCGTATGGAAACCCGGGCCCTGCAACGCCTTGAGCAGCCATTCGGGGCCTACCGAGCCGCCAGGCGGCCCGTAACGCCGTGGCTTGCCGTTGAACCCCGTGGGGCTGACCAGGGCCAGCCGGCGAACACTTTGCGGCGCTTCCACCGCAGCGCGCGCGGCGAATTCGCCGCCCAGCGACAAGCCCAGCACGTCCACCGGCGCCGGGCCGTGGCGCTGCTGCAGCCAGGCGATCGCTTCGTGCAGGGCATCGGTCATCAGGCGCGGGTTGTAGGCGCGGTCGCTGCGCTCGCTCAAGCCGAAGCCGGGCAAATCCAGAGCCAGCACGGGGCGGGTGTGGCGCGCGTGGTCGAAGACCGGACGCATCTCGGCGGCCGAGCCAGAGGCGTTCATGCTGTGCACCAGCAACAGCGGTGGCTGGGATGGCTGAGGTGGAGTTTGCGAAGACTCGCGCGGCGCCGCGTGATAGCCCATGAGTCGCCCGGCGCGCCCTGAATGCACATCAGCCGCGCTGATTTCGACACAGTCGCCCGCAAGGGCCAGCAGTTCGGCAGGCACGGGCGTCATGGTGGAGATCCAGGTGAGCACAGCGATCTGCCGATGTTAGAGGCTCTGGCCTCGTCCTGGAACGCATCCCCTAGAACTGGATCGCCTCCAGCCGCAAACCGCGCGTGAGCAGCAGCGCGCGCGCCAACTGCGCGTCTTGGCGCCGCGCGAAGGGCCAGCAAACCACGCGCCAGTCGTCGCCCGCCGGCATCAGTTCCACCATCAGGGGCTCGGCCGTGTGCTGAGCCAGCAGCGCGCGCACCGCTGTCTGCACCTGCTCCGATTCAGCCCGGGTGCGCAGCACGCGGGTGGTCAGCGCATAGGCCGGTGTGGCGTCGATTTCCGCATCGCCGGCGCGTGGCGTTGCAGGTTTGGTCGCGGGTGTGGGTGTGGGTGGGGTGACCACGCCGGGCAAAGCTGGCGGCGCCTGTGGTTCAGGCAAGCCGCGCTCGGCGCGCAAGGCGGCCACGGCATCCTTGGCAGCAGACTTGGTGGCTTCACTGAGCTGCGGGACCAGCCGCCTGCCCGGACGGAAGGGCTCGGCAACGGCCGGCGGGTCGTCAGGTGGCAGGTATTTTTGCTTCAGCGCCGGTGGTGGTCGCTCTGGCTCTGGCTCTGGCTCTGGCTCTGGCGCAGTTTGCGGGTGCGGGCTGCCGTGCGGGTCGGCGGGGGCCCTTTCCGCCGAAAGTTCGACAGGCGGTTCGGCTGGAACATCGAAGCTGGCTTGCGGCAGCGGTTCAGCCAGCGCCAGCAAGCCGTCCTGCGCGGCGGCTGAAGCAGCAGCAGCCGCAGATTCCGCAGAAGCGTCGAACACAGCCTGATCAAGCAGGGGCTCGGCTGCAGGCGCAACCTGCGCGACGCTTTCTTGACCGCCTTGCGCCAGCGCAGCCCAGCGCGCGTAAACCGCGTGCGCTGCGGCCACCCCCGGCCAGTCTGCAGGCGGCGGTAGTACGGGGCTGGCCAAGCCCAGCGCTGCTGCCAGCAGCACGGCCAAGACGGCCGCGCCGCGTTTCGCGCTCAGCAGGCGCGGCCCCAGTGGTGTGTGGCGGCCATCAGGCGCCAGCAAGACACGGGCACGGCGGGAACCCGTCTCGATGGCCGCGGTGGCCAGGTACAGCGTGACCAGGCCGGCATCTTGCCGGCCCCAGGCGGGGTCGGGCAGCACTTCGCGCAGCGGCAGGCCGGCCAGCTGGGCGTGGGTGAAGCCGTGGCGCATGGCCCATTGCGCCGCACTGCGCGGCGATACGGGCGCGATGAAGTCTTCGCTGAAGGCCGGCAGCAACGCAGCACGCCGCTGTTTCCAAACCCGGCGCTGGCTTCGGGCGTCGTGCCAGGCCATCTTCAGGCCCACCAGCAAGCGCAAAGGCAGGGGCAGCTGTGCTTGTAGAACGGGCAGAGCGGGCAGAACGGGCAGAGCGGGCACCGGGCTTTCGGCTGCGCGCGCGCGGTTGCGCAAGCTCATGGGCGCAGGTGGTGCGGCGGACGGCGCCTGCGGCGTCACCGTGAAAACGGGTGCGCCCGGCCGCTGCGCAAACGGCAGCGCCACCCAGCCGATGCCCGTCACCTGGGCGGCCTTGATGCGGCGCGCCAGCGGGTGGCGGTTATGCCAGGCCGCGACTCCCTTGGCCAGTTCGTCGGCTCGCAGCTCGTCCATCGTGGACCCGATTGTTCGGGCCCTCAGCCAGGGCGATCGGCAGAACAGCCCTCCCTGGGGCGACTATTTCAAAGCGCTGGCAATACCGTGCCGCTCACCTGCCCCAGCCCAATGCGTACGGCGCCGGGCGCCTGGCAATAGGCACGCAGGATGACCGTGTCGCCGTCTTCCAGGAAGGTGCGCTCTTCCTGGGTGCCTGGAACGGCAAGCGGCGCCTTGCCGCCCTGCGACAACTCCAGCAAGCTGCCCCCCTGCCCCGCCTCAGCACCCGACAGCGTACCCGTGCCCAGCAAGTCGCCAGTGGCCAGATTGCAGCCGTTGCTGGTGTGGTGGGCCAGCAGCTGGGCTGGCGTCCAGTAGGCGTCCAGCGCATTGGATTGCGACAGCAGCACTGCCGCCTGGCCGCTTGCGCGCATGGCGGCGGTTTGCAGCCAGACTTGCAGCGTGATGTCGAGGGCGCCCTGGGCGCGGTTGGCTTCGCTGTCCAGATGCGCCAGCGGCGCAGGGTCGCCATCGGGCCGCGTCTGCGGGCGCCGAAACGGCGCCAGCGCGTCCAGGCTGACGAGCCAGGGCGACACGCTGGTGGCAAAGCTCTTGGCCAGGAAGGGGCCCAGCGGCTGGTATTCCCAGGCCTGCATGTCGCGCGCCGACCAGTCGTTGAGCAGGCTCAGGCCGTAAAGATGCTCTTCAGCGCACTCGATGCCCACCGGCTCGCCGAGTTCGTTGCCCACGCCCACCCAAAGGCCGAGTTCCAGCTCATAGTCCATGCGCTTGCAGGGCGCATAAGTTGGCGGGGCTTCGGCGCTCGATTTGATCTGCCCGCGCGGCCGGCGCACGCTGCCGCCCAGGCCCACCGACGAGGCACGGCCGTGGTAGCCGATGGGCAGCCATTTGTAGTTGGGCAGCAGCGGGTTGTCGGGCCGCATCAGCTTGCCCACCGCCACGGCATGGTGGATGCCGGCGTAAAAGTCGGTGTAGTCGCGCGGCACCACGGGCAGCGACATTTCCACGTCGGCTTGCGCGTGCAGGCACAGCTCCAGAAAGGGCGCTTGTTCGCTGCCTTCAGCCAACGCCACTGACAGCGCCGCCCGCAGGCTGCGCCAGGCCGGGCGGCCGAGTGCCAGAAAGCCGGCCAGGTCGCCCTGCGCCAGCCGGTCCAGCCAGGGATAAACGGCCTCGTCCCAAGGGCATTGCTGGCGCGCCAGCAACAGGTCCAGCACCTGGCTGCCGATGGCTATGCCGCCGCGCCACGGGGCATGTTCGCCGCTGGCTGCGGCACGCGGGCGAAAGCGGCCCAGTGGCAGGTTCTGCACCGGGAAGTCGCCATCAGGCGCGTTGGCACTGGCTACCCAGCTGCGCAAAGCCGGGTCATGTGTGGAATCAATCAGTGCGTTCATGGGGCAGCAGCCTTGAAGTGGTCGGCCAGATCGGCCCAGCAATCAGCGTAACGCGCATCGACATGCCCGCATGCCAGCGCCCAGGCCGTAGGGCGAAAGCGCCAGCGGCTCTCGAACATGAACGCCAGCGTGTCTTCCAGCTTGTGCGGCGCCAGCGCGGCGTGGCTGGCCTTGTCGAAAGCCTCTGCGTCGGGGCCGTGCGGCACCATGGGGTTGTGCAGGCTCATGCCGCCGGGGCGAAAGCCTTCGGGCTTGGCGTCGTACCGGCCCTGCACCAGGCCCATGAATTCAGCCATCACGTTGCGGTGGTACCAAGGCGGGCGGAAGCTGTCTTCCATCACCAGCCAGCGCGGCGGGAAGATGACGAAATCGCAGTTGGCCACGCCTGGCGTGTCGCTGGGGCTGGTAAGCACGGTGAAGATGCTGGGGTCGGGGTGGTCGTGGCTGATGCTGCCGATGGTCATGAAGCGCGCCGTGTCGTACTTCAGCGGCACCAGGTTGCCGTGCCAGGCGACGACGTTGAAGGGCGACGTCGCCAGCGTTTGCCACAACTGCCCGCCTGCCTTCTTCACCAGGCTGACCTGCCTGGGTTCGGCCTCGAAGGCAGCCTGCGGCGCGACGAAGTCGCGCGGATTGGCCAGGCCGTTGCTGCCGATGGGGCCCAGCTCGGGCAGGCGGAAAGGCGCGCCATAGTTTTCGCAGACGTACAGCCGTGTGGGGCCCGATACCGCCACGCTGAACGCCATGCCGCGCGGCAGCAGGGCCACTTCGCCGGGGGCCACCTGCAGGGGCCCGAGCTCGGTGCTGATGTCGATGCTGCCCTGCTGCGGCACCAGCAGCATTTCGCCGTCTGCGTTGACGAAGGCGCCTTGCATGCTGCGGTTGGCCACCACCAGGTGCACGGCCATGCCGGCGTGGCTTTCGGCGTCGCCGTTCAGGCACACGGTGCGCAGGCCGCTGATGAAGTCCAGCGCTTCTTCATCGTGCGCAGGCACCGGCACCGGGTGCCAGCGCAGCGGGTCGGGCGGCGCCTGTTCGCCTTCTGCGGCGCCGGTTTTCCACAGCGGCTGGTCCAGCGACCGGTAGGGGCCGGCCTGCACGCTGGGCTGGCGGCGGTACAGCCAGGTACGGCGGTTCTCTGCGCGCGGCGCGGTGAATGCGCTGCCGCTCAACAGCTCTGCATACAAACCCAGCGGTGGGCGCTGCGGGCTGTTGCGACCGATGGGCAAGGCGCCGGGTGAGGCTTCGCTTTCGAAGTAGTTGCCAAAGCCGGTGTGGGGGTTGTCGTTCATGGGGGATGTCCAGTGTCGGTTGCAGCGGCCGGTGCGGCATTCAGCTTTCGAGCGCTTTCCACATTTCGATGTCGCGCTCTTCCGTCCAGATGCGCGGGTCGCTGTGGCCGCCGGCTTCATCGAAAGCGCGGGTCACACCAAAGGGCATGCAGTGGTCGAAGATGACCCAGTGACCGTAGGTGGGCCGCAGCGCATGCAGGGTTTCGCAGTACACGGTTTTCAGGTCTTTGCCTGCTGCCGCACCGGCCTGCACGCTGGCGTAGAGCGCGGCCACGAAATCGCGCGTGCCTTGCAGGCCCGCGGCAACTTGCGCTGCACCCTTCAGCGCCGGGCCGCGCCCGGGCACCAGTTGCAGCGGCTGCAGCGCGGCCACGCGGTCCAGTGTGGCGGGCCAGTCGCTGAAGTAAGCGTCGCCTGCATAAGGCGTGGCGTCGAACTCGACCAGGTCGCCGCTGAACAGCGTGCGTTCCTGCGGCAGCCACACCACCGTATCGCCCTTGGTGTGGCCACGGCCCAGTTGCAGCAACTGCACTTCGAGCGGGCCCAGCCAGAGCGTCATCTTGCCGCTGAAGCTGATGGTGGGCCAGGTCAGCCCCGCAGGCACGCTTTCAACATGGCGGAACAGGCGCGGAAAGCGACCGATCTCGCTGGCCTTGTCTTGCTCGCCCCGTTCGCGGATCAAGTCCAGCGTGTCTTCGCTGGCGATGATGTGTTCAGGTGCGTAAGCGCTGGCACCCAGCACGCGCACGGCGTGGTAATGGCTGAGCACGACGTATCGGATGGGTTTGGCAGTGACTTCGCGGATGCGGCGGATCACGTCTGCGGCCATCACGGGCGTGGCTTGCGTATCGATGACCATCACCGCGTCGTCACCGATGACGATGCCGGTGTTGGGGTCGCCTTCTGCCGTGTAGGCCCAGGCATGCGGCGAAAGCTGGCTGAAGCTGACCTTCTTTTCTTCCAGGTCGGCCTGGCTGGCGAAGGCTTTGGCGGGTGAGCTGTTCATGGCGTGGGCCGGGCAGGCTGGTGAGCTGTACATATTAAGTCTGGGGATGCACCACAGCCCGCCGTGCCGACCGGCTGCCCGTCACCCCGGCGGCTTGCCCCGCAGCCGCGCCAGGATCTCTGCGTTGTCCTGCCCCAGCGCGGGCGCATTGCGCCGGTGCCCACCCGGCGTGCGGGACAGCTTGGGCACGATGCCAGGCACCGCCAGCGTGCTGCCGTCTTCCAGCTGCACCGTCTGCAGCATGCCGCGCGCCTGGTAGTGCGGATCAGTGGCGATGTCGGCCACGGTGTAGATGCGCCCGGCCGGCACCTCGGCTGCGTCCAGCGCGGCCAGTACCTCGGCCACGCTGCGGCTTTGCGTCCAGGTCTCGATGGCGCCGTCGATCTCGGCCACCCGGGCCACGCGGCCAGCGTTGTCTGCCAGGGCGGGGTCGGCGGCCAGGTCGGGGCGGCCGATGGCCTGCATCAGCCGGCGGTAGATGCTGTCGCCATTGCCCGCCACCAGCGCGTGCCCGTCGCGGCAGCGGTAGGCGTTGCTGGGTGCAATGCCTGGCAGCGCGCTGCCAGCAGGCTCGCGCACGGCACCGAAGGCGCTGTATTCAGGCAGCAGGCTTTCCATGCAGTTGAAAACGGCCTCGTACAAAGCCACGTCCACCACCTGCCCTTGCCCGCTGCGCTGGCGCTCTTGCAGGCACATGAGCACGCCGATCACCCCGTGCAGCGCCGCCAGCGTGTCGCCGATGCTCACGCCCACGCGCACGGGTGTGCGGCCAGGCTCGGCCGTGAGGTGGCGCAAGCCGCCCATGGCTTCGGCCACCACGCCGAAGCCGGGCTTGTCGCGGCACGGCCCTGTCTGGCCATAGCCGCTGATGCGCAGCACGATCAGGCGCGGGTTGGCCTGCAGCAGCACCTGCGGGTCCAGGCCGAAGCCTTCCATCGCGCCGGGGCGAAAGTTCTCGATCAGCACGTCGGCATCCAGCGCCAACTGGCGCACCACTTCCACCGCGTCCGGGTCTTTCAAGTCCAGCGCCAGACTGTGCTTGTTGCGCGACTGCACCTGCCACCACACGCTGGTGCCCTTCAACAAAAGCCGCCAGCGGCGCAGCGGGTCGCCGGTGCCAGGCGGTTCGATCTTGATGACTTCGGCGCCGAAGTCACCCAGCGTTTTGGCGGCGAAAGGGCCGGCGATGAGTTGGCCCAGTTCAAGAACTTTCAGGCCGGCCAGCGGCCCGGTGGTGGTGGTTTGCATGGGCTTGAGCGTGCCGGTCGCAGGCGGGCTTGTCCAGTGAGGGCCAGGACGGATACGCACCTGGATTGCAGGCTGCCTGGCATGGCCCACGCCTGCATAGAATCGATGCATGCGTCCCCGAGCCTGCCCCCCTGCTGTTTGATGGCGCTGTATCGCCAAGTCAAACGTGAACTGATTGCCGACATCCAGTCGGGCAAGTTCCAACCGGGCAAGGCCCTGCCCAACGAAACCGAGTTGGCACAGCGCTTCGGGGTCTCGATCGGAACGCTGCGCCGTGCGGTGGACGAACTGGTGGCAGACCACATCCTGCTGCGCCAGCAGGGCCGCGGCACCTTTGTGGGGGAGCAGGACAACGAACGCTTCATGTACCAGTTCTTCAAGATGGAAGGACTGGAGGGGCAGCGCGAATTTCCGCAGATTCAGCTGCTGGCCTTCGACACCGCGCGCGCCAGCGCAGAGCAAGCGCAGACGCTGGGCTTGCACGGTGCAGAGCGGGTGTATCGCATCGAAAATTTGCTTTCTTTGCAGGGGCGGCCGGTGGTGCATGACCGCATCACGCTGTCCTGCACGCTGTTTCCCAGGCTGACGCGAGAACAGTTCGCGCAGCGGCCAGGCACCATCTACGAGCTCTATCAGCGTGCGTTTGGTGTCACCGTGGTGGGAGCCGATGAGCGCGCTCGGGCTGAAGCTGCAGATGCGGCCAGCGCCGCTTTGCTGCAGCTGCCGGTGGGCACGCCCGTGCTGCGAGTGGCGCGGGTGGCAAGAACCTTCGACCAACAGCCTGCCGAGCTCCGGGTTTCCATCATCGATACCCGCGCGCACGAATTTGTGAGTTAGCTCGGGTCAGCACGCCATGACTGACCGCGTGAACGAATCCTTGCCCGAGCTGCGCCAGTTCGCCGAAACCCTGGCGCTGGAAGCCGCCACGCAACTATGTCAGGCGGGGCGCAGCGCGGCAGTACAGCAGAAAGCCGCTGGCGACTGGTTCAGCGCGCTGGATGCCGAGGTGGAACAACTCATCCGCCTGCGCATTGCCAAGAGCTACCCCGACCACGGCTTTCTGGGCGAAGAAGGCGGCGCCTTTGCTGCACAAGGTGCGCAAGATCGCATCTGGGTCGTTGACCCCATCGACGGCAGCATGAATTTTTTGCGCGGCCTGCCGCATTACGCGGTGTCGCTGGCGCTGGTGCAAGCAGGCGAGCCACTGGTGGGCTGCGTGGCAGACCCGGTGCGCGGCGAACTGTTCAGCGCAGCGCTGGGCCTGGGCGCGCATTGCAACGGGCAGCCCTTGCAGGTGGCTTCGCCGCAGCGCTTGATGGATGCGGTGGCGGCCACGGTGTTTCCCAAGCCGCACGCCAGCTTTCTACCCAGCTACATGGACCAGCTGGGGCGCGTGCTGGGCGCCGTGGCGGGCGCGCGCCGCGGCGGCAGCATGGCGCTGGACCTGGCGTACCTGGCTGCCGGCCGCGTCGATCTGTTCTGGGAACGCGGCATGGGCGCCTGGGACGCGGCAGCCGGCGTGCTGCTGGTGCGCGAAGCGGGTGGTCGGGTGTTCACGCTGGATGGGCTGCCCTGGATGCAGTCGGACCACATCGCTGCTGCCACCCCTGGGCTGAGCGCCGAGTGGCGCGACCTGCTGCTGAACCAGCCGCAGTGAAGCCACTGAAGCACTGCCCTCGGCCCTCGGCTCTCGGCCCTCGGCCCCCTACCCCCTACCCCCTACCCTCTACTTCGGCACCACACCTGTGCTGCCACGCACCACCAGCGCAAACGGCAACAGCGACTTGGCGGCAATGGCATCGCCGGCAATCGCGGAAAGCACGCTGTGCGCGGTGATGCAGCCCAGGTCTTGCGTGGGCAGGTTGATGGTGGTCAGCCCGGGATTGATCGCCTCAGACAGCTCGTGGTTGTCGATGCCGCAGATCGAGAGCTGACGCGGCACCCTCAGACCCATGCGTTGCGCTTCCAGCAGCGCCCCTGTGGCCAGCAGGTCGTTGCCGCAGAAGATGGCGGTGGGCGGCTGGCGCGCGGCCATCAAGGCATGCAGCCCGAGCTGCCCGCCGTTGAGATTGAACACCTGTTCGGTCAGCAAACTGGGCAGCAGTTTGAGCCCGGCTTTCTGCAGCGCCTGCCTCACGCCTTCGATGCGGCTGCGCGCGCGGTCGTTGTGTGACGTGAGGCCAGAGATCACGCCGATGCGCCGGTGACCCAGCGACAGCAGATGCTCGGTGGCCAGGCGTGCAGCAGCTTCGTTGTCGAAGCCGATCGAAGGCAGACGCGGGTCGCACGACCAGGTGAGCAGCGCAGGTTTTTCCCAGGCGCGCAGCGCTTTCCACAGCCCGGGTGCATGGTCGGTGCCCACCAGCACCAGCGCGTCCACACCGCGCTGCTGCAGCACGCGCACCACCTCGAATTCCGTCGTCGGGTCGTACTCATGGCTGGCCACCAGCAGCTGGTAGCCCGCACGCGCCAGGGTCGTCTGCATGGCCTGTGTGCAGCGCGCGAAGATGGCGTGGTCCAGCGTGGGAATGACGCAGCCCACCGTGTGCGTGCGGCCTGAAGCCAGCGCGCGCGCTGCTGCATCGGGCTGGTAGTCCAGCTGGCGCACGGCTGCCAGCACGCGGTCGCGCGTGCTGGCGCGCACCACTTCGGGCTTGCTCAGAACGCGGGATACCGTGGCTGTGGACACGGCAGCTGCGCGTGCCACATCCTCGATCGTGATGCGCTGGTTCATGGTGGGCAGCATGCCATAACGGCCACAAATTAGCCTGGTGGATGCAAACGCTTGCGGCGACCGGGACCGTGCAATTCCCTGGTTCTACCTGGAGCGGGGAAATTCTGGATTGACAAGCGACTTCAAGAAAAGCAAAGTTCCTGCAAGCGCTTACATCACTGTGAGCGCTAAACCAGCGCAAGCCGAAAGATCAGGTGAGCGCCAGAATCAAAGGACTGAACGTGCCCTTGACCCAGCGAAGCAGCTCCCGCAGAACCGTGGTGGGCCTCACCACCGTCGTGGCCGCGCTGGTGCTCTGGTACCTGGCCACCACGGTCACCGGCCTCATCAACCCATCCAGGTTTCCGCGCCCCGGCGAAGTGTGGGACGCGTTCAGCTTCATCCAGGCTGAAGGCTATGGCAACGGCAAGCTGTACCAGCATGTGCTGCACAGCCTGCAGCTGGTGGCCATGGGTTTTGCGGTGGCCGTGGGCATCGGCGTACCGCTGGGGCTGCTGATGGGTTACTCGCGGCGTGCCGAAGCACTGATCAACCCCGCCTTCCTGCTGCTGCGCCCCATTCCGCCGCTGGCATGGATTCCGCTGGCCATCGTCTGGCTGGGCCTGGACGATGGTTCGAAGATCCTGGTCATCTTCGTGGCCGCCTTCGTGCCTTCGGTCATCAACAGCTACACGGGTGTGCGCAACATCGAAACCCCCGTGCTGGAAGCCTCGCGCATGCTGGGCATCCAGGGCTGGCGGATGGTGACTGAAGTGCTGGTTCCGGGCAGTATGCCGATGATCTTCACGGGGCTGCGGCTGTCGTTGCAGGCCAGCTGGACCACCCTGGTGGCAGCCGAGCTGATAGGCGCGCTCTACGGTTTGGGCAGCATCCTCAACCAGGCTTCGCAAGACATCTTTCCGGCCATGATCCTGGTGGCCATGGCCATGGTGGGCATCTGCGGTGCAGGCACCACCTGGCTGCTGGGCCAGCTGGAAAACAAAGCCATGCCCTGGCGCAAAGGGCGGGTGGCAGCATGAACGACAAGCTTTCCGCCGTTCAGTTTTGGCGCCTGACCGTCATTGGTACGGTGTCCTTCTTCGCCTTCTGGTACCTCGCCCGCGCCTTGCACTTTGCGCCGCCGCAGTTCCTGCCCATGCCGCACGAGGTGCTGGGCACCCTGATCGACCTGTTCTACAACCCATTCGCGGGCGCCACGCTGGGCGACCACATGCTGTCCAGCCTGCAGCGCTTCGGCATGGGCTTCTTGCTGGCAGCAGTCATCGGCGTGCCGCTGGGGCTGGCGATGGGCTGGTACCGCATGCTGGACGATGTGGTCTCGCCGCTGTTCGACGGCCTGCGCTTCATCGCGCCTGTGGCCTGGGTGCCTTTTGCTGCGCTGTGGTTCGGCACCGGCATCGGTGGCCCCACGCTCATCATCTTTGCCGGTGCTTTTCCGCCCTGCCTGATCAACGCTTATCGCGGTGCCAAAAACGTTGACGTGCGTTTTCTGGAAGCTGCGGCCATGCTCGGCGTGGGCGGCTACAAGACCATCACCGAAGTGCTCTTCCCGGCCGCAGTGCCTTCCATCATCGCCGGCTTGCGCATCGGCGCGGGGCTGGGCTGGATGTCGCTGGTGGGTGCGGAGCTGATCGTGGCGAGCAGCGGCATGGGCAACCTGATCGTTCGCGCCCAAAGCGCCATTGCCACCGACATCGTGATGGCCGGCATGGTGGCCATCGGCATGGTGGGCGTGGTGATCGACATCCTGCTGCGCCGGCTGGAGCGCGTGCTGCTCAAGCACCGCAACGCCTGACAGCAAGCCATCGAACCCGAGAACAGATCAAGCCATGGCCACCATTCAGTTCAGCGATGTCACCCGTGTTTTCAAGCGCGACGGCAAAGACTTTCTCACCCTGGACGGCATCAACCTGACGGTGCAGGACGAAGAGTTCGTGGCCATCGTCGGCCCGTCGGGCTGCGGCAAAACCACCTGCATGCGCATGGCAGCGGGGCTCGAGTTTCCCAGCACCGGCACGGTGAAGGTGAACGACGTGGTGGTCACCGAGCCGGGTCCGGACCGCGCCGTGGTGTTCCAGGCGTTCGCGCTGTTTCCCTGGAAGTCGGTGCACGACAACATCGACTTCGGCTTGCGCAGCAAAGGCATCGCCAAAGAAGAGCGCGAGCGTCTGATCGCGCATTACATCGAGCTGATGAACCTCAAAGGCTATGAGAGTGCCTACCCGCACCAGCTGTCAGGCGGCATGCAGCAGCGCGTGGCCATTGCGCGCGCCTACGCGCTGAACCCCCAGGTGCTGCTGATGGACGAGCCCTTCGGCGCCCTGGACGCGCAAACCCGCGTGGTGATGCAGGAAGAGCTGGTGAAGCTGGCGCGCAAGAACCCGCGCACGGTGCTGTTCATCACCCACGCCGTCGAAGAGGCGGTCTATCTGGCCGACCGGGTGGTGGTGATGACCAGCCGCCCGGGCAAGTTCAAGGAAGTGCTGGACATCAAGTCCGTCCGCGAAGCCGAGAACTGGGACCGCCACAACAAGATCGAAGACGTGATGGACCTGGAAAGTTTTGTCCATCTGCGTACCCGCATCTGGAAGTCGCTGCGTGAAGAGCACGCCGGCACAGATCATTGAACCCCAACCCGAAGGAGACAGCGACATGAAGAAGACCACCCTAGCAGCCGCCCTGAGCTTGAGCCTTGTTTTTGGAGTCACCGGCGTGGCGCAGGCCCAAGCGCTCACACCGATCAAGATCAGCTACCAGCCCGCACTCTATTGGGCGCTGCCCTTCCACATCGCGACCGAAAAAGGATGGTGGAAAGAAGCGGGTCTGGCACCCGAGTTCTCCACCTTCCCGGCTGGCGTGCCGCAAATCGCCGCCTCAGCAGCGGGCTCCTGGGACGTGGGCGGGACCGGCTCGGTGCCCGCCGTGCTGGGCCATGTGCGCTTTGGCATCAAGACCATTGGCGTGACCAACGACGAGTCGGCCGCCAACGGACTGGTCGGCAGCGCCAAAGCCGCCGCTGAGTTCGCCAAGGACCCGGCTGCCGCGCTGCGCGGCAAGACCATCACGCTCACGCAGAACTCGACCGCTGATTTTGCGGTGCAGGGTTGCTTGAAAAAGTACGGTCTGACGAAGTCCGACGTCGTGATGAAAAACATGGGCCAGGCCGAGATCATCTCGGCGCTGTCGTCCAACAACTCCGATCTGGCCGGTATGTGGGCACCCAACACCTACACGGTGGAAGAGAAGGCCGGCGCCAAGATGCTGTGCAGCGGCAAGGACAGTGGTGCGAGCGTTCCGGGTGCCTTGATCGCGCGCGGTGACTACGCCAAGCAGAACCCGGAGAACGTGGCCAAATTCCTGGCGGTCTATCTGCGTGCCTGGAGCTGGATGAGTGTGAACCGCCCAGAGGCAATCCGCATGATGAAAGATTTTTACGCCAAAGGCGGTGTGAGCATCAGCGAGGCGGCCATGAACAAGGAGTTCGAGTCCCGTCCCACCTTCACCCTGGCGCAGCAGCTTAAGAACATGGAGCGCACGGGTAGTGCCGCCAATTCGCCGATGGACGGCTGGTTCACCGAACTCTCAGAGTTCATGCGCGGCACCGGTGCGGTGCAGCAGGTGCCTGCTGTGGCCGATTTCGTGACCGACGAATATCTGAAGCTGGTGCAAGCCGACCCCAAGCTGCGTGAGATGGCGAACTCGACCAAGTAAGCGAGTTGCCCAGGCCAGACCGCCGAGCCGGGGTCTGGCCTGTTTCCTTTTTCTTCAGAGCTTTGTGTACGCTGCGCCGTGCACTGGGACTGTGTTCACCTAGATTTGCGCAGCGCCCCCTACAGGAGATTGACGTGGCCATCACGTATTTGAAAAAAGCAGACAAGACGCCCGAGACCGAAACCGCCACCGCGCAAGGCGTGGTGACAGAAATGCTGGCCGAGATTGAGAAGAATGGCGAGTCGGCGGTCCGCGCCTACGCGAAGAAGCTCGACAAGTGGGACGGCGAGATGATCGTCACCGCCGCAGAGCTGGCGGAAAACGCCAAGGGCGTGCCCGAGCAGGTCCGCAAGGACATAGACTTTGCGATCGAGCAGGTCTTTAAGTTTGCCGTGGCCCAGCGCGACTCGCTCAAGGACTTCAAGACCGAGTTGCACCCCGGCGTCACCGCTGGGCAGCGCGTGCTCCCGGTCAACGTGGCCGGTTGCTACGCACCGGCCGGGCGCTATGCGCACATCGCCAGTGCCTACATGGGCGTGGCCACGGCCAAGGCGGCTGGCGTCAAGACCATCATCGCCTGCTCCGGCCCGTTTCGCGGCGGGCCGATGCACCCGTATCTGATGTACGCCTTCAACAAGGCTGGTGCCGACATCATCATGACGCTGGGCGGCGTGCAGGCGATTGCCACCATGGCCTATGGCCTGTTCAGCGGCAAGCCGGCTGACGTCATCGTGGGCCCCGGCAACAAGTTCGTGGCCGAGGCCAAGCGCACCCTGTTCGGTAAGGTGGGCATCGATGTCTTTGCGGGTCCGTCCGAGGTCGGCATCATCGCCGACGAGACCGCCGATCCGGCCATGGTCGCCAGCGATCTGGTGGGTCAGGCTGAGCATGGTCATGAATCGCCA
>JBBQXN010000066.1:0-18611 GCA_038209585.1 Burkholderiales bacterium
GCGGCAGGTGATGTTCTCGTCCGACTTGATCTCGCGTTCGAGCTTGAACTGTTCCTTCGGGAACAGTGGCGTCAAGTTCTCGAACATGATCTTGTGCTTGCTCTCCTCGGGCGTCAGCCCGTTCACGCGGTCGACCTTGACGAGTGCGAAATACCGCTCGCCGTCCTTGGGCACGCGCACTTCCCCTTCCACCAGGTCGCCCGTGTGCAGGTTGAAGCGGCGCACCTGGCTCGGCGACAGGTAGATGTCGTCGGTGCTGGCCATGTAGCTGGCTTCGATGCTGCGCAGGAAGCCGAAGCCGTCCGGCAACACTTCGAGCACACCGTCGCCAAACACTTGCTCGCCGGCTTTGGCGCGTTTTTTCATGATCGCAAACATCAGCTCCTGCTTGCGCAGGCGGGCGACGTTTTCGATTTCCAGCGATTCGCCCATCTTCAAGAGATCGGCGACGTGCATGGCCTTCAGTTCGGACAAGTGCATGGATCGGCACCCTTGGGATGCTGTTCGGCCTGCATGTCAGGCATGCGAGCCATGGCGTAATACGCTGGTGGTGTGGCGCCGGCCGCCGTGCGTGCAGCTCCTAAGCCTTTCGGCGTTCGGGCTTGTCGCTTGGGCTTGTCTCCAGCCGGCTTCAGGCCGGCGAGGACACTTCGGGGTGGCGAATCAGACGGCGGTTTGAAAATCTACCGCCGATGTCGAATTATAGATGACCGTCGATAAAAGCGGTGAGCTGCGATTTCGGCAGGGCGCCAACCTTGGTGGCGGCCAGTTCGCCGCCCTTGAACAGCATCAGCGTCGGGATGCCGCGGATACCGAACTTGGCCGGGATGGCCGTGTTCTCGTCCACGTTCATCTTCACGATGCGCAAGCGGCCTTCGTAGGCCTTGGACACTTCGTCCAGGATCGGTGCGATCTGCTTGCAGGGCCCGCACCATTCGGCCCAGTAATCAACTAGTACCGGCACATCGCATTCCAGCACGTCGGTGCTGAAGGCGTCGTCGGAAGTGTGTTTGATCAGTTCGCTGCTCATGTGAGCCTTTCGCTGCAGTGCAAAGTGGCTGCGACAGGTCTGCCGCAGCGAGGTCAGAGTACGAATTCTGTCATAGACGCTGTCTGGCAGTGCCCTGTGTCATTCTGCATTCAGACAGGGCTGAGACGGGGCTGCGGTGGCCTCCCCGCCATGCCGCGGTTACAAACTGGCGGCGCAAGCCCGGCTTGTTCGCGGCTTTGTAATCGTCTGTGGCGGGTTGGAATCACAGTTCATGGTCAAGCCCGTCATTGCAACCGTTGTTCCAGCCGCACACCCCGCAGCGCCGTCACCCGTGCGCTCGGGTGCGGTGCGCATGTTCGGCCGCTTGCAGTTGCTGCGCTTGTTGGGCAAAAGCGAACGCAGCATGGCCTGGTTGGTGCTTGACGCAGGCTCGCCAGGTTCGCCACCACACGCCCGCGCTGGCCAGGAATTGATGTTGGTGCTGCCGCGCGTGCAGCCTGCCAGCGACGAAGCGCTGCAGCAATGGCGAATCACCCTGCGCCAGGCCTCGCGCCTGGTTCATCCAGAGTTGGCCCCGGTGGCAGAAGTGGGGGTGCAGGACGGCTGGCCTTATGCAGCTTACGAACTGCACGACGCCGTGCCTCTGACCGATCGACTGACGCGCCAAGGCCTGGCCGGGCCCGAGGCCGCGCGCATCGTCGTCGATACCTTGCGCGGCCTGGCCTATGCCCACGAGGCTGGTATGGCCCACCACGACCTGCAGCCGCATCTGCTGCTGGTTACAGGTGACGGTGCGCTGCGCGTCGCCGGGCTGGCCGTGGCCACTCAGATGACGGCGCAGACTGAAACGCCGCTGGACCAGCAGCGCAATGCGGCCGAGCGCGACGTGCTGGCCGCTGGCGTGCTGTTGCACGGCTTGATCGCCGGGCAGCCGGCGCTGGACGAGCCCGACATTGGCCAGGTGATGGCGCGGCTGCCGCCGCAGGGCCGCGAGATCGTGCGTTTGCCCTGGACGCTGCTTCAACCTGTCGCAGACCCCTTGCGCGCCATCGTCAACCGCGCCACGGACCGCCAGGAGCGACAGCGTTACCGCAACGCCCGCACCCTGCTGCGCGCGCTGGAAGGCTGGCTGCAAACGGCTGACAGCGAAGGCGGCGGGCCGCTGGCGCTGCTGGCCGACAAGCTGCGCGCGGCCGGTGTGCTGCCGGCGTCGCCCGGGGCGGCTGAGCGCGCAGCCCGACTGGCCTTGATGGAAGGCCAGCGCACCAACGAGCTGGCCGAGGTGGTGCTGGAGGATCTGGCGCTCTCTTTCGATCTTCTTCGCCTGGTCAATTCGGCCCAGGTGCGCGGTGTTCAAGTGTCTGGCGCCGGTCCGGTATTGACGGTACGCCGCGCCATCGCGATGTTGGGCCTGGAAGGCGTGCGCCGCGCCGCACTCGCTTTGCGCCCCTGGCCCGGCCCTCTGGGCGAAGCCGGCGCTCAGGCCTTGCATGCGCAGATGCAGCGCGCCAAGCGCGCTGCTCGCATGGCCATGGCGTTGCGCCCCGCAGGCTACGACGGCGAAGTTGTCTATCTCATTGCGCTGATGCAAAACCTGGGCCGGCTGGTGGTGCAGTACCACTTTCCTGAAGAGGTGCAGCAGATACGCCGCTTGATGCAAACCGGTCCGCCGCCGCGCGCAGGCGAACCGGACGAGCCCGGCATGAGCGAAGAAGGCGCGTCATTCGCCGTGCTGGGCGCCGACGTCGAAGCCATCGGCGCGGCCGTGGCGCGGCTGTGGGGCCTGGGCGACGAGGTCCTGGGCATGATCCGTCGCCATGCGCAAGCCACGTCGGTGCACTTGCCCGATGGAGACGACGACTTGCTGCGCGCATCGGCCAGTTGCGCCAATGAGGCCCTGGACGCCCTGGACCTGCCGCCCCAGCGCATTGGTGCGACGCTGCAGCGCGTGGTGCAGCGTTATGGCCGCACGTTGAACATCGGCTTGCGCGACCTGCAGGCAGCGCTGAGCGAGACACCAGCCACGTCGGACAGTGCCGCCCAGGCCCGCCCCAGGGCCCAAGTTGGCGCCGAAACTAGCGCCAGGATCAGCTCGAGCACCGCCCCTGCGCCTTTGGATGCCCTGGAACCTGCGCTGCCGCAAGTGCCCCCGCCTGCAAGTCGCCTGCGCTCCAAAGCAGCCAGCCGCAGCAACCCATGAGCGCCGTGCTGACCCCTGCACGCCGCATCGGCCGCTTCGAGTTGCAGCGCGTGCTGGGCCGCGGAGCGCAGGCCACGGTGTGGCTGGCGCACGACCCACGGCTGGACCGCGACGTGGCCTTGAAGCTGCTCGATCCGACGGCGGACGCGCAGTCGCTCAGCGAATGGCTCAACGAAGCGCGCGCCGTCAGCCGGCTGGCGCACCCCAACGTGGTGCCGGTGTTCGAGGCCGATGAATACGAGCGGCCGGGTGCTGCGCCCCAGCCCTATCTGGTGTTCGAGTTCGTCGAAGGCCCGACCCTGCAGCAGGCGCGGCGCCAGCGCCCGGCTTGGCCGGCAAAAGAAGCCGCAGAGCTGATGCTGGGCGTGCTGGACGCGCTGGCTGCTGCCCATGCGCAAGGCATCGTGCACCGCGACCTCAAGCCATCGAATGTGCTGCTGGGTAGCGACGGCCGGCCGCGGGTGATGGACTTCGGTATCGCCGCACGCATCAGCGACAAGACGCTGACTGGGGGGGGCGCAGCTCCGGGTGCAGGCCTGGGTTCGAGTTTGGGTGCAATCGTCGGCACACCAGGCTACATGTCCCCGGAAGCTGCGCGCGGCGACGCACCGGTGCCGGCCATGGACGTGTTCAGCGCCGGCGTGATGCTGGCCGAACTGCTCAGCGGCGTGCCGCTGCTGCGCGAGACCGACCCCATGCGCGCTGTTCAGCGGGTGCAAGAAGAAGACCTGAAGCTGCCCGACAGCGTGCGCGTGGACGATGTCTTGCGCGGCATCGTGCAGCGCGCGCTGGCACGCGACGTGCGCGCCCGCTACGACGGCGCACGCAGCATGCATGCAGCGCTCTCAGCCTGGCTCCACCCGAATGCCGAAACGCCGCCAGAAACGGCCCTGGCCCATGGCACGCTGGAATTCCTGTTGCGCCGGATGCGCCACAAGACCGATTTCCCGGCCATGTCTGACTCGGTGGTGCGTATCCAGCGCGTGGCCACATCGGACACCGAAAGCCTGGCCAGCCTGTCCAGTGAAATCCTGAAAGACGTGGCGCTGACGAAGAAGCTGCTGCGCATGGTCAACACCGTGCACTTTTCGCAGGCCGCAGGCGGCGGTGTGGCCACGGTGTCGCGGGCCGTGGCGCTGGTGGGTTTTGCCGGCATCCGCAACATGGCCTTGTCGGTGGTGCTGATGGAGCACATGGGCGACAAAGCGCATGCCGCCGTGCTGAAAGAAGAATTCCTGCGTGCCTTGATGGCGGGCACCCTGGCCAGCGAGTTGACACCGCTGGCGCGGGAAGGCGAAGACGCTTTTCTGAGCAGCATGTTCCAGAACCTGGGTAGGTTGCTGACCGAGTACTACTTCCCTGAAGAAGCGCTGCAGGTACGACAGCAACTGCGGGCCGGCGCCCATGACGGTGCTGCGCGCGAGGCCGCTGCACGCCGCGTGCTGGGTCTGGGTTACGACGACCTGGGGCAGGGCGTGGCCAGGGCCTGGGGTCTGCCGGACAACCTGCAGCGGGCGATGCGCCCGCCCGAAGGCGACGTGCCGGGCCGCGTACTGCTGCCGGGTGTGGACCGGCTGCGCTGGCTGGGCCGCAGTGCCAATGCACTGACCGACGCGCTGCTGACCGACGACGGCGCGCCGCAGCAACTGGCCTTGCTGAAAGCTGCCGTGCTGTACGCGCCAGCGCTGGGCATGACCGCGCGCGATATCGTTGCCAAGGCCAACGATGCGCGCGGAAAGCTGTTGTTCCTGACCCAGGCGATGAACCTGCACGTGGCGCGCGGCTCGCCGGCGCGACGACTCATCGAAGGCACGCCGAACGTCCCCGCGCCCGGTGTGGCGGAGCTGGCTGACGGCACGGTCGCCGTCGCGCGGCCCGGTACCAGTGCGCCTGTTGCCAGCGCGCTCGTTGCCAGCGCGCCGGGTACCAGCGCGCTGGATATGAGCGCACCCCCTGCCGCCGCCACTCAAGCCGCCGCCACTCAAGCATCGCCTGGTCCGGCGCTGCGCGACGGCCTGGCCCAGGTGCGGGCGCTGGCAGCGAATGGTCAGCCCAAGCTGAACGATGTGCTGCAGTCGGTTCTGCAAACTGTGCATCTGGCCCTGCAGTGCCGCACGGTGGTGTTCTGCCTGCGCGACCCGCGCAGCGGGCTGCTCACCGGCCGTTTCGGCTTGGGCGACGACCAGGCCGCCGTGTGCGCCGCCCTTCGCATCGACCCCGCGCAAGCCAGCAACGGCGACATGTTTGCCGCGCTTTGCGCGCGCGGGGCAGACACCTTGATCGCAGATGCCACCACCGGCCCGCTGGCGCAGAAGCTGCCGTCCTGGTACCGCAGCACCGTCAATGCGCCGACATTTCTGTTGCTGCCCCTGATGCACAAGAGCGCGCCCTTCGGCCTGATCTATGCCGACAAGGCCGAGGCTGGCAGCCTGAAGCTGGACGCGCCGGCACTGGGGCTGGTGAAGGCGCTGCGCGACGAGGTGGTGCAGGTCTTCGGGCGGGGTTCGGGGGGCTGAGCTGTCCTAGATCAGCAGCCGGGACAGCGCGCTGTCCATGCCACCCGCGTCAACGCACAGGCTGGCTTCCATGCGCACCGCCGGCTTGGCATGGAAGGCGATGGACAGCCCTGCTGCACGCATCATCGGCAGGTCGTTGGCGCCGTCGCCCACGGCGATGGTTTGCGCGGCTGAAATGCCCATCAGGTCGGCCACATCGAGCAAGGTGCGGCGCTTTTCATTGCCATCGACGATATCGCCCCAGGACTGCGGCACCAGGCCGCCGGTCAGCAGCCCGTCGCGCACTTCCAGCACGTTGGCGCGAGCGAAGTCCAGATGCAACCTTTGCTGCACGCGGCTGCTGAAGAAGGTGAAACCGCCACTCAACAGCAGCGTCTTCAAGCCGGCAGCGCGACAGGCGGCCACGAATTCCGTCACGCCGGGGTTCAACTGCAACCGCTGGTCGTAGACGGACTGCAGCGCCGACTCAGGCACGCCTTTCAGCAAGGCCAGACGCTGGCGCAGGCTGTCTTTGTAATCGCTGATCTCGCCGCGCATCGCCGCTTCGGTGATGGCTGCGACTTCGGCCTTGCGGCCCGCCGCTGCCGCGATCTCGTCGATGCACTCGATGTTGATCAGCGTCGAGTCCATGTCGAACGCCACGAGCTTGAAATCAGTCAGGCGCCAGCTTGGTCTCTCACTCACTTTTCATCTTCCTGTTAATCGGTTCGCGCGTGCTGGCGCGCCACCCAATGTAAGTTCTGGCCGCCGAACAGGCTGGCGGCTATGTCGCTCATCGCAGGCTCTTTGGTCGGGGGGTGGTTCAGGCCACTGCGACAGGCGGGCCCAGTGAGCGCAACACGTCGCGCAGATAGTGAGCCCGGTCGGCCGGGGCTGCAATTTCGCGGTCGATGCGCAGCTTGTGGTTGCCGGCCAGCTTGATGGCGTGGTTCTTCTGCACCAGTTCGACGATGCGCTGCGCCGGCACCGCGGCCTTTTCGCTGAAGCTGATGTTCATCACCTTGGCGTTGGCGTCGATCTTCAGCACGCCGTAGGGCCGCGCCTGCACGCGCAGGCGGTGCGTGTCGAACAGGGTCTGGCCCTGTGTCGGCAGCTTGCCGAAGCGGTCGGTGATCTCTTCCAGCAGCGCATCGATCTGCTCAGGGCGCTCGGCTGAGGCCAGGCGCTTGTACAAGCCCAGCCGCACGTGCACGTCGCCGCAATAGGCATCAGGCAGCAGCGCGGGTGAATGCAGGTTGATCTCTGTCGTGGCGGCAAAAGGTTGCAGCAAGTCGGGTTCCTGTCCGGCCCGCAATGCGCGCACGGCTTCGGACAACATTTCGTTGTAGAGCTGGAAGCCCACCTCCATCATGTTGCCGCTCTGGTTTTCGCCCAGCACTTCGCCGGCACCGCGAATCTCCAGGTCGTGCATGGCCAGGTAGAAGCCTGAGCCCAGTTCTTCCATGTCTTGAATGGCCTGCAGCCGCAAGGCGGCGGGCTTGGTCAGGCCTTCCAGGTCGGGCACGAGCAGGTAGGCGTATGCCTGGTGGTGGCTGCGGCCCACGCGACCGCGCAACTGGTGCAGTTGCGCCAGGCCGAACTTGTCGGCGCGGCTCATGACGATGGTATTGGCCGTGGGCACGTCGATACCGGTTTCGATGATGGTGCTGCACAGCAACACGTTGTGGCGCTGGGCGACGAAGTCGCGCATCACCGATTCCAGTTGGCGCTCCGGCATCTGGCCGTGCGCCACGGCGATGCGCGCCTCGGGCAGCAGTTCTTCCAGCTTGTGCTTGCGGTTCTGAATCGTCTCCACCTCGTTGTGCAGGAAGTAAACCTGCCCGCCACGGTTCAGCTCACGCAGCACGGCTTCACGGATGACGCTGCTGCCTTCGCTGCGCACGAAGGTCTTGATGGCCAGTCGGCGTTGTGGTGCGGTGGCAATCACCGACAGGTCGCGCAAGCCTTCCAGCGCCATGCCCAGGGTGCGCGGAATGGGCGTGGCGGTCAGCGTGAGCACATCCACTTCAGCGCGCAGCGCTTTCATCGCTTCCTTGTGGCGCACGCCGAAGCGGTGTTCTTCGTCGATGACGAGCAGGCCCAGCCTGGCGAATTGGCAATCGCTGGACAACAGCTTGTGCGTGCCCACGACGATGTCCACGCTGCCGTCGGCAATGCCTGCCAGCGCAGCCTTCACTTCCTTGGGCGAACGAAAACGCGACAGCTCGGCGATCTTCACTGGCCATTTGCCGAAGCGGTCGACCAGGGTTTGAAAGTGCTGCTCGGCCAGCAGCGTGGTGGGCGCCAGGATGGCCACCTGCTTGCCGCCGTGCACGGCCACAAAAGCGGCGCGCAACGCCACTTCGGTCTTGCCGAAGCCCACATCGCCGCAGACCAGGCGGTCCATCGGTCGCGGGCTCACCATGTCCTGGATGACGGCGTGGATGGCGGCGCGCTGGTCGGCGGTTTCCTCGAAGCCGAAGCTGGTGGCGAAGGCTTCGTAGTCGTGCGGGCTGAAGCGGTGGGCGAAGCCTTCGCGCGCGGCGCGGCGGGCATACAGGTCCAGCAGTTCGGCGGCGGTGTCGCGCACTTGTTCAGCGGCCTTGCGGCGCGCTTTCTCCCACTGCCCGCTGCCCAGGCGGTGCAAGGGCGCTTCTTCAGCGCTCACGCCGGTGTAGCGGCTGATGAGGTGCAGCTGCGCCACTGGCACATAGAGCGTGGCCTGGTCGGCATATTGCAGGTGCAGGAATTCGCTGGGACCGTCGCCCTGGTTCTGGCCCAGATCAATGTTCACCAGCCCCTGGTAGCGGCCGATGCCGTGGCTCATGTGGACCACCGGGTCGCCCACCTTCAGCTCCGACAAATCTTTGATCAGCGCATCGACGCTGCTGGTCTGTTCTTGCTTGCGGCGCCGGCGGGCTTGCGGCGTGGTGGCGAAAAGTTCGGTCTCGGTGAACAACTGAACCGAAACGCCGGCAGCTTCGTCGTGCCAGTGAAAGCCTTCTGCCAGCGGGGCTGCAGAAATGGCCACTTTCTCGTCGCCGGCCAGGAATTCGGCCAGCGTGTCGACGCTGGGCACGCTGATGCGGTGGTCGCGCAGCAGCTCCAGCAGGTTTTCCCGGCGGCCGTCGCTTTCAGCTACCAGCAGCACGCGGTGCGGGGTGGACTGCAAATGACGTTCCAGCAGCGCCAGCGGCTCTGGCGTGCCGCGGCCGATGCTCACATCAGGCAGCGGTCGTGCCCATTCGGTGGGCTCGACGACCTGCCCGTGGCGCAGCGACAGCGTGGCATGCGCTTGTGTGCGGCCGAAGAATTCTTCAGCCGGCATGAAGAGCACGGGCGGCGCCAGGATCGGCCGCTCGGGGTCGTGCTGCAGGAAACGGTGGCGTTCGCGGGTTTCCGTCCAGAAGCGGTCCAGCGCTTCGTCCACCTTGCCGTGCAGGGCCAGGGCAGCCTGTTCGCCCAGGTAGTCGAAGATGGTGCCCGGGGTGTCGAAGAACAATGGCAGGTAGTACTCGATGCCGCCACTGGCCACGCCGGCAGAGATGTCCTTGTAGACGCGGCTTTTCGTCGGGTCGCCTTCGATCTTCTCGCGCCAGCGTGCGCGAAAGGCCGTGCGCGCCGCATCATCCATCGGGAATTCGCGCCCTGGCAGCAAGCGCACCGCCGGCACGGGGTACAGGCTGCGCTGGCTGTCAGGGTCGAAGGTGCGTATCGAATCGACCTCGTCGCCGAACAGGTCCACGCGGTAGGGCACCAGGCTGCCCATGGGGAACAGGTCGATCAAGCCGCCGCGCACGGCGTATTCGCCCGGGCTCACGACTTGGCTCACATGCTGGTAGCCGGCCAGGGTGAGCTGCGACTTCAGCTTGGCTTCGTCCAGCCGGCTCTTCTGCTTGAAGTTGAAGGTGGTGCCGGCCATGAAGGAAGGCGGGCTCAGGCGCGTGAGCGCCGTGCTGGCCGGCATCAGCACCACGTCCACCTCGCCATTGCGCACTGCCCACAGCGTGGCCAGTCGTTCGCTGATCAGGTCCTGGTGCGGGCTGAAGGTGTCGTAGGGCAGCGTTTCCCAGTCGGGGAACACCGAAACGCGCAGCTCAGGCGCGAAGAAGGGCAGCTCTTCGGCCAGGCGCGGCGTGTCGGCGGGCTCGGCGGTGAAGACAGCCAGGAGGCGACCTTCGGCCTTGCGGGCTTGCGCCAGGCGCGCCAGCAACAAGGCGTCTGCAGAACCGAGGGGGCGGGGCAGGGTGAAGCGGTGGCCGGGGGCGATGGAGGGCAGATGCATGCGGAAACGCTCAGAAAATGCAAAGCGCCCTGCGCAGGCATGTGGCAGGGCGGAAATTTATCAACAGACCTCCAGATTCTAGAATCCGCCGGATGCCCGCGCAGCCCACCGACAACTTGCCCTCACGTTGCTTTGCGTTGGTGCCTTGTGCGGGTATGGGCCTGCGTGCCGGGTCTGGTGGCCCGAAACAGTACGCGCCACTGGCGGGTCAGTCGGTGGTGGCCCACACGCTGGCCGCACTGGCCGCGCTGGTCGATGTTCAGCGGCTGGCCGGTGTGCTGGTGGTGCTGGCCCCTGACGACGACCAGTTCGAGCGCCACGCCCCGCGTTACAGCGGCTGGGTGGCGCGCTGCGGTGGCAGCACACGTGCTGCATCTGTCCAGAACGGCCTGGCAGCCTTGCGTGCATGTGGCGCGGCTGATGATGACTGGGTGCTGGTGCACGATGCCGCGCGCTGCCTGCTGCGCCCGGCCTGGGTGGAACGCCTGATCGACCGCTGCCAGAACGACAGCGTGGGCGGCCTGCTGGCACTGCCGCTGGCCGATACCCTGAAAGAAGAATGCGGCCAGCGCCCGGGCCGCGCAGCCACCACCGTGGCGCGCGCCGGCAAGTGGGCCGCGCAAACGCCGCAGATGTTTCGCTTGGGCTTGCTGCAGCGTGCTTTGGCCGCCGCGGGCGATGCCGTGACCGATGAAGCCAGTGCGATCGAGCACCTGGGCCTGGCGCCGCTGCTGGTGCCTGGTGAGATGGAGAATCTGAAAGTGACCTGGCCCGCAGACTTCAACCTGGCTCGGCGACTGCTGGAGACACGATGACGCACACGCCTTTTCGCATCGGCGAAGGCTGGGACACGCACCAGCTCGTGTTGGGCCGGCCGTTGATGCTGGGTGGCGTACAGGTGCCGCACAGCCACGGCTTGCTGGGCCATTCAGACGCCGACGCGCTGTTGCATGCCATCACCGACGCGCTGCTGGGCGCTGCCGGGCTGGGCGACATCGGCCGCCATTTCCCCGATACCGACGCTGCTTTCAAAGGCGCCGATTCTTCGGTGCTGCTCACTGAGGCGGCGCGCCGCGTGCGCGAGGCCGGCTGGGATATCGGCAATATCGACAGCACCCTCGTGGCGCAGGCGCCGAAGCTGGCGCCGCATATTCCGGCCATGTGCGAAAGCATTGCGCGGGCGTTGAACGTCCCTTTGCAGTCGGTCAACGTCAAAGCCAAGACAGCAGAGAAGATGGGCCCGGTGGGGGAGGGCCGCGCCATCGAGGCGCGTGCCGTGTGCGTCTTGTTCGCGCGCGCTGAAGAGCGCAACTGAAAGCGCGGCTTTCTACAGCACCCGCTTCAGGCGCAAATGCGCCACCAGCCCGCCGTCCGGCGCGTTGGCCAGCTCCAGGCTGCCGCCCATGCGCAGCAAGCTCTTTTCGACAATGGCCAGGCCCAAACCGGCACCTGTGGCCGCAGTGCGCGCTGCATCGCCGCGAAAAAAGGGCGTCGTCAGCTGCGCAAGCTTTTCCGGTGCCACGCCCGAGCCATGGTCGCGCACGCTCACGATGGCCCAGGGCCCCGTCTTCTGGTAACTGACGGTGACATCGGCCACGCCGGTGTAGGTGCCGCGCCCATAGCGGCGGGCGTTCTCGAACAGGTTGCCGAAGACGCGCCCGAGTTCGGTCTCGTCGGCCAGCACTTCCAGGTCGATGGCCACGCGGGAAGTGATGCGTATCTGCGTCGGGTCGCGGAACATCGCCATTTCGCGGTCGATCAGCTGCGCCACATGCACCGGGCGCAGCAGTGTTTCGCCCGGGCGGGCGTAATCCATGAACTTGTCGATGATGGCGTCCAGCTGGTCAATGTCCAGCGCCATGTTGCCCTTGGCTTCTTCGTCGTAAACGCTCATTTCAGTTTCCAGCCGCAAGCGCGCCAGCGGCGTTCGCAGGTCGTGGCTGATGCCGGCCAGCATCACGGCGCGGTCTTCTTCCACGCGCGCCAGCTCGCGCGCCATGCGGTTGAAGCCGCGGTTGACTTCGCGGATCTCGCTGGTCAGCGTGTTCTCGTCCAGCCGCGAATCCAGGTCGCCATCGCGGATGCGGCTGGCGGCAAACGACAACTGGCGCAGCGGCTGGTTGATGAGACTGGCAATGGCCACCGAGCCCAGCAAGGTGGCTAAAAGCGCAATGCCGATCCAGACAAACCAGGTGCCGCCCTTCAGTGGCCCGGCATGGGTGGCCTCAGCGCGCATCCAGTAGCGGTCGGCTTCGATCGAAAAACCCACCCACAGGCCAGCGCGACCGTTGACGCTGCTGGCCAGCGTGGTTTCTGGCCCCAGCACGGAGCGCAGTTCCTGGCCCACGCGGCGCGTGAAGCGGCCGACTTCGTAGCTTTCCCAGCGGTCGCCAGGTTCACGCGGGCGCACCTGGATGGCAGCACGTGTCTCAATCGTCTTCAGCAGCGCAACGCGGTTGATGCCGTCGGCCTGGCCCAGCGCCGCGCGCGACAGATTCACCAGTCCTGCCATCTGCTGTGCAGACTGCACGGCGCGCGGCTCGAATTCCAGCGCGCGCAGCGTTTGCACCCAGGCGAATATGCCGCCGGCCAGCAGCACGGCCAGCAAGAAGAAGGTGCGCCAGAAAAGGCTCAGTCCGGGCAGGGCAGCGCGTTGCAAGGTGTCCCGACTGGGCGATTAAAGGGCGGTGAACAGACAAATTGGGGCTGGGTATCTGCGGCCGGGCTCAGTTGGAGCCATCGGGCACGAACACATAGCCCACGCCCCAGACCGTTTGAATGTACCGGGGCTGGGCCGGGTCGGGTTCCAGCATCTTGCGCAGCCGCGAAATCTGCACGTCCAGGCTGCGGTCGAAAGGCTCGAACTCGCGCCCGCGAGCCAGTTGCGCCAGTTTGTCGCGAGACAAAGGCTGGCGCGGGTGCCGTACCAGGGCCTTGAGCATGCTGAACTCGCCCGTGGTCAGGGCGATTTGCTCGCCGTTCTTCGACAGACGCCTTTGCGCCAGGTCGAACTCGAATGGCCCGAAATTGACGACCGCGGCGTCTTTGGAAGGCGCGCCTGGCGCTTCCGGCGTGGGCCGGCGTCGCAGCACGGCGTGGATGCGTGCCAGCAGCTCGCGCGGGTTGAAGGGCTTGGGCAGATAGTCGTCGGCACCCACTTCCAGGCCGACGATGCGGTCCACGTCTTCCACCTTGGCGGTGAGCATGATGATGGGCGTGCTGTCACCAGCAGAGCGCAGGCGACGGCAGATGGACAAGCCGTCTTCCCCGGGCAGCATCAGGTCCAGCACGATCAGGTCGACGGTTTCGCGTGTCAGCACGCGGTTCAGCGCCTTGGCGTCTTCGGCCAGCAGCACATCGAAGCCTTCTTGTGACAGGTAGCGGCGCAGCAGATCGCGAATGCGGGCGTCGTCATCGACGACGACCACGCGGTCGGCGCGTGCGGTGGCAGGGCTGTTCATGGGCGGCTCCTAATTTGTAACAGGCCATTGTGCGGCTGCAGGGTGCAGTGTTCCCGCTTTGGCTGACTTCTGGTAACAGAACTTGCGGCTGGCTGCCAACTCCCCTGCACAGAGACCGAAGTCTTCAGGCCTGCTTTGCGCGGGTATGGCGCGGTACGCTCACCCGAATTGAAGAATGGAGATTGCAAACATGAGACTTCTGACGCTCGTCCCGCTGAATTTCGCGCTGGCCCTGGCTTGCGGGGTCGCATTGGCCCAGACAGCAGCGCCTGCTGCGCCCAGCAACGTGGTGTCGCTTTCAGCCAGCGCCTCGGTGGAAGTGCCCAACGACTGGCTGACCCTGGTGCTTTCCACCAGCAAAGAAGGCAGTGAAGCCAATGCCGTGCAAGCGCAGTTGCGCCAGGCGCTAGACACGGCTGTGACGGAAGCGCGCAAAGCCGCCAAGCCGGGCCAGCTGGAAGTGCAGACTGGCGCGTTTTCGCTTTACCCGCGCTACGCACCACCCACGCAGCGCAGCAATGGCGCCGTGTTGCCGGGCGGCATCGTCGGCTGGCAAGGTTCTACCGAGTTGATCCTGCAAGGCCGCGACACGGCGGCCATCACGCAACTGGCCGGGCGCATCAACAGCTTGACGATCGAGCGCGTGAGTTTTTCGCTGTCGCGTGAGGCCCGCGACAAGGTCGAGGCCGACATCACGGCGCAAGCCATCAGCCGCTTCCGTGAACGCGCTGGCGAAGTTGCCCGCGCGTTTGGCATGCCCAATTGGGCGCTGCGCGAGGTGTCGGTGTCGGCCGACCAGCCGAATCAGCCCGTGATGCAGACGATGATGCGCAGCCAAACGATGTCCTCTGCAATGGCCGATGCGCCGCTGCCGGTGGAAGCCGGCAAGGCGGCCGTAACCATCTTCGTCAGCGGCAGCGTGCAGTTGGCGAAGTAGCGGGTCGTATCAGGGTCGGCCACGGCCTTACTGCGCTGTCCAGCCGCCGTCCACCGCCCAGGCCACACCGCGCACGTTTTGCGCAGCGGGTGAGCACAAGAACACCGCCAACTCGCCCAGTTCTGCTGGCGTGGTGAACTTCAGCGAAGGCTGCTTTTCGCCCAGCAGCTTGATTTCTTCGTCCTCGATGCTGCTGCCATTGGCCTTGGCGCGGTCTTCGATCTGCTTTTGCACCAGGGGCGTGAGCACCCAGCCCGGGCAGATGGCGTTGACCGTGATCCGCGTGGTGGCGCATTCCAGCGCCACGCTCTTGGTCAGCCCGACCAGCCCGTGTTTGGCTGCCACGTAGGCGCTTTTCTGCGGGGAGGCCACCAGCCCATGCGCTGAGGCGATATTGATCACGCGCCCGAAACCGCGTTGCTTCATGCCTGGCAGCGCCCAGCGCAAGGTGTGGAAGGCCGAGCTGAGGTTGATGGCGATGATGGCGTCCCAACGATCAGCGGGGAAGTCTTCCACCAGGGCCACATGCTGAATGCCGGCGTTGTTCACCAGGATGTCCAGCGCGCCAAAATCCTTCTCGCAGGCCTTCACCAAGGCTTCGATGTCTTCGGGCTTGCGCATGTCGGCGCCGTTGTAAGCCACGCGTGCGCCATGCTGGCTGGCAATGGCGCGTACTTCGGCCAGCGCCCCTTCGCTGTCGCCGAAGCCATTCAGCAAGACGTGCGCGCCCTGTTCAGCCATGCACTTGGCGATGCCCAGGCCGATGCCGCTGGTGGAGCCGGTGACGAGTGCGGTCTTGCCGTTGAGCATGGGTTTTCCTTCTGGGTAGCGTTGATACGATGCACTGATTATCAAACTGCTGCTTTGAACCTTCATGACCGAGCCGAGCCTGCACCATGTCAATTGCCTGGACACCCAGGGCCTGCACCGCATGGCGTACTGGTCTTGGGGCGACCCGCGCAACCCACGCGTGCTGGTGTGCGTGCACGGCCTGACCCGTCAGGGGCGCGATTTCGACACGCTGGCACAGCTGCTGGCGGCTGACTACCGCGTGGTCTGCCCCGACGTGGTGGGCCGCGGCCGCAGCGACCGCCTGGCCCAACCCATGGGCTACGGCATACCAGCGTATGTGGCCGACATGGTGGCGCTGGTGGCGCGGCTGGGTGTGGAACAGGTGGACTGGGTCGGCACCTCCATGGGCGGGCTGATCGGCATGGGCGTGGCTGCGTTGCCCACAGTCGCAGGCTCGCCGGGGCTGGTGCGCAAACTGGTGCTCAACGATGTCGGCCCGGTGATCGAGCCGTCTTCGCTGCAGCGCATTGGTCGCTACCTGGGGCAGCCGGCGCACTGGGCAACCGAGCAAGAAGCGGCCGATGCGCTGTGGTCCATCAGCCAGGGCTTTGGCCCGCACACACCGGCGCAATGGCTGGCTTTGACGCGGCCGCAACTGGTGGCGCACGAATCGGGCAGCGGCTTCAAAAGCCATTACGACCCCGCCATTGCCTTGCCCTTTCGCGCGGCCACGCCCGAAATGGCGGTGGTGGGCGAGGCCATGCTGTGGCAAGCCTACGACCGGATCATCTGCCCCACGCTGCTGCTGCGCGGTGCCGATTCAGACCTGCTTTCCGCGTCTACCGCGCAGGCCATGACGCAGCGCGGCCCACGAGCGCGCCTGGTGGAATTTGCAGGCGTGGGCCATGCGCCCACCCTGGTGGCAGCTGATCAGCAGGCCGCCGTGCGCGACTTCTTGCTGGCTTGAAGCGCGTGCAGCAGCGCCACAGCCGGTGAAAACGCTGCAGCAGCCCTCTGCCGCTGCGGCGGTGGTGCAGATCGCCAGCCAGGACGCTGCGCCGGCCCAAGCCAATGCCCAAGCCAATCCCCATGGCTTGGAAAGAGCCCGTGCTTTCGCCGAGCCGTTGCTGGCCGGGCAGCCGCTGGACAGCGGCGAAGAAGCTCTGGCCCACGCCGACGGCATGGCCGCCATCCTGGCCGGCATTGGTGCCGCGCCAGCGCTGTGCGCAGCGGCCTACCTGGTCTACGCTGGCGACCATCTGCAGCGCCCTGAAGAAACGATCCGCAAGGCCTTCGGCGACAGCCATGCCAGTCTGGTGATGCTGACGCGCAAGCTGGTGCAGATTCAGCGTGCCGCGCGCAAGGGGCCGGCGGCGGCGCAGGCGGGCACCGACCGCGCTGTCCAGACCGAGCGCGTACGCAAGATGCTGCTGGCCTTCTCACGCGACCTGCGGGTGGTGCTGTTGCGCCTGGCCAGCAGGCTGCAAACGCTGCGCTACTTCGCCGCTGAACGCCGGCCTTGCCCGCCCGACCTGGCCACTGAATCGATGCAGGTTTTTGCGCCGCTGGCCAACCGGCTGGGTGTCTGGCAGATCAAGTGGGAAATGGAAGACCTGGCCTTTCGCTTCCTGCAGCCCGCTGAATACCAGCGCATGGCTCGCCTGGTGGACGAGACACGCGCTGAACGCGAGCAGGGCGTGCAGGCAGCGCAAGAGCAATTGCAGGCTTTGCTGCAAGGCGCAGGCATCCAGGCCGATGTGCAGGGCCGGCCCAAACACCTCTACAGCATCTGGAAAAAGATGCAGGGCAAGAACCTGAACTTCACACGGGTGTTCGACACCCGTGCCCTGCGCGTGGTGGTGGCTGACGTGGCGGCCTGCTATACGGTGCTGGCGCGTGTGCAGGCGACCTGGGCACCCGTGGCAGACGAGTTTGACGACTATATCGCCCGCCCCAAGGCCAACGGCTACCAGAGCCTGCACACCGTCGTGCTGGGGGCCAACGGCCGGCCGCTGGAAGTGCAGATCCGTACGCGCGACATGCACCAGCATGCAGAACACGGCGTGGCTGCGCACTGGATGTACAAGGAAGCGGGCGCCAAGGGCTATGCCGGCGTCAGCGCCGTGGGTGAATTCGAAGACCGCGTGGCCGAGGCGCGCAAGGCCGTGCTGCGGGAACTGTTGGCCTGGGAGCGCGACTTTGCTGGGGAGCCCGATCCAGCGCAGACCAGCGCCGAATTCAGCGATCGCATCTATGTCTTCACGCCCCAGGCCGGCATCATCGAGCTGACGGCTGGTGCCACGCCGTTGGACTTTGCGTACGCGCTGCACACCGATCTGGGCCACCGCTGCCGGGGTGCCAAGGTAGACGGCCGCGTGGTGCCGCTGAGCACGTCCTTGAAATCGGGCCAGACGGTGGAAGTGGTGGCGGCCAAGGAAGGCGGGCCTTCACTGGACTGGTTGAACACCGAGGCAGGCTATTTGCAAAGCCAGCGTTCGCGCGCCAAGGTGCGCGCCTGGTTCAACGCGCAGGCCCAAGGCCAGACGATCGCGCGCGGCCGCGAGCTGGTGGAAAAGCTGCTGCAGCGCGAAGGCAGAACTGCGCTGAAGCTCGACACCCTGGCCGAACAACTGGGCTTCGAGAAGGCCGATGCCTTGTTCGAGGTGGTGGGCAAGGACGAGTTCTCGCTGCGCACCATCGAGAACCTGCTGCGCCCCTCAGAGCCCGCGCCCGACGACGACAAGGTCATCCTGCACCGCTCGCGCAGCGATGCGGGCGGCGGCCGTGGCGGCGTGCTGGTGGTGGGTGTCGACTCGCTGTTGACCACGCTGGCGCGCTGCTGCCGGCCCGCACCGCCTGACGCCATTCGCGGCTTCGTCACGCGCGGCCGCGGTGTGGCCATTCATCGCAGCGATTGCAGCAACCTGGCCAACATGGCGCGTGGCAGCCCGGGCCGCGTCATCGATGTCGAATGGGGCCCCGGCCGCGATGACCGGGCTCCGCTGTATCCGCTGGACGTGCTGATCGAGGCCAGCGACCGGCCAGGCTTGCTGCGCGATATCGGCGAGGTGTTTGCCAAGGAGAAGATGAACGTCACCGGCATCAACACACAAAACGCTCGCGACCGTGGGACGGCCTGGATGACGATCACGGTGGAGACCAGCGACGCTGCGCGGCTGTCTGCCGTGCTGGTGCATATCGGTCGCATCGCGGGCGTTCGTCACGCACGGCGCAAGTAGCGCTGGCGCTGTTCGAGCCAACTGCCGGTATATACTGCGAGGCTGACTCAGGCGCGTAGCTCAGCTGGTTAGAGCACCACCTTGACATGGTGGGGGTCGATGGTTCGAGTCCATTCGCGCCTACCAAATTCGGTAGGAAAATTAAGCACTTGGCGGAAACGCTGGGTGCTTTTTTCTTGGCGGTACGAAAAAAGTACGAAAAAGTCGGGCC
>JBBQXN010000067.1:0-18529 GCA_038209585.1 Burkholderiales bacterium
CGGCGACAAGAAGCTGGGCATCAGCCCCAAGGGCAACGACGTGCACATCATGGTCGCTGCCTGGCCCTGGGGCGCCTACCTGGGCGAAGAAGGCTTGCGGCGCGGCATCCGCGTGAAGACCAGCAGCTACACCCGCCACCATGTCAACATCACCATGACGCAGGCCAAGGCGGTGAGCAACTACACCAACAGCATCCTGGCCAACATGGAAGTCACCGAAGAGGGCTACGACGAAGCCCTGCTGCTGGACGCCAGCGGCTTCGTCAGCGAAGGTGCGGGCGAGAACATCTTCGTCGTCAAGAAAGGTGTGGTCTACACGCCTGATCTTTCGGCCGGCGCCTTGAGCGGCATCACGCGCAACACCATCTTCAACATCTGCCAGGACCTTGGGCTGAAGCTCGTGGAAAAGCGCATGACGCGCGACGAGGTCTACATCAGCGACGAGGCCTTCTTCACCGGCACCGCTGCCGAGGTGACACCGATTCGCGAGCTGGACCGTATCGAACTGGGTTCGGGTGATTACCTGGGCAGCCGCGGGCCCATCACCGAGAAGATCCAGAAGGCGTTCTTCGACATCGTCCATGGCCGCAACGACAAGTACATCGAATGGCTGACGCCGGTAGCCTGAGCATGGCCCGCGAACCCATGGCCCCGGTGGAGCTGCTGGCTGCCGACCTCGTCGGATCTGGCGTTATTTTCTGTCCGAATCCGCGCATGCCGCTGTGGAGCACCCACCCCCGGGTGTTCATCGACGTGGCTTCCACGGGCTTGGGAAAGTGCCCCTATTGCGGTACGGTGTACCGGCTGAAGGCGGGCGAAAAGGTCGGCAGCGGGCATTGAACCGCGCCGTTCAGTCCGCCACGTAAACCAGCGCGGTGCGCGCCGGCACGCGCAAGCTGCCGGTGCCTGCATCCCAGCGTGATTCGGCCGCCGGCCGCGGGTCGCCGGCCGTGGCTGCAGCCTGTACCGGGTGCAAGCGCAACGCCCGGCCACGCAGCGCAGGCATGGCCACATCGGCTGCTTCTGTTCCGGTATTGATGGCATAGACGACATCGCGCCATCCCGCACCCTGCAAGCCACGGCCGTCCAGATGCGCGGCTACCAAGTTGCCGCGCTGTTTTGGCCACGGTTCGATAAAGCGCAAACGCTGGCGAATCTGCGCGCTGGTGTCCAGCCTGAACAAGCGGCTACTGGCGCGCATGCGCAGCAGGTCCAGGAATCCGGCTTGCACGAACTGGATTTCTGCTTCGCCGGGCGTGATGTGGGCCTCTTGTAGCGTCTGGTCCAGGCTCTCGCTGCGCAGTAGGTCGCTGCCGGCGTGGAAGTAGGTCATGCCTTGGCTGAAGGCGGTGGTGGCCAGGGCCAGCAGTTGCACGCGGGCGCGGTCGCTGAAGGTGGTGATGCCGGTGCCGCTGAGGTTCAGCTGGCTGGCCTGAGCAAAGCGTTTGCTGTCCCGCACTGCGCTGAAATTCCCGCCTTCGTCGATGAGCTGCACGCGCCGGCCAGCGGCGCGGTCGACAGCCGTTTGCAAGCGCTGCAGGGCCGCGCGCGGCTGGTGGCCCACCAGGTCGAAGCGAAAGCTGTCGATGCGATAGTCGCGCGCCCAGACGACCGCTGAATCAATCAGCAGCTTCGTCGTCATGGCGTGTTCGGTGGCGGTGTTGTCGCAGCAGGTGTCGCGCTCGACCACACCTTGCGCGTTCAGCCGCTGGTAGTAGCCCGGCACGATGCGGTCCATGACCGATTGCACCGATTGCATCGGATGCACCGATTGGCCCGAAACCGTGGCGGGGTGGTGGGCCACGCTCGTACCAAGACCCATGCCCACGCGCAATTCGGCGGCGTGCAGCGCCTGCACCATGGCGCGAAACTCCCGCACACGCACGGCACCATCTTGTGCATCGCTGGCGTAGCTGCCTTCGGGCGCAGCGAAATGCCAGGGGTCGTGGTCGGAGTTGGAGCAGTCGGTGGCAGCGGCAGCCAGCACTTGAGCATGGGGTGTTTCTGCAGCACCGCCTTCTGCTGGCAGGACGGCTGCCATCACGTCGGCATCAGGCGTGGTGCAGCCGGCCTCAGGGGCGGTGGCCTGTGCGAAGACGGGCCGCAAGTGGATATCGGTGATGCCGGCTTGCGCCAGCGCGAGCAAATGGCCCATGCCGTCGCTTTGCGTTTCGGTGAATGCCAGGTACTTGCCGCGCCATGCTGCTTGCACGCTGGTGTCGCTGACGGAGAAATCGCGTACCTGCAATTCGTAAATGGCCATGTCGGTGGCTGCACGCAGAAGTGCCGGGCGCCTGCTTTGCCGCCAGCCTGCAGGCTGCGTGTCGGGCGCGTCCAGCCTGCCTATCCAGCTGCGCTGCGAACCCGTGTTCAGGCTCAGCGAATACGGGTCGGTGACGCGCTGGCGCACCAGGCCCACACCGCGCACGAAGACATCGACCACGTAAGTGGCTGCTTGCCCGCTCAGGTCAGCGCGTTCGTGCCTGTGCCACACACCGGTGGCGTTATCTCGCAGCATGGTTTGTAGCGCAACGGCTGGCGTGGACGCCATGCCGTCGGCATACAAGCACAGGGCGACGTTTTGCGCGGTGGGCGCCCACAGCTTGAAGCGCGTGCCGGGGGTGCGGGTGGCGGGAGCAACCTGGATGCCCAGGTCATCCACGTTCTGCGCCGCGCGGTACAGCGCGTCCAGCGCCGCTGCGTGCTGCACGGCAGTACTGCGCAGCAGCTGGCCATCGGTGTCTTCCTGCACCAGCACCAGTTGCCCGCGGTGCAGGGTGCGCAGCCGGTGCTGTGCTGCCGGCGGCACGGCCCACTGCGGGCCGGGGCCGACCCAGGCGAAGGCTTGTTCGGTGCGGGCCGGCAACCGCAAGGCGAAGCGCTGCAGGGTGAAGGCCTCGTCGAAACCGCTGGCCGCGCCTCCTGCCACGGCCTGCACCTGGCCACTGGCGGAGTACAGCAGCCGGGTGCGCGCTGCTACATCGGCCTGCGGCCAGCGCAGCCGCGCGGCATCCAGCCAGAAGGCGCTGGCGTCCATGGTGCGGCTGGCTTCAGGAACAGCCACCAGCACGCTGGCGTGGCTGCCCGGGGCGCTGGCGTTGCAGTCGCCCAGACTGGGCGCCGCTTGGGCGCTGGCGGCGCCGCTTGCAGCGACCCACAGAAGTGCTTGGCTCAGACCGAAAGTGAGTTTGCAAGCGAGTCTGCAAGCGAGTCTGCAAGCGAGTTTCCAAGCGAGTTTGCAAGCGAATGCGCAGTTCAGACGAATGAAGCGTGGGTTGAGCATGGGCAGGTTCATGGCGCGGTCAACCGTGCATCGTATGAGTGCCCGGCCACAATGGCGAGCATGAAACCGCATCGCCGTATGGCCTTCATCACGGGCTTGCTGCTCATCCTGGCCACGCCTTTGGTGCATGCAGCCGAGGTGCTCGTGGCGGTGGCCGCCAATTTCGCCGAGGTGGTGAACCGGCTCAAACCAGAGTTCGAGCGCAGCACCAGCCACCGCCTGGTGGCCACCACGGGTTCCACCGGAAAGCTGTATGCACAGATCAAGGCCGGCGCGCCTTTCCACGTCTTGATGTCGGCCGACGTGGCCACGCCCCTTCGCCTGGAGCGCGAAGGCGCGGCCGTGGCCGGCACACGCTTCACTTACGCCGTGGGCCAGCTGGCGCTGTGGAGCCGCAGCCCCGGTGTCGTTGACCAGGACGGCGTAGCCACCTTGCGTGCCGGGCAGTTCCGCCACATCGCCCTGGCCAATCCCGCGCTGGCACCTTACGGCGTGGCAGCGCAGCAGGTGATGCAGGCCACCGGCACCTGGAGCAGCCTGCAGGGCAAGCGCGTGATGGGCGAAAACATCGGCCAGGCGCATTCGATGGTGGCCAGCGGCGCGGCTGAGCTGGGCTTCGTGGCGCTGTCGGCGCTGAAGAGCCCGCGCGCCCCGGCCGGTGGCAGCTTCTGGGAAGTGCCGCAAGCGCTTTTTGAGCCGCTGCAGCAAGACGCTGTGCTTCTGAACCCCGGCCGCGACAACGCTGCAGCGATTGCCTGGCTGGCGTTCCTGCGCAGCCCGGCGGCCCGTGCGCTGATTTCGTCTCACGGCTACGGCATCGAGTGAGCGCCACCCCCAGCGTCGTCAGCGTGATCAGCGCCATCAGCAGTCTGGACCTTGGCCCCCTGTGGCTGACCTTGCACCTGGCCGGCATGACAACGTTATGCCTGCTGTTGCTGGGCACGCCGCTGGCCTGGTGGCTGGCGCACACGCGCTCGCGCGCCAAGCCCATCATCGAGGCCACCACGGCCTTGCCTTTGGTGCTGCCGCCTACGGTGCTGGGCTTTTACATGCTGGTGCTGTTGAACCCCCAGTCGCCCATCGGCGCGGCCTGGGTCAGCGTCACGGGCACCACGCTGACGTTCTCGTTCGTGGGCCTGGTGGTGGCGTCGATCATCTATTCACTGCCTTTCACCGTGCAGCCCTTGCAAGCGGCTTTCGAGGCCATCGGCCGGCGCCCGCTGGAAGCCGCAGCCACGCTGGGCGCGTCGCCCACCGACGCATTCTTCAGCGTGGCCGCGCCGCTGGCAGCGCGCGGTTTCCTCACGGCCAGCGTACTGACGTTTGCCCACACCATCGGGGAGTTCGGTGTCGTGCTGATGGTCGGCGGCAACATCCCGGGGCAGACCAAGGTGATCTCGATCGCCATCTACGAGCACGTGGAGACCATCCAGTACGCCCAGGCGCATGTGCTCTCTGCCGGGCTGCTGCTGTTCAGCTTTGTCGTGTTGCTGTTCGTCTACACCGCCAATCGGCGCTACCCCATCACGGTGGCTTGAGGAAGCTGCGCATGTCCACCCTGCACGCCGATCTTCAACTGGCCTGGCCTGGCTTCACGCTGGCCGTGCAGACGTCGATTGCGTTGTCTGGAATCACGGCTGTGTTCGGCCCCAGCGGCTGCGGCAAGAGCACGTTCTTGCGCATCGTGGCCGGGCTGGAAACGGGAGCTGCGGGCAGCTTGCGGCTGGATGACGAGGTCTGGCAGGGCCCAACGCGCGGCCGTCCGCTGCCAGCGCATGAGCGCGGCGTGGGCTTGGTGTTTCAGGACGCGCGGCTGTTCGCGCATCTGGATGTGCAGGGCAACTTGCGCTATGCGCAGAAGCGCGCGAACCAGCGCGCAAACCAGCGCGCACTGAAAAGTTCCAGCGCGCCCGACATCGGCTGGGAGGCCGTCGTGCAAGCGCTGGACATCGGCCCGCTGCTGCCGCGCGGCATCCATGCGCTTTCAGGCGGCGAACGCCAACGCGTGGCCATTGCCCGCACCTTGTTGGCACGGCCCCGCCTGTTGTTGATGGACGAGCCGCTGGCTGCGCTGGACGTGCGGCGCAAGGCCGAGATCCTGCCCCTCATCGAACGCCTGCCGGCGGCCTTCGGCATCCCGGTGCTTTACGTCACGCATGAGCTGTCAGAACTAACGCGTCTGGCGCAGCAGATGCTGCTGCTTCACGCTGGCCGCGTGGCTGCACTCGGACCGCTGGACGATGTGCTGCAGCGGCTGGACCTGCCCGGCGTCGACCCTTTCGAGGCCGGCGTTCTGTTGCGCTTGCGCGTGCTGGCGCATGACACGCGCTGGCAGTTGCTGACGCTGGACCTGACCGGCCAGCGCATGAGCGTGCCAGTGCCTGCCAGCGCTTGGCCTGCCGTGGGCACCGATCTGCGCGTGCGCGTGCGCGCCCGCGACGTCGCCCTGGCTACGCAGCCACAGCAAGGCCTGAGCATCCGCAACCAGTTGCAGGCCACCTTGCTGCAGCTTCAAATGACCGAGGCCAGCGCGCAAGCCGAAGCCTTGCTGGACGTGGGTGGTCAGCGCTTGCGCGCCCGGCTCACGCGGCAGGCGGTGTCTGAGCTGGGCCTGCGCGAAGGGCAGACGGTGTGGGCGCTGGTGAAAAGTGTGGCGCTGGAAGACACGCCAGCGGCTGCCAGCTGAAGCACTGGCTGCCCATCCCTGGAAGGTGCGTCGGCGCACATTGGCATGGCCCATGAAAAAAGGCGGGGAAGCCCCGCCTTTTCGCGTTCGAGCCCGAAGGAATTACTTCTTCGGCTCTTCCTTCTTCATGTCCTTCTTGGCTTCGCTGGGCTTCTTGGCATCGTGCTTGGCGCCGTCATGCTTCTTTTCCATCTTTTCAGCGGTGGCTTCTGCGGGCTTGGCGGCAGCTTCGACCTTGGCGGCCGGTGCAGCGGCAGCAGCCGGCGCAGCCGTGGTGGCGCTGGCGTTGAAAGCAACAGCCGAGAAAGCGGCCAGGATCAAAGCGGCGAGGGTCTTGTTCATAGGGTTCTCTTTTTGGTTCAGCAGGGGTGGAATCAACTTGTCTCGCCCGACTGTCCATGGCGAGACATGAGCACAACGAAGCCCCAGCGACACCGGTTGACAGAGGTTGTTCAAATTTCTTTCTGCAGCGCTGCCAGCGCGCAGGCTGTGCCCGTCAGCGCGGCCAGGGTGTCGGTGATGAGCAAGGTGGGAACCGCCTGCAGGTAGGGCCGGAATCTGCCTTTGGCCTCGAAGCGCTGACGAAAAGGCGAGGCAAAGAAGTGCTCGCCCAGGCGCGGCACGATGCCGCCACCGATGTACATGCCGCCGCGCGCGCCCAGGGTCAGTGCCACATTGCCGGCAAAGCTGCCCAGCAGGCTGCAGAAACTGTCGATGGTGCGCAGGCAGGCGCCGTCTTCCTGGTTCAGCGCGGCATCCACGATCTGCCGGGCCGACAAGGCCTCTGCTGAGGCTTGCCCCAGCACTTGCAACACGCCGGTGTGCAACAGCGGCAGACCGATGCCCGAGAGCAGCCGCTCGGCTGAAACATGGCTGTACTGGCTGCGCACGGCGGCCAGCAGCGCCGATTCGAAGTCGTCTGCAGCCGACAGGCTGGCATGCCCACCTTCACCGGGTACCGCCACCCAGCCACCGGGCGTGGGCACCAGGCCGGCGACGCCCAGGCCGGTACCCGGGCCGATGACGGCCAGGGGTGCGCCTGCCAGGACGTGGGCCGGCCCGCCGAAAGCCCGTACTTGTGACGATCTCAGCCAGGGCAGCGACAAGGCCAGTGCCTCGAAATCGTTCAAGACCAGCAGCGTTTCCAAAGCCAGCTCGGCGCCCACCTGGCTGCGGGAAAACGACCAGTTGCTGTTGGTGAAATCCACCGCGTCACCGGCTACGGCGGTGGCCAGAGCCCAGGCGGCGGCGCGCGGCGGGCAGTAGTCGGCGCCCAGTTCAACCGCCAGCGTGTCCAGATAATGGCGGGCCGCCGCCGCCGGCCCGCTGTAGCCCGCCGTGGGCAGGGTGTGCACATGCGCAGGGGTGTCGGCGCCATCGGCCAGCCAGCCGAAACGCGCATTCGTGCCGCCGATATCGGCTAATAGCCAGGGCTTGTTCACTGTTTGAACTCTTGAGAAATCAGACATCAGGAAATCAGCCGCCTTTTTTTGGATCTTTCGCTGCTGTGAAGAATACGTCTGTGTTCCGGTAGCGTCACAAAGCTGCAGAAGAACCAAGTTGGAGCCTGCGGCCCGCCACGGGCGTGCAGGATTGGGCGATTGGGCGATTGGCCATCAGCGCAGCCACCCCGCTGGCGCACTTGGCCTCGCACAGCCGATAGAATTCAAGGCTTCCGAGGAGCGCTGCGACAGGGGCCTACCCTGCCAGGCTCGGACATCCTGCTGCGGCGTTTCGCGCCTGCCTGGACTGCAACGGCGCTCAGCCCTGAACCAGGACTGAGCCCGCATGACTGCTTCCGTTGCCCCTTCCGCTGCCCGTTCCGTTCCTGACCCGGCCCCTATGCGCCTGTCGGGCCTGGAACCCGTCAGCCTCACCACCAGCAGCCTGTTCGTCAACATCGGCGAGCGCACCAACGTCACGGGCAGCAAGGCCTTCGCCCGCATGATCCTCGAGGGCCGCTTCGAGGACGCCTTGAGCGTGGCACGCCAGCAGGTGGAAAACGGCGCGCAGGTCATCGACGTGAACATGGACGAGGCCATGCTCGACAGCGCCGCCGCCATGGACCGCTTCCTGAAGTTGATTGCCGGCGAACCCGAGATCGCTCGCGTGCCGATCATGATCGACAGCAGCAAGTGGAGCGTCATCGAAGCCGGCCTGAAATGCGTGCAGGGCAAGGGCATCGTCAACAGCATCAGCCTGAAAGAAGGCGAGGCTGAATTCAAGCGCCAGGCTAACCTGGTGCGCCGCTACGGCGCGGCCGCCGTGGTCATGGCCTTCGACGAGAAAGGCCAGGCCGACACCTACCAGCGCAAGACCGAGATCTGCGAGCGCGCCTACCGCGTGCTGGTAGACGAGGTGGGCTTCCCGCCTGAGGACATCATCTTCGACCCCAACATCTTTGCCATTGCCACCGGCATCGAAGAGCACGACAACTACGCCGTGGACTTCATCGAAGCCACGCGCTGGATCAAGCAGAACCTGCCTGGCGCCAAGGTCAGCGGCGGCGTGTCCAACGTGTCCTTCAGCTTCCGCGGCAACGACCCCGTGCGCGAGGCCATCCACACCGTGTTCCTGTACCACGCCATCCGCGCCGGGCTCGACATGGGCATCGTCAATGCCGGCATGATGGGCGTGTACGACGACCTGGAGCCGACGCTGCGCGAGCGCGTAGAAGACGTGGTGCTGAACAGGACACCGGCCTACCAGGCCGGCGAGTCGCACTTGTCCCCGGGTGAACGGCTGATCGAAGTGGCCGAAAGCGCCAAGGGCCTGGCCAAGGACGACAGCGCGCGCCTGGCCTGGCGCGCCGGCGATGTCGAACAGCGCCTGAGCCATGCCCTGGTGCACGGTATCAACGAATTCATCACCGAAGACACGGAGATCGCCTGGCGCGCCATCGAGGCCAGGAACGGGCGCCCGCTGCATGTCATCGAAGGCCCGCTGATGGCGGGCATGAACGTGGTCGGCGACCTGTTCGGCCAGGGCAAGATGTTCCTGCCCCAGGTGGTGAAAAGCGCCCGCGTGATGAAGCAGGCCGTGGCCCATCTGCTGCCCTACATCGAAGCCGAGAAGGCGGCGATGGTGGAAGCCGGTGGCGAAGCGAAGGCCAAGGGCAAGATCGTCATCGCGACCGTGAAGGGCGACGTGCACGACATCGGCAAGAACATCGTCACCGTCGTCTTGCAGTGCAACAACTTCGAAGTCGTGAACATGGGCGTGATGGTGGCCTGCAAGGACATCCTGGCCAAGGCGCGCGAAGAAGGCGCCGACATCATCGGCCTGAGCGGCCTGATCACGCCCAGTCTGGAAGAGATGCAGTTCGTGGCGGCAGAGATGCAGCGCGACGACTATTTCCGCGAAAAGAAGGTGCCCCTGCTGATTGGCGGCGCCACCTGCAGCCGCGTACACACGGCCGTGAAGATTGCGCCGCACTACGACGGCCCCGTGGTTTACGTGCCCGACGCCAGCCGCAGCGTGGGCGTGTGTTCAGAGCTGCTCAGCGACGAGCGCGCGGCCAAGTTCATCACCGAACTGAAGACCGACTACGAGCAGGTGCGCACTCTGCACGCCAACAAGAAAGCCACACCGCTGGTGACGCTGGCGGCCGCGCGCGCCAACAAGACCGCCATCGACTGGGCAGCCTACTCGCCGCCGGTGCCCAAGTTCATCGGCCGCCGAACGTTCAAGAACTACGACCTGACCGAACTGGCGCAGTACATCGACTGGGGCCCGTTCTTCCAGACCTGGGACCTGGCCGGCAAATTCCCGGAGATCCTGCGCGACGAGGTGGTGGGGCACGAGGCGCAGCGCGTCTTCAGCGACGGCAAGCGGCTGCTGCAACGTGCCATCGAAGGCCGCTGGCTGCAGGCCAATGGCGTGGTGGCCCTGCTGCCGGCCAACACCGTGGGCGACGACACGATCGAGGTCTACACCGATGAGACGCGCAGCACGGTCGCCCTGCGCTGGAACCCGCTGCGCCTGCAGACCGAGCGGCCGGTGGTGGACGGCGTGAAGCGCGCCAACCGCAGCCTGTCCGACTTCATCGCGCCCAAAGGTGTGGCAGCCGATTACATCGGTCTGTTCGCTGTCACCGCCGGGCTGGGCGTGGAGAAGCGCGAGAAGATCTTCGATGACGACCACGACGACTACAGCGCCATCCTCTTCAAGGCGCTGGCTGACCGCCTGGCTGAAGCGTTTGCAGAAAAGCTGCACCAGCGCGTGCGCACCGACCTGTGGGGCTATGCGCCCGACGAGCAGCTCGACACGGTGGCCCTGATCGGTGAGCAGTACCGCGGCATTCGCCCCGCGCCCGGCTACCCGGCCTGTCCGGACCACAGCGTCAAGCGTGCGATGTTCGACGTGCTGCAAGCGCCAGACATCGGCATGGGCCTGACGGAGAGCCTGGCCATGATGCCGGCGGCCAGCGTCAGCGGCTTCTACCTGGCGCACCCCGAGGCCACCTACTTCAACGTCGGCCGCATCGGTGAAGACCAGTTGCAGGATTGGGCTGAACGAGAAAGCATCGCGCACGAGCTGGCGCGCCGTTTGCTCTCCCCTGCGTTGGGGTAATCCAGCCGACATGTTTGGCGGCTAAAACTGGTTGCTATGGTCGCCATAGCGATTCCCCGGCCCCGGCTGGTTGCATGCACCGTTGGCGCATTGATTGCAGCTGCGCTGCTGCCGGGCTGCGGCGAAACCAGCCGCCCTGAGGCCAGCGCTGTGGCTGCTGGCAAGGCAGGCGCCCTGGCTGTCAGCACGGCCCCGAGCGCGCGTCTGGTGGTCGACATTCCGGGGAGCGCGGCCGAAGCCCGCCGCTTCCTGTCTTTCGCCACCTACGGCGCCGACGATGCGCAGCTGCAGTTGCTGCTGCACATCGGCTACAGCGCCTGGATAGATCAGCAATTCGCCCTGCCAGCCACATCGCACCGCCTGCGCTGGGAAGCCATTGACGCCGCCGTTCGCCTGGCCGACCCCACCGACGACGCTGGCACCAATGGCGTGCTGGATGCCTATTGGGAGCAGGCGCTGACCGGCCCTGACCAACTGCGGTTGCGGGTCGCTTATGCGCTGTCGCAAATCTTCGTCATCTCTGCCGTCGATGCAGAAGTGACGAGCCAGCCGCGTGCCATGGCGGCCTGGCTGGACATGCTGGGCAATGAAGGCCTGGGCAACTATCGCCAGCTCATCGAACAGGTCGCCCGTCACCCGCTGATGGGGCGCTACCTCACGCACCTGGGCAACCAGAAGGCCGACCCCGTCACGGGCCGGGTGCCCGACGAGAACTTCGGCCGCGAAGTGATGCAGCTTTTCTCCATCGGCGTGGTGCAGCTCAATGCCGACGGCAGCCCGGTGCTGGCCGCAGGCCAGCCGGTGGAAACCTACACACCGGCGGACGTGACGCAGATCTCACGCGTCTTTACCGGCTGGTCTTTGGCCTGCCCGGCCTTCCCCAGCACAGCCTGTTTTCTCAACGGCCAGAGCGGCAGCGGCGCCAGCGACCCCGACCGTGAGTGGAAGCCGATGCAGGGCTACCCGCAGTTTCACAGCCCCGAGGCGAAGAGCTTTCTGGGCGTCAGTATCCCGGCGCAAAACCCTGCTGCTCCGGCCGCCAGCTTGTCCGTGGCGATGGACACGCTGGCAGCGCACCCCAATGTCGGCCCTTTCATCGGCCGCCAGCTCATCCAGCGCCTGGTGATGAGTCACCCCAGTCCAGGCTATGTCGCTGCCATTTCTGCGCTCTGGGCCGACAACGGCGCGGGTGTGCGCGGCGACTTGAAGGCCATCGTCAAAGCCATCTTGTTGCATCCGGAAGCGCGCAGCCCGCGGCCCACGCTACAGGCAGGCAAGTTGCGTGAACCGGTGTTGCGCCTGGCGGCTTTCCTGCGCGCCTTCCCGCATCAGTCCAAAAGCGGGCGCTGGCAGATCGGTGACACCGATCTGCCGGGCGACCAGCTCGGCCAGACGGTCCTGCGCGCGCCGTCGGTGTTCAATTTCTACCGCCCAGGTTATGTGGCGCCGGGCACGCAATCTGCAGCAGCGGGCATGGTCGCGCCCGAACTCCAGCTGATGAATGAAAGCACGGTGGCTGGCTACATCAACTACATGGCAGACGGTTTGATTCGCGGTTTCGGCGCCGAGGTGGATGTGCCCGACAAAACAGGCGGCTCGCGCGGGCCTGATTTGCAGCGCGACTGGTCGCCTGAAGTGGCCCTGGCGGATGACCCGGCAGCGCTGGTCGAGCACGTCACCAGCCGCCTGCTCGACGAAGCACCCGGGCGGGGCTTTCGAGAGGCAGTGGAGCTGGCGCTGCAAGGCATCACCGTTCCGGTTTTGCAGCCTGACGGTGGCAATGCGCAGGCCGTGCGATTCGCGCGCCTGAACCGGGTCTGGACTGCGCTGTTGCTGACGCTGGCATCGCCAGAATTCCTGGTGCAGCCTTGAAGCGCGCCCACCCTGCGCCGGTGGCCTGGCCTGCACCATGCACCTGCTGAAAAACGCTTCCAGACGCCAGTTCCTGCGCCAGGCCGGCGTCTATGGCCAGCTCCTGGGTGGCGCTGCACCGCTGGCCATGCACCTGTCGGCTCTGGGCGCGGCAGCAGCGCGAGGTGACAACGACTACCGTGCCATCGTCTGCGTCTTTCTGTACGGCGGCAACGATGCCTACAACACCGTACTGCCCACCGACCGAACGGCCTACGGTGCCTATCTCTCGGTGCGCAACCTGGGCAGCGAGCCGATCGCGCTGCGCCGGCCGGGCGCGCCGCCCGATCTGAACGCGGTGGCGGGCACGCCGGCCCGCCTGGGTGGCATGTTGCCTGTCCGCCTGGCCAGTGCGGCTTCGCGCGAATCCTTCTACGCCCTGCATCCGCTGCTGCGCGAAGTGCGCACCCTGTTTCAGGACCAGCGCCGCATCGCCGTGCTGCCCAACATCGGGCCCCTGGTGCTGCCCACCAGCAAGGCGCAATTTGCACAGACCCTGCACCCCCGGCCCACGCGACTTTTCAGTCACAACGACCAGCAAAACACCTGGCAGGCTCTGGCACCCGAAGGCAGCACGCGCGGTTGGGGTGGGCGTTTGGCCGATCAGGTGCAGGCCAGCAACGGGCAACCCCTGTTCACGGCCGTATCAGCCACGGGCAACACCGTGTGGCTGGCCGGAGACCAGGTGCAGGCCTACCAGGTGGGCACGGGGGGCGCCATACGGCTGGGCGTCGATGGCAGCGGCCAGCTCTTCGATTCCGCCGTGGCAGGCGCAGCGTTGCAGCGCCTGGTCACGCAGTCGCGCCGCGGCCACCCGTTGGAGCGCGACATCGCGGCCACAGCTTCGCGGTCGATCCAGGCCGAAGCCTTGTTGCGCACCGCACTGCAACCCGCCAGCGAGCTGCTGTTCGGTACGCCACCCCCGGCCGGCGTCTATGACCCCCGGGCCGACCCCAAGCTGCGCTACGACAACCCGCTGACGGGCCAAAGCGCCTTCAACAGCCTGGCCGGCCAGCTGCAAGTGGTGGCCAGGCTGGTAGATGCTGGCCGGCGCGGTGCCACTGGCGTACGCCGCCAGGTGTTCTTCGTCAGCTTGGGTGGTTTCGACACCCACAGCGGCCAGAACAGCGGCCATGCGCAGTTGATGGCGCGCCTGTCGCATGCCTTGGGATACTTCGACACCAGCCTGGGCGCCCTGGGTGGGCGTGATCAGGTCACCACCTTCACCGCCAGCGACTTCGGCCGCAGCTTCACCAGCAACGGTGACGGCACCGACCACGGCTGGGGCGGCCACCAGTTCGTCATGGGCGGCGCCGTGCGCGGCGGCGACTTTTACGGTGCCTTCCCCCGCCAGGGCTACAAGAACGCCAACAACAATGAATTCGACGGCAGCCCCGACCAGCTGGCCAACGGCGCACTGTTGCCGCGCACCTCGGTAGACCAGCTGGGCTACACCCTGGGGCAGTGGTTCGGCGTGCCGCGCTCGGCCTTGCTGGACATCTTCCCCAACCTGGCCAACTTCAACGCCGGCGTGCACGATCTGGGCTTCCTGCGCGCCTGACCTTTGTGACCATCCGCCACGGCGCGTAAGCAATGTTTCAGCTGCGCAGGATTGCGCAGACGGCTGGGGTGGCGGCCCCTGAACATCGCAATTCTCGGACCTTGCCCTGGAGCTCACGCGTATGCCGATGCCACGACGACACCCTTGCGCTGCTGCAGCGATCCTGGCCAGCCTCCTGTTGGCGGCCTGCGGCGGGGGCGGCGGAGGCGGAGGCGGAGGCAGTGCCGACAACCCGGCGGGCAGCACCACAGGCAACACGGCGGCTGGCCCCGCTGCACCCGCTACACCCGCTGCACCCGCGATCGAAAAGCCCGCCACGCGGCTGGAAGCCGCACGATTTCTCACGCAAGCCACTTTCGGCCCGACTGAAGCCGACATAGACCGCGTCATGACGGTGGGCTACGGTCCCTGGATCGACGAGCAACTGGCCCTGCCCGCCACATCGCACCGCGCCTACTGGGATGGGCGCAACACGGCGCTGGACGCGGCCTCCGCTGGCGCGCGCGCCGGGCAAGACCAGGTGCTGGAAAGCTTCTGGAAGCAGGCACTGACAGCACCCGACCAGTTGCGCGGGCGCATGGCCTATGCGCTGTCGCAAATCTTCGTCGTCAGCATGACCGATTCCGGCGTGGGCAACGAGCCGCGTGCCGTAGCCGCCTGGCTGGACATGCTGGGCGAGCGTGGCCTGGGCAGCTACCGTGACCTGCTGCAGTCGGTGAGCCTGCATCCGCTGATGGGCACCTACCTGAGCCATCTGCGCAACCAGAAAGCCGACCCGCGCAGCGGCCGCGTGCCTGACGAGAACTACGCCCGAGAAGTGATGCAGCTCTTCTCCATCGGCCTGCAGGCCTTGAATGAAGACGGCAGCGTGCGCAGCAGCGGCGGCCAGGCCATCGAGACCTACACGGCGACGGATGTGAGTGGCCTGGCCAAGGTATTCACCGGCTGGAGCTGGGCCTGCCCGGACTGGCCCGACAACAGTTGCTTCTTCAGCGGCTCGGCCAACGGCGCGAGCGACCCCGACCGCGCCTTCAAGCCCATGCAGGGCTACCCGCAATACCACAGCGCCGAAGAAAAACGCTTTCTCGGCGCCACCGTTCCGGCGCAGTCGCCCGCCGACCCGCAAGCCAGCCTGCGCGTGGCGCTCGACACGCTGGCCCACCATGCCAACGTGGGCCCGTTCCTCAGCCGGCAGCTCATTCAGCGCCTGGTGACCAGCAACCCCAGCCCGGCGTATGTGCGCGATGTGGCGCGCATCTTCGCCAACAACGGTGCGGGCGTGCGCGGCGATATGTCCGCCGTGCTCAAGGCGGTGCTGATGCACGCTGAAGCACGGCAGATGTCCAGTACCTCGGGCAAGCTGCGCGAGCCGGTGCTGCGCCTGTCGGCCTTCATGCGCGCCTTCGGCCACCGCAGCGACAGCGGTTTCTTCCGCGTCGGCAACACCGACAGTGCAGCGACTTCGATGGGCCAGACCGCATTGCGTTCGCCATCGGTCTTCAACTTCTACCGCCCGGGCTATGTGCCGCCGGGCACGCCGATCGCAGCGCGCGGCCTGGTCGCGCCCGAATTGCAGATCGCGCATGAAACCAGTGTGGCCGGCTTCGTCAACGCCATGCGCGACAACGTCTCTGCAGGCGTGGGCCAGAGCAACGGCACGCTCAACGGCACGGCCTTCAACAGGCGCGATCTGCAGCCTGACCTGACGGCCGAGATCGCTCTGGCCACCGATCCCGCCGCCCTGGCAGACCGCGTGCTGGGCAAGCTGCTGGTGACCGCACCGAACGCGGCCATGCGCGGCGACATTGTCGAAACGCTGGCGCGCATCGCCATCCCTGCCGCCACGGCCAGCAACAGCGCGCAGGTGGAAACGGCCAGGCGCAACCGCGTCAACGCGGCCTTGCTGCTGGCGCTGGCTTCGCCCGAATTCACTGTGCAGCCCTGAGAGAACGCCATGCGACCACACTTTGACAGCCCCACCTCGCGCCGCCATTTCCTGCGCCGGGCCAGCCTGATGTCCACACTGGCCGGCGCCGGCGCGCCGCTGGCGTTGAACCTGCTGGCCAGCGGCCACGCTGCTGCGCAAACAGCGACTGATTACCGCGCCATCGTCTGTGTGTTCCTGTTCGGCGGCAACGACAGCTACAACATGGTGCTGCCCACCGACAGCGCCAGTTGGCAGGCTTACAGCAGCGTGCGCAACCAGGCGCCGGATTCCATCGCCCTGCTGGCGCCCGGCATCCTGCCTGTCAACAGCGCCGCCGCGGGTTCGCCGGCGCGGCTGGGTGGCGTGCTGCCTCTGTTGCCGTTGACCACCCAGAGCCGCAGCTTCGCTTTGCACCCGTCGATGTCGGCGCTGCAAGAGCTCTTCAACACCGACCGCCGGCTGGCCATCCTGCCCAACATCGGCCCGCTGGTGCAGCCCACCACCAAGTCGCAGTACGGCCAAGCCGGCCACCGCAAGCCGGCCAGCCTGTTCAGCCACAACGACCAGCAAAACACCTGGCAGGCGCTGGCACCCGAAGGTGCCACGCGCGGCTGGGGCGGGCGCATGGGCGACCTGCTGGCCAGCCAGAATTCGCGCAGCGTGTTCACGGCCGTCTCAGCCGCCGGAAACGCCGTGTGGCTGGCTGGCCAGACGGTGCAGCAATACCAGGTGGGCACGGGCGGCGCCATCCGCCTGGGGGCCGACGGCAACGGTCGTGTCTATGGCTCGGCCGACCTGGCCGCAGCGCTGGAACGCATGAGCAGCCGCGCCCGCGGCACGCATCTGTTCGAAGCCGAGATGGCGTCGGTGGCCGAACGCGCCATCGGTGCTGAAGTGGCCCTGCGCACGGCGCTGAAACCAGCCAGTGATGCGCTCTTCGGTACGGCACCCGCCAGCGGCAACTACAACGCCAGCAACGACCCCAAGCTGCAGTACGACGCGCCTTTGACCGGCAACCGCGCTTTCAATAGCCTGGCGCAACAACTGCAGGTGGTGGCCCGCATGGTCGAAGCCGGCCTGTCAGGCGCCACTGGCGCGCGGCGCCAGGTGTTCTTCGTCAGCATGGGCGGCTTCGACACGCACGACCTGCAGAACCGCAACCATGCCGACCTGATGGCACGTCTGTCGCATGCGCTGCGTTATTTCGACACCACACTGGGCGCCATGAATGCACGCAACAACGTCACCAGCTTCACGGCCAGCGACTTCGGCCGCACCTTCACCAGCAACGGCGACGGCACCGACCATGGCTGGGGCGCGCACCACTTCGTCATGGGCGGTGCGGTGCAGGGCGGTGACCTGTTCGGCCGCTTCCCAACGCTGGCGCTGAAGAACAGCAACAACAACAATTTCGACGCCAGCCCCGACCAGCTGGGCAACGGCGCGTTGCTGCCCACCACGGCGGTAGACCAGCTGGGCACCACGCTGGGCGGCTGGTTCGGCTTGTCGCCCACACAGTTGCTCGACATCTTCCCCAACAGCGCCAACTTCGACGCCGGCGCACGCAACCTGGGATTCATGCGCGCCTGACCCCGGCTTACAAAGTCGCACGCAAAAAACTCCTGATTCAGTCGTTTTACGCAAGAGTTCAGCCACCCGGTGCAGTGGCTGTCGGGCAACCTGCCCGAGGAGTTTTCTTTGGAAGCAAGCTTTCACCAGCGAAGACCGGTTGCGTTTGCGTGTGGCCTACGCGCTGTCGCAAATCTTCGTCATCTCGGCGCTGGACAGCAACGTGGCCAACGACCCGCGCGCGCTGGCGGCCTGGCTGGACATGCTGGGCAGTCAGGCCTTCGGCAACTACCGCCGCCTGCTGGAAAACGTGGCACTGCATCCGTCGATGGGCTTTTACCTCTCGCGTCTTCGCAACCAGAAGGCAGAAGGCGGACCCGGTAACCGGCCGCATCCCTGACCAGAACTTCGCCCGCGAATCGATGCAGTTGCTGTCCATCGGCGTGATCAACCTCAATCTTGACGGCACGCCGCAACGGGTGGGCGGCAACCCCGTGGAAAGCTACGGGCCGGCTGACGTGGCCGGGCTGTCGCATATGTGGCTATGTGGCTATGGTGTTCAACAACAGTGTCGGCTTCCAACGCGCTGGCGCAGCAATTCCAGATCGTCGCCCGCATGATCGACGCCGGCCTGCGTGGCCAGACCGGCACCCGGCGCCAGGTTTTTTTCGTCAGCCTGGGCCGCTTCGACACGCACGACTTCCAGAACCCCAACCAGGCCCACCTAATGGGGCGCGTGGCGCAGGCGATGAAGTACTTCGACGACACGCTGGGCAACCTGGGCGCGCGCAACCAGGTCACCACCTTCACCGCCAGCGACTTCGGCCGCTTCCCGCTGCTGGCGAAGAAGAACACCAACAACAACAACTTCGACGGCAACCCGACCAGCTGGGCAATGGCTCACTGTTGCCCGGCACGTCTGTCGATCAGCTGGGCGCCACGCTGGGCCGCTGGCTGGGTTTGTCTGACAGCAACCTGCTGGGCATCTTTCCCAATCTGGCCCACTGGGACCCTGGCCAG